>QYQL01000010.1 GCA_007280915.1 Verrucomicrobiaceae bacterium | reverse complement strand
TCGCTTGGATGGTTCAGCATCGCCGTTTGGTCCGCGACTACGAACGCTCCCCTGTGTGCGCAGCTGCGTGGGTGTTTCTCGCCATGATCCGTATCATGATCAATCGCTATTCCTAATTTTCCCATTTTTCAGACAGCCTCTCAGCGAAGAGGAATACGGCAAGCCGATCAAGACGCTGTCCGATCTCGCACAGAACGGGTATTGGCTTGTCGGTCGGACGTTTCATCCGGATGTCGCCCGGGAGGCACTCGCCGAGGTGGACGATGGCCACTACTATTCCTTTTTCAGCAACCAGTGCCAGGATTGGGCGGATCGGGTGACCCGTCGCATGGAGCGGATTGAAAAGGCGCGCGGGCTCAAGCCGCTTGGGAAACCTGAAGAGGAGACGCGGGAAGGCCGGTTCTGGAAGGAGAAGCCCCCGACCGCCCCCGCATCGGCCCTGCTCGCGCTTCTGGCAATCGGGCTGGGCCTCGGATGTTTTCTTGCGCCCGCGATCGCGGCGCACCGATCGGTTATGGTGCTTGCGCTGTTCCTCGCCGTATCCGGCGTTTCAGAGATCACCTACGCCCTCCACGGCAGAAACTGGAGCCAGATTCTCGGGACGATATTCTTTGCCCTTCTCAATATTCTGGCCGGCGTCGCGCTTTTTCTGGACACCCAGATGGCCGCCCAATGGGCGGGAGGACTGTTTGGAATTGCATTCGGAATCAATGGCCTTGCGCGGGTTCTGGTTGCGGTTCGAAGCCGTCCGTTCCTACAGTGGCTCGGGACTCTTTTCACCGGAGCCATGATGCTCGTCGTTTCGGTTCTTCTGCTGACACACACCATCGGCGAGCGCGATGTGATCTTCGGCATCATGATCGGATGCAATCTGATCCTCGGCGGGCTCGGCACGCTTTGGCTCCGATGGACCAGTGACCGGGGCAGCTGAACGGGACGGACCGGAATCCGTTTCGTGGTCTGCCCGCTTCTGTTTCAATGCCCGCGGGATGGCTTCGGTGTTTTTGATTGCAAACACCCGTGTGCAACGGTCAGATGACGAGTGTATGAAGCTCTGTGCCCGATTCCGGGCTCGCCTGAGCGGAGGGCGCGCCTCAGCTCCTGATTGCCCGGCATTTTCAGCAAGGCCGGCGCTTTTTTTTGCCGCCATGCTCATGTGGGTGGCCGGTGCTTCTGGGGCGGAACCCCGAACGATTGTGGTCGGATTCACAGCGTCCCGGACCGGGAGCCTGAATGTGGAGGGAACCCGCCAGATCAACGGCGTGACGCTTTGGGCCGAGGGTGTGAACGCAGCGGGCGGGATCCCGCTCGCGGACGGAACATCGGCGCGGGTTGCTGTGAAGTATTACGATGACGAGAGCAACAAGAGCAGGGTCCAGGAGCTTTACTCGAAGCTCATCGGCGAGGACAAAGCCGATTTTTTGATCAGCCCATACAGCAGCGGTCTCGCGGATGCCGCCGCCGTGATCGCCCAACTGAAAAACAAGATCATGATTACTGCCGGCGCGGCCTCGGATTCCTCCTACAAGAAGGGATATACGCTGGTGTATCAGTCCTACACTCCCGCCAGTCGTTATCTGACCGGCGCTGTTGATCTGCTCTTGAAGTGCGTGCCGGGCGCCAGGAAACTCGCCGTTGTCAACGAAAAGGACAAGTTCTCGACCGACGTTGTGGCCGAACTGAAAAAATACGCCGAAGCCAAAGGGCTGCAGGTCGTGCTTTTCGAGGGGTATGACTCCGGCACGGCGGATTTCGCTCCTTTCATCAACAAGATTCCGCCCGATACCGATGCCGTCATGGGGGGCGGTCATTTCTCCGATACCTCGACATTTGCCAGGCAACTCCATGAAAAAGGATCCAAGGCGAAAATGGTCGCCCTGCTTGTGGCGCCTCCGGAGCCCAAGTTCGCCGAGTTGGGAGAAGCCGCGGTCGGGGTCATCGGCTCAAGCCAATGGGAGCCCTCGGCGCGCTATTCCGCAGAGGCGGCGAAATCCAGAGGCATGGAATGGTATGGTCCCGGCGTGGCTGATTTTACGGCCATGTATCAAGCCAGATTTCATGAGGAGCCTTCTTATCACAGCGCTGGCGGCTATGCGGCCGGACTGCTGTTGGAGAAGGCCATCAGGGACAGCGGATCCACGGACACGGAGAAGGTGAAGGCGGCACTCGACGCCATGGACATCATGACGTTTTACGGTCGCCTGAGCTTCGACGTCTCCCCCGCTGCGCACGGCCTCCAGAAGGGGCATGAGATGGTTTACATCCAGTGGCAGCGGGATGCCGATGGATCCCTCGCCAAGCGACTGGTCTGGCCCTCGGAAACAAGCAACGCGGACGCCATCCCCATGACGAAGCGATAAACGCGGCGCCGCCCATGCGCATCCTCATTTCTTTGCTCGACGGAGTGCTGCTCGGATTTGTTTACGGTCTCGCAGCCATGGGGCTCAGTCTGATCTGGGGCGTCATGAAGGTGATCAACCTGAGCCATGGTGCGGTGATGGCTTTGGGAATGTTTGTTTCCTACCACGCATTCAGCCGGTTTGGCATCAATCCCTATCTGGCGCTGCCCGCTGTTGCCATATGCGGGATGTTGATCGGTCTGGTGGTTTACGGTGTGGCTGTGCACCGGGTGATTTCCGCGCCACCTCTTTCGAGCCTTCTGGCCACATTTGCCGTCAACATGATCATCATCGGTGTGGGAACAGCCGCATTCAGCACCTCGCCGCGGAATATCGATTACTCCGCCGGGGTCGTGGAGCTTGCTGGTGACGATGACGAACCGCAGCGGGTCCGCTGGGTCTCGGAACCGATCGAGGAGCTTTTCCTCGGCGTCCTTGTCCCGGATGTGCTCTTTCCACTCCGGGTTGTCGTGCTGGGCGCTGCTCATCACGATGGCGCTGGCATCGGGACCGATGAGTTCATCCATCACCTTTTTGTAGAGAACGCAGCATTCCCGGTCGAAGACGACCACCTGCGCCTTGAAGCCATTCGGCTCCACCTTCGCCTGGAAATGCCCGACGATGTGCTCAACCACCGCCCGCACGCGCTCCGGGTTCTTCACGAGCACGGCCATCTTGGCGGCCCGTTTGGCGAGGTCGTCGCGGTCCTGCTCGCTCAGGTTGCCGGTGATCTGCTTGTAGGCTTCGTCAATCGCCGCCTTGTCGATCTTGAGCTTGACCGCCGGTGCCTCGAAATGGAGCGGAAGCGTCGCCTTGTCCCGGATACTGTCCTGGAACGAATACCGGCTCATGTAGCCCTGCGCGTCCTCGTCCGCTCCGAACGCCCAGAACGTATTGCGGTCTGCTCGGTTGATCGGCGTGCCGGTGAGGCCGAAAAGGAACGAGTTCGGCAGCGCGGCCCGCATTTTCCGTCCAAGGTCGCCCTCCTGGGTGCGGTGCGCCTCGTCCACCATGGCGATGATGTTTTTCCGGTCGTTCAGGACGCCCTCCGCCTCGGCGAATTTATGGATGGTCGTGATGAGCACCTTGCGCACGTCCTGGGCGAGGAGCTGCTGGAGCTGCTTCCGATCGCCCACGGGCACCATGTTCGGGACATCGGCCGCGTTGAACGTGGCGGTAATCTGGGTATCGAGGTCAATGCGGTCCACCACGATCAGGACCGTCGGATTGCCGAGCCGGGGATGCAGGCGAAGCTTCTGGGCGGCGAAGACCATCAGCAGGCTCTTGCCGCTGCCTTGGAAATGCCAGATGAGACCTTTTTTCGGATACCCGGCGACCACGCGGGCGACGATCTTGTTCGTCGTCTCGTATTGCTGGTAGCGGGCGATGATCTTGATCCGGCGGTGCTTCTTGTCCGTGGCAAAAAGCGTGAAGTTCTGGCCGATGTCCAGCACGACCTCCGGGCGGAGCAGGCTTTGCACAGTGGCCCGCACGAAATGGAGTTCCCCTTCCTGCTGGTTGTCGTCGTCGCGCCACGGTCCCCAGAGATCGATCGGCATGCGGATGCTGCCGTAGCGGAGGAGTTTTCCTTCCGTGGCGAAGGAAAACACGTTCGGCACGAACATCGCCGGGATTTCCTTCTCGTAGATTTCGTTGATCTGATACGCCCCGTCGAACCACGTCACCGCGCTGCGGGTCGGGGTCTTGGCTTCGCCGATGACCACCGGCAGGCCGTTGACCAAAAACACCACGTCGAACCGCTTCGTGA
Organism: Verrucomicrobiaceae bacterium; assembly: GCA_007280915.1. GTDB lineage: Bacteria > Verrucomicrobiota > Verrucomicrobiia > Chthoniobacterales > Terrimicrobiaceae > QYQL01. The sequence goes on along the minus strand of QYQL01000010.1, from coordinate 9,480 downwards.
CCGTGCCGACCTGGTAGATCCATTGGTTTGTGACGGTCAGCCGGTTTTTGTCAGGCTGGATGAAATCCACCAACCGCACCGGGACATGCTCGCCGTTCGTGCCGAAGGGCATCGTCTTTTCCCCGCGAAACCATGCCATGAAATTCTCGTTCGCCCGCACGAGCCCGTCGGCATTGACGGAAAGCAGGATCGCCCGGAGCGCGTAGATCACCTCGTCTGCCCGCTCGGGCTCTTCGGCGATCTCGGGATTCAGGGCAATCAGCGCCTCCCGCACCCAAGGTTCGACCATGACCTCGGTGGTTTGCCGGGGAACCTGTGGAGCATACGTCCAGCGGGACGGCAGGAATTCCTCGCCCAGCGAGCCTCCCCACCCCGGCGGCGGGTCTTCGCGGGTTGGGAGGTTGCCCGTTCCGGTGCCGAGGGATGTTGCCGCATCGAGGATCATCTGCTCGACGGTGTTGGATTCGGTGAAGGTCATGCGAAGATGTTGTTTTTGATGGCTGTCCGTATTTCGATTTGATTCTTCAGGTTCAGCGTAGTGGCATCCGCTGCCTGAACGAACTCATTCAGACGCTCTGAAATCCGTCGCTGAACTGCTATTGGTGGCAGCCAAAACGGCGAAGCCTTCAAGGTTTCTTGCGACACGTTTTTTGCCTCAGTCCCGTTTGAGGAGCGTTCGACAAAGCCTCGGTATGGGTCACTGCGGAGACCTTGAAGCAGGAAGCCTCTGTCAGTTTCACCTTCATTTGGGACGAGTTGAAGTGTCTTGTCACTCAACATCAAACCCGGTCGGGTGCGCTCAACAACACAAGCACGACCAATTCCCGCCAGCACGGCGTTGCATCGGGTAACCAGAATCATTCCTGGCTTCACTTCGAGTGATTCGTCGAAATCATCAGGACTGAGCAGAGCTTTGTTCTCTGTCTCAACGAATTGCCCATCACCTGCCGCACTAACTTTGAGGACCCCGTATTCGCCCATAGTTGCAGGCTCGCTGGATGCTTTCGGGCTCTTGCCGGCGATTATTCTCACGAGAGCCATGCCGAGATTCTTCATCGTTTCCGGCGACCGTGTTTGCCCCTTGCGCAATTCGTCGTCAAAGAACGTGTCGCGTGCATCGAGGATAGACGTCTGTAGTCTGTCTCCGGTCTGAATCACCTCATCAACCGCCCAGAGGATTTCCGCGATCCGGCGCTGCTGGTCGATCGGCGGGAGGTCGAAGGTCTCCAGCTTGAGCGTGGTCCAGTTGATGGTGGGCGAGAGCGAGCCGACAGAAATTTCGACCGCCCGATTCATGAACCGGTCGCTCATCATCAGGAACGGCAGGAATTCCGGCAGCACGATTTTCGGCTTTGCCCGCACGACCAATGCGTGAGCCGAGCAGATGCCGTCGAACTCCGCTACGGCCAGTTTCCGCTGATACGCCCGGCGCCGGCCAAAAATGATGTCTCCTTTTCGGAAGCGCAATTTGGTGCCGGTGACATCGCTGCCCTTGCCCCAACGCCGGATGTGCAGGCACTGCGAGTCCAAATGCTCCAGCCCCACATAAATCTCCTCCTGAGCATCCTTCGGCTCCGCCCTCTCCCCGATACTCTCCGCGAAATCGCCAAACGCCATGCGCCGCCAGCCGGTGCGGTCGAAGAGCGGGAGCGATGCCCAGTCGGGATTGGGCCTGTGGTGGTCGAAAGATGGGAGTGAGGCTGCCATTTTATTCGATGCCTCCCTCCGGTTGTGGCTGCATCCGCGCAAGCTGTAATCGGTATTGGTCCTCCAGATTATTCCAGAGGACGGCCGGCGTTCCCATGACCAGTTCCAACTTGTTCGCGGTCTCGCAGGTGATCAGCTCCCCGCCATCAATAATACTGGTGAGGGTCTGCACTGTGATCCCTGTGCGCTCAGCAAGTTCACGCTCGGTCAACCCGAGAGATTCCATGCTCTCTTTCAGCGTGGCACCGGGCGGGACGGCGTAATCGGGTTCAAAGCGGAATTTGCGAATGGCCTTCATGTCAATAGGCGCTAGATCGCCAAATTCGAATAACAGCGATAGGCATACCATTTCCCGGATGCAGTTACATCACATGAAGCGCGCATCATTTTCTTACTGGGAACGGCATTTCCTACTGGCCGATATGAATGGCTGTTTCTGGTGAAAATCATGGTTCCGGGAGGGTCCGCTCATGCGGTTGCCGCGTTGAGCAGACGTGCCGCCGCATCCACCATGTCCTGGCGGATGCTGGTGCGTAGAAACCTGGTGTCCGCTGGTTCGCCCGGCGCGGCGGTCCCGAGAACGAAGTGGCTCGCTTTGACGGGGCCGGGAGCATTTTCGTCCGGGAAGTGTTTTCTGAGGGTCTGCAAGGCGTCCGGGCAGGCGGGGTTACCGAGGCGGACTTCCTCGGCGAACGCGGCAATGGCGGCATCCGTGCCCCCGTCGTAGTGGAGGATGGTATAGAGGATGTCGAAGGCGTCCTTCGGCTGCTGGCGGCTGTAAAAGGCACGCAGCTTCAGTGCAAGGAAGGGGCCGACTTCGCAGATACGGGCGCTGAGTTTTTGCTCCGCTCCGTGCAGATCCACTCCTGAAATCGTCATCCTGCGTGCGGTGGCCAGCGCCCGCTCCACTCCCGGCATGATCCCAGCGGTGATGTCTGCAACTTGTGCCGTGCCGGTTGTGGCCGGAGCTCTCTCGACAAGGAAATCCAGCGGCACGGTAAAATCGTTGATCACCTTCTCGTAACGGGATGGCGTGATTTTGTTTGGAGAAAACCCCTGCGCGGCAAGATCCCATAGGAGGTTACTGTATTGGCTGGCATCGGCGGCGAGAGCGATGCCGAGGTCTACGTCGAGAGTCGCCGGTCGGGGCAGGTTGCGCTGGACGGCGAGATCGCCGCACAGATATTTCGGCACGAGCCCGCCGATCAGCACGAGATCCTCCCACCACCGGCCCAGGCCAGCCCACACGGTCAGGAACGCGCTTTCCGCCAAGCCGGTGTGCCGGGGATCATACTCGCTGTAGGTCTCGTATTTCATGGTTTGCAGAATCCATCCCACTCCAGGAGAGCGCCGGCCGCGTCGGGTCCACGAAGCCCGGTGGATTGGAGGTCGAGATAGATTTGGGCGTCGGTGGTCAGGGTCAACTCGCCGCGTGACTGCGTTTCCGTGAGAAGTCCGGGATCGTCCGGCAGGTGGAGCCAGAGCTTGCCACCTTCGGTGACGGGACGGAGGCCGTGCGATGCCAGGGTTGCGGCATCGGGGAGGCGCGAAACATAGGCGGATGCCAGCGGCGGTTCGGTGTAGGGGCGTCGCACCCATGCAGCAATCCACTGGGTAAAGGCGATGGAAACCGATTCCTGCCGCGCCCACTCCTGAAGGAGCTTTGCCAGATCGGCTGGAGAGCCGAGGTAACCGGCATAGGCGTGCGTGATGGTGCGCTTGGCGAAGCGGTCGGATTCCCTCCAGGCGTGCAGCAGTTCCAAGCCATCGCGCAGACGGAATTCTCGGGGGCTGGTCTTTTCCGCGAAGCCCTGGCTGATGAGGTATTGAATAATGCGGGACACGAGGCCGGAGCTGGCTTCGGTGCGTTTGACCAGTTCCGACTGATTCCAAGTCCGGTCGAGATCGGTGAGGAGGGCACGAATGATACGGGCGCTTTTTCCCACGAACACATTGCGCGGCTCCAGCTCATACCGGAAATCCCTGCCCGGCAGCGGGCGGCGGTCCACCAGCAAGCCGGGTGCCCGGAGCCAAATGCGGCCATTGAGATCCGTCGCCGCGATTCCACGTTGCTTGCAAAACTCCAGCACTCGGGAGGATAACGTCGGGGTGACCAGCAGGAGGGGAGATCCATTTCTGGCAGAGAGACTTTCCAGCCAGGAAAAACTGGGCTTGAGGTCGTAAACGGGCACGTAAGGCAATCGCTTGCCGTCCAGCTCCAGCTCTATGGCTTCCGGGCGGTCGTAGCTCCCTGATGCCGTGATCTTCCAATGCAAATCCGGGTCCGATTCCAGCAGTTCGCGGAAGGGCCCTGCCAATTCGCTTTCGTGGCGTATCGTAAAGCTCTTACTGGATTGATCTTCTTTCACTGTTCAGTAAGAATGCATGTCTTCAGTAAAAAAGCAATTGTTTTTACTGGAAATGGCATTTATTACTGTCCGGTAAGAATGGCTGTTTCTGGTGAAAATCATGGTTCCGGCAGGAGTGGCGTTCATGCGGTGGCATTGAATAAACGCAATCATCTCAAGAAGCGGGCTGTTCGGTTGCGACACGGCGGAAGATGTCGGCGATCCAGGCGGGAGCGCATGCCGCATCGGCGGTAAGACTGGCGCGGTCGGCTGGCGAGAGGTGGCGGCGCAGTCTCGCAATCACATCATCATCCACTAAGCGCTTGCCGATCCATCGCAGGGCAAGGATCACCCGTGCGCTCGTCGGATTTTTCGTTGATACAAAACGCGGCGAGACATGGCGCAGGACGGTCTCGGATTTGCCATGCCGAATGCGGCAGCTCCGACCGGTGGTGAGATACCAAGGCCGCATCGGCACCTGATCGCTCAATCCGAGGGCATTGGCTGCATGAGCGCCGGTCGGAAAGATGTCGCCGTTGCTTTTCCGGCGCAGAAGATCCTGCCATCCGTCAAAGCTGGGGCCAATGCTGCCCATGATGGGGTCGTGACGGGGGATATGATACAGCCCGCGCCCGGCGCGGCGGAGGTGACCGGACTGGCCGTTGCGCGAGAGCGCCTTGTCCACAGCCGCACGCGGACCAAGATCAAGGAAATCTGCAGGCGTCCAGACGCGATCCTGCGGCCCGGACCGGATACGGTCGAGAATAGCGGCGTCGATGGAATCAGCGTGTTTCTTCATGGAAATGGGAATATCCGTCAGAAATATGTGATATATTTCTGACAAAAACAAGCTCTGATTTGGAATTCATCGGGAAAGAAGGGTTTGGAGGCTCTGGCGGACGGCGGCGGAGCTTTCCAGCCATGCGGAGAGGGCGGAGGGAAGACCGTTGGCGCGGTATTCGGCGGCATCCTCTTTCGTGGTGGTGGACTCGGACGAGACGTAGAGCGGGATGCTGAGGTTGCCATCCTTTGCCCGGATATCCTCGACCGGAACGACGCGGGTAAAGCCGGGGACATCTTTGAAATCCTGATAGGCCCGGACGATGCGCTGGAGGTGGTCGTCCGTGAGGAAGCTCTGGGCGCGTTCGCGGGTGACTTCGTTGACCGCGTTGATGAAGAGGATCTTTCCGCGACGGGCTTTGGGTTTGGCCGTGCGGCAAATGACGACGCAGGCTTCCATGGGCGAGTTGTAGAAGAGGTTCGGACCGAGCCCGAGGACGCATTCGATGAGATCGGTTTCGATGAGCTTTCGGCGCATGTCCGCCTCCTCCTGCCGGAACAGGACGCCATGCGGCCAGAGGACGGCGCACCGGCCGGTTTTCGGGTTCAGGCTTTTGACAATGTGCTGCTGGAATGCGTAGTCGGCGCGGCCCTGGGGCGGAGTGCCGTAGAGGTTGCGGCCCCACGGGTCGGAGGCGAAGGCATCCCGGTCCCACTGCTTGATGGAATAGGGCGGGTTGGCGAGAACGACATCGAATCGCTGGAGCCGGTCGCCCTCGACGAATCTCGGCTCGGCCAAGGTGTCGCCGCGCTCAATGCGGAAATCCTCGATTCCATGGAGAAAGCAGTTCATCCGGGCAATGGATGAGGTCATGAGGTTTCGCTCCTGCCCGAAGAGCTTCACGTTCCGCCATTCCTTGCTCTGGTGCCGGAGGTGGGCGACGCAGGACAGCAACATGCCTGCCGTGCCGCAGGTGGGGTCATAGACGGACTCGCCAGGCTGGACGTCGAGCATTTCGGTCATGAGGTGAACGACCGTGCGGTTCGTGTAAAATTCGGCGGCGGTGTGCCCGGAATCGTCGGCGAACTTCTTGATCAAATACTCGTAGCCCTGGCCAAGTTCGTCCTCGGGAAGTCGGGCGACGGTGAGCTCCAACGTGGAAAAATGCTCGATCAAGTCGCGGAGCATGGCATCAGGGAGGCGATCCTTGTTTGTCCACTGAGCATCGCCGAAAATGCCGTAGAGCTTTTCCGGGTTGGCGGTCTCAATCGTCCGCATCGCCTGCTGGAGTGCGCGGCCCACATCCCGGCTGACCTTGCGGATCTCCCGCCAATGTGCATCCGGCGGCACCTGAAACCGGTGGTTCTCCGGGAACATCGCAAAGTCCTGGTCCCCGCCGGAGTCGCGCAATGCCGTCACGGTCTCCTCGTCGAAGACATCGGACAGGCGCTTGTAGAACAGCAGCGGAAAGATGAACTGCTTGTAGTCCCCGGCATCGATCGTGCCCCGCAGGAGCACGGCGGCTCCCCAGAGGTAGGATTCAAGCTGTTGCTGGGTGATGCGGGTCATTGGGCTGAATCTTTCCAGAGCTTGCGCCGCCCCACTTGCCATACGAGCAGATCGAGGATGCGTTCGTCGGTGAAACCCGATAGATCCTGTTTCTTGCGGCGAATATTGGCCAGAAGACTTCTGACGGCGGGCTCAGATTTCCAGGCACCGTAAATGCTCTTCAGCAGAGTAAGGTTCTCAATAAAACCATTGATTCGAAACTGGAGGCCGCCCTTTCGTGGAGCACTGATGCCAAAGAAATCGGAGATATGCTTGTCGATGATGGGCTGCGATTCATCGTTAATAGCAACAAACTTACTCACGAACGAAAACTGAATTGCCGCATCGCCTTTCTTGCGCTTGTGCTTGGCAAGATCAGAAAGAATCCGACTATAGGATTGCCCGTTTATGGGCTTCCTCAACTTGAAGAGGTGATCGAAAAATGCTTGTAGGAAAGAATCGCCAAGATGAGCTCGGTTCATGCCAAAAAATGATCTGAACAATGGCTCAAACGCTGAGCGATAACCCAGAGGCTGCTCCGTGAGAAGCATGCGAAGCTTCAGATAAGGATTGTAGTCCTTTTCAGACAACCGTTCAGCGGACAGTTTAAGGAGGCGAAACTGCTCAGGATTGATCGCGCTCATACCAACAATCCTTCCCTCTTCAGCAGCGTAACAAGTTTCTCCTCAGCCGCGAATGCCGCCTCTGCACTTTTGCGCAGCCGCTTCATCGCCTCCTCCACGGTGAGCACATCCTGATCGACCTTCGGCTCGACGTAGCGAGGGATGTTCAAATTGTGGTCGTTGGCGGCGATCTCGTCCAGGGGGACAACGCGTGCGACCCCTTCCACATCCCGGTAATCGCGATACCAAGCGTGGATGCGTTCGACGTGCTCGGGGAGGAGTTCGTTCTGAGCGCGTCCGGTTTTGAATTCCTTCGAGGCGTCGATGATGAGCACTTTGTTTTTCCGGTCCTTCGACTTTTTCTGCCGGAAGACGAGGATGCAGGCGGCCAGCCCGGTGCCGTAAAAGAGATTCGGGCCGAGGCCGACGACCGCCTCCAACAGATCCATGCCGAGGAGTTTTTTGCGGATGTCGCCCTCCTTGCCCATGCGGAACAGCGCACCGTGAGGCAGGACAACCGCCATGCGACCGGTCTTGGGGGCCATGCTCTTGATCATGTGCTGCACCCATGCGTAGTCGCCGCTCTTGGCCGGAGGCATCCCGGCAAAATTCCGGCCGTAGGGATCGCTGGCCCATGCCTCCTCCCCCCACTTTTCCAAGCTGAACGGGGGATTCGCGATCACGCAGTCGAAGGTGGCGAGGTTGTCGCCGGAAAAGAAGGCCGGGTTCCGCAGGGTGTCGCCACGGACGACCTGAAAGTCCGAAGCGCCGTGGAGGAAGAGGTTCATGCGGGCGATGGCAGAGGTGGTCAGGTTTTTCTCCTGCCCGTAAAGTTTGCCCCAGAGCGTGCGGGCGTCCCCGTGCTTGCGCCGGACGTTCTGGATTGCCTCCAGCAACATGCCACCGGTGCCGCATGTCGGGTCGTAAATGGAATCTCCCTCGCCGGGGTCGAGAAACTGGACCATCAACTCGACGACCGAGCGCGGGGTGTAAAACTCGCCGGCTTTTTTGTTGGTCGCATCCGCGAATTTTTTGATCAGGTATTCGTAGGCTTGGCCGAGCACATCGGCCTCGGTGACGGCATTTCCCAGGGGCAGCCGGGAGAAATGCTCGATGAGATCGCGCAGCAGGGCGTCCGAGAGCCGGTCTTTGTTCGTCCACTGGGCGTCACCGAAAATGCTGTAAAGCGTGTGCGGGTTCGCTTGCTCGATGCCGCGCAAGGCAGTCTGGAGTGCCTGGCCGACATTTGTCGTGACCTGCCGGACGTCGCGCCAGTGGCAGTCCTCAGGGACCTGGAAGCGGTAGTTTTCCGGGAACAGGGCGGCTTCCTCGTCACCGGCAAATTCCGCGAGCGCGGCGGCGTGCTCGTCATCGTGGACATCGGAAATGCGTTTGAAGAAAAGCAGCGGGAAGACGTAGCTCTTGAAGTCGGCCGCGTCCACCGGCCCGCGCAGGATATTCGCCGCTTCCCAGAGATGGGATTCGAGTTGGCTGAGAGTAATCGTGTCGGCAATCATGCGGTTGAGACATCCGGATTCGGGCACCGTGGGAGATGATGCCATAGCAGGAGAGTGGAAAACCGGCGAGAATTTCCCTCCGTAAATCTGCTGTGAGGCATATGGGTGCTTCAATCACCGGGAGTGAGCCCGTCACTCGCGCGGCTTCGGATACTCGTGGTGGATCTTTCCGTCGAGCTTGGCCCCGTCGTCCTTCTTTTCTTTCTGCGGTGCCCCCTCCTCATTGAAGTCGCCCCACTGTTTGAAAAAGAACGGGGTCTCCCCCTTTTTGCACTGGTCCCTGAGGCTCGTCGCCCATTTCTTGTCCATCGTCCGACCGCCCTTGGATTCTCCGCCGACAACCACCCAATCGATGTCTGCGGTGCCACTCAGTTTGATCGGACCGAGTAGGGGTTCGCAACTCAGCCACCGGATCGCTGCCTTGACCTGCCGGAGGTGCCCAATCCTCTCGTCGAAGTGCTGCTGATTTTCCGTCGAGGTGCCGAGCCAGATATTCGGCAGCGGAGCGCAGTTCCTGTAGCGCTTTTGTGTGAATGCGGCCATGCGCTCCGGGCGTTTCGTCAGGACCTGGAATGTGTGCCAGGGTGCTCTCTCCATGACATCGAAGACGGCGGAGATGAAGTCCTCCCGCACGTCTTTGTGGAACAGATCCGACATCGAATTCACGAAGTATCTCGTCGGGGTTCTGTTCAACAGCGGGTCGCCCAGCCGTTCTGGGAGCAGGAGGATTTGCCCGGTGAAAGCGTAAGAGTCCCCTCTTTTGAGAGCGAGGCCAGGATACATGTCTCTCCCGCGTGTGGCCACAAACTTGGCGGCATAGCAGCGGTCGCAGCCCTCGGACGCCCGGGTGCAGCCCTGAAGTGGATTCCATGTGTTCTGGGTCCACTCGATTTTGCTGGTTCGCCGGGTGCCGAGTGCGGTGGCCTTGGATTTGAGTTGGTGGAAGAGCTGGCGGA
>QYQL01000126.1 GCA_007280915.1 Verrucomicrobiaceae bacterium | reverse complement strand
CGCAGCGGTGGGGAATTTTCAGGAGTCCAGTTACTGAGGGCCTTTGCTGAAAAGCACTACAGCGTTGTTAAAGGTTACGATTTTACTTCAATTGGCAATTCGAGTTGGTGGAACGGTTCAGGAGTTCGATCCGATGTCGCTGAAAAGCTGCCAGACGCTTCCAAGCTTCAAGAACAGTCACCCCGGGCAAATTGGATACTGAAAGACCCATTCGATGGCAGTGTTCCAATTTTGTCGAACCGCAGGGGCGAAATGGTGTGTTCTTGGGTTGCTCCATCCAAAAGAAAGTTGCCGCTCGCGATCGTTAAAACAGCAGGCGGCTACTTTTTTGGATATTTATCCACTGCAGACCCGCTTTCAACGAGTGATTTGACATGGGAGGCTGCCACTCGAAAAACAGATACCAACTGGAAGCTTGTGAAAGGAAATGTTGAAAGGCTCGATAAACCGAAAAATATCCTTACTCTGGTCGACAATAAGGCCAGCAAGATTCTGGCCGCTCCTTTTCAAACGCTGGATCGAGCGAGGGTTCTCGGCCCTCATCTTGAGCGTTTGCTTGAGGGCGGGATGACCGCTTTGCTGGCTGAATTGATGATTCCGGCCGAAGGCGACGGAATTGAATCGCCGCCAAAATCAGAGATCGAGACAGAGAGTGGCCCGGGTATCATCATCGAAAGGATTACTGACGAAGTCTCAGTGATGAACGACACACGGAACCCCTCGGCATTCCGCTTTCAGGTGATGACAAAGCAAAGAGTCAGAGAAACAGACATAAAAACTGTTTCTGGTCGCAGCAGCACTGACTCGAAGCACTGGAGAAATCAAAAACAGGTGCAGCCGGTTGAAATCTCACCGGATCTCGACGGAGGAATCCGATTTACCAATGGGCAGAAGATCATTGAACTAGTTCCTGACAAATTAGGAAGACTGACACTGGTCGAATGGACTGTCGAACAGAACAAACTCAAGAAATGAGATGAAGGCGACGAGTTATCTGCCGCTGCCCTGTCGAGGCAGGGGAGATTTTGCGTTTGCCGGGAGGATTCGGGAGGTGTTCATTTGGATTGTCAGACCGGCCCTCTCCCGCGATCTTCTGCGCCTGTGATGCTCCTCGGCTATTACGTCCATGATTTGAGTCCGTTCCTGCTGGATTTCGGGAATGGCATTGGACTCCGCTGGTATGGACTGGCCTATGTGGCGGCGTTTGTCGCAGGATATTGGCTCTATCTTTGGCTGGCGCGGAAAGGATACTCGGATCTGACTCCGGCCCAGGTGGGCGATTTCATCACTGGCGTCGCCTTGTTCGGAGTGATCCTCGGGGGCCGCCTCGGCTATATGCTCTTCTACGATTGGCCCGCGTTCTCATCGAACCCGCTGGTGATTTTCAAATTCTGGGATGGCGGGATGTCAAGTCATGGCGGGATGCTAGGGGTCGTGATCTTTACGTTCGTCTATTCCCGGATGAAGCATGTTTCCTGGCTGAACATCGGGGACAACCTTGTTGTGACCGCGCCGCTCGGCCTTTTTTTCGGGCGGTGTGCGAACTTCATCAACGGGGAGCTCTTCGGCCGCGTGGCGAGCACACCCTGGGCGGTGCAGTTTCCGAAGGAACTCTATGACGCTCCGCCGGAGACGGTCCAGCTGGCCCTCGCCGAAGCCCGCGGAATCAACCCGCAATGGACAGCGGTCGCGAATATCGTGGATAATGTCCGACACTCGCCGCAACTGCGCGAACACCTCGCCGCAACGCTTTCCCCGCGGCATCCCTCGCAGATCTACGAGGCCTTTCTCGAAGGAGTTGTCCTCTTCCTGCTTCTCTGGATTCTGCGAACACGATTCCGGTTGCCGAACGGCGTGCTCACCGGAGTTTTCTTCATCGCCTACGCAGTCCTGCGCATCATCGGAGAGATGTTTCGCGAGCCCGACGCCCCGCTCACGATGGCGCTCACCCGCGGGCAGTTCCTGTCGCTGTTTCTCGTCCTGCTGGGAGCGGCATTTGTTTTGCAGGCGCTCCGCAAGCCAACCTGGGCGCCGAAATTTTGCCGGTGAAAAAGCGATGGATCATCGCGCTGGCGTTGGCAGCACTGGGATTCTGGCTGTTCCGGGTGCCGGGATTTTCCCCCGCTCCTCACCCCGCCGAAAATTACACCGCCGCCCTGAAGAAATTCGAGGCCGTTGAAAAAGCCGAGGCGGCACTCCCCTTGTGCCCCGGGGGTCGCAGCCGGATGTTCACGCATGGCCACAAAACCGACCGGGTGTTTGTTCTGCTCCACGGCCTCACGAATTGCCCGGAGCAATTTGTTCCTCTCGCAAAAATTCTCTTTGCGTCCGGGGCCAATGTCGTGATCCCCCGCGCCCGCTATGCCGGCTATGCCGACCGGATGAACGAGATCCAGGGAATGCAATCCGGTCAGGACCTCCTCGATCAGGCTGCCATCGGGCTCGATATCGCGGCTGGACTCGGTGACCGCATTTCAATGGCCGGGCTTTCGGGAAGCGCCGTCGCTGCGGCATGGATGGCCGAAAACCGCGACAGCATCGAGTCGGTCCTCATCATGTCCCCGTTCTTCAGCCTCTACGGCTATCCCGTGCCGGTTGTCGATGCCCTGTCCGCCATCCTCTCAAGGACTCCGAATTTCTACAAATGGTGGAACGACGACCTCAAGGAAAAGAACCCGGGACCTCCGTATGCCTATCCGCGCTATGGCACCCGCTGCATGGCCGATACCGTCCAGCTCGCGCGCAATGTCCGCGCGGACATTGGCCCGCTCAAAGCCGGACGGCTCGACATCCTGACCACCGCCACCGACATCGGAGCGAACAACGCCCTCACCGATCAACTCGCCGCAAAATGGGCCGCCAAAAACCCGGGTCGTGTCACGATTTTCCAGTTCCCGAAATCCGACGGAGTCCCACACGACATAGTTGACGTGAATCAGCCCGACGCAAAGACATCCACCACCTATCCGGTCATTCTCGCCCGCCTCGGCGTTCCGTCTCCTGCTGGAAATCCCCCCGCCCCAAAGTAAAGGCGTTTGACCGCGCCGCGGTTTTCCGTTTTACTACTCGGCCTTCAACAGGTGAGGTGGCTGAGTGGTCGAAAGCAGCGCTTTGCTAAAGCGCCGTAGTCCAAAAGGCTACCGAGGGTTCGAATCCCTCCCTCACCGCGCTTTTTCTATCCCCTCGTTTCCCTCGGGAAACCTCATAAATAAAGGGTCTGCGGGCAGGTGCTGGTTTTTACACAAGTTGGATCGAATTTGATCGAATTGGAAAAAGTTTGTCAGGAATTGTCAGGAAAATTGTCTGAGTGCACGTCTCATTTTTGCCCAAGTCGTTCCGGGCTGATGGTGCCTGATGCTCAAAATCCATTCCGATATTCTTGGTTCAGATCGAAAATTGCGCATTGCAAGACAACCATGCCGGTCGTGAACAGACCCTGAATGCCGTCCGTCATCTCCCTCCAAGAACGAACTTCTCCGTGATGTCCACCCTCTGGTGGCGGGGCAGCCGGCCGGTCTCCTCCATTTGATGAGCCGGGAGACCAGACCTTCCACCAAGCCCTTGTCGGCCCGGTCGGCGTAGGAAAATTGCAAGACCCGGTCATTGCCTTCCCGGGAGTGTGGAAGACGATCCAAAAGTCGTCACGGTGGACGACGGTAATAATGGTCATGTTTGGTTTGTTGCGTGTCCCGGCCCCAGGACGGGGTCGGGACACGATACACCTGTCGGCGCCGGGAGATCCTTTAAGGGGCTCCTCCTCTGCATAGGCAAGGTAGTACTTTTTTTACCTGTTCTATCGTAGTCTCAATAAGGCATGTTGCAAGTGGTTGAAAATCAACGTAGCAACATGGCGGTTTCGCAATAAAACCGCCATCTCGACGCCTCGAGACTGTTATGTTTCATCCACAATGATGAGTGAATGAGACAGTTCACCATCATTCACTGTGAATTCTCAACTTTTTCCGGGTAATTTGTTGGCGGTGTTAAGGGCCTGCCTCCGCTTCACCCCTTTGGCTCATTCTTGTTCCACCCTCCGCCGAATTCCTGTTCGGCCTCCCACTCGGCCAGCTTGCCGGTATTGTAGCAGGTGAAGCACACCGGTGTTTCGCCGCACTTCCCACCGTCGTTTGGCTGTCCGCAGACAGCGCATTTCTCCTGGGGCTTTTGACAGTCCGGGCAGGGGATCTTGCGGTTTGGACCACCAGTCCCCACCAACATCACCCAGCCTCTGTCTCCACAGAAGCAGCTCATTGTAGCCCCATGTCGACGTCCTTCGCCACCTGGGCGTTGTAGGCGTCGGATCCAGCAACTTCAGGGCCTCGCCCAGATAGAACTGCTTGAGGGAGATGCTGTCGATGTGCAGCCCTTTGATGAGCGTCGCGGTGACTTTGTCTTTAGCCGGGTATGTCGGTATTGCTGGGTGCTCCGAGGCGCGGCGTAGCGAGCGCCTCAGAGCACGCTGAAATGGCGGCATTTCCCGCGTTATAGAACTTTGAGCGGACAGGTGTCTGTCTCACGCCAACCTCAAACGGAAAGGAAGCATGCCCAGACGGGGATACTACTCACCGACTTTGCGGCGGGATTTGGTCAAGCGTTTGTATTTCGCAGCCCGCGATCTGCGCGTCCCGATGACGGTCCTCAACGACCGGCTCATCGAGGCGTCGCTCAACCGGATCTGCGAGGATCCGATCCCGATCCGTAGAGCCAACAACCCAGACACGGCAACCGCCGCTGCCTGAATCAATCAATCCGGCACAACCAGCCCGACCCGCAACGGTCGGGCTTTTTTGTGCCCTCAACCAACGAAAGGAAAACCATGGCACTCAAACTCATTGCCAATTACTCGAAGCGCCTCGGCCTGCCGGGGTATTCGAGCCACCAGTTCTCTGTCTGCGTCGAGACCGAGATCAGCAGCATCGACGACGTGGCGGGGGAAAGCTCCCGCCTTTACCAGTCGCTCCAGCAGAGTGTGGACGACGAGATCCAGCACACAGGGTTCGTCCCCGAGGAGGGATACGGCCGCACCGGCAAAACCAACGGCTCCACCAATGGTCACACCGCAAACGGCCATTCCAACGGCCACGCCGCCAATGGCGATGCCTGGGCCTGCTCCGAGAAGCAGCAGGAACTCATCCTCAAACTTGTGGACGAGCACAGTCTCGACAAGGGGCAGGTGGATGACACCAGCCGCGAGATGTTCGGTGTCGGGGTCCGGGAGCTGAACAAGCTCCAGGCATCCGGCCTCATCGACCGCATCCTCGACGAGCACGGCGGACGGAAGCCCACCGCGCGTCCCCGCAGCCGCACGGCACCGCCTCGCCGCCAATATGCGAACGGAGGTGCGCGGTGATCGCCCTCGCACTTCAACCGACCGTGAGCTCCGCCCCGTCGGATGACCTCACGGGCGTTGTGTCCGCCAGCCGCCTCAACTGCTTCCACTCGTGCCGGATGAAATTCTTCTTCCGGTATGTTCTGGGGCTGGTCAAACCGGCGACCGCCGCGCTCTTCGTGGGCAAGGCGGTCCATGCCGCGCTCCAGCAGTGGAGCACGGCTCGCTGGCGGGGGCAGCCGCATGACGCCGAGGCCCTCAAGGCCGGGTTCCTCATGAACTGGGTGACCGGGCAGGAAGAGGAGCCGGTGGCGTGGGATGCCGACGAGGACGCCCAGCAGGAAAAAGCCTGGGGCCTCGTTGACATGTATCTCCGCGACACGCCGATCCCGGCCGTGGAAAAGCCCGAGGCGGTGGAGGTTCGTGTCGAGGCCGATCTGGCCAAGCACGGACTGCCATCGCTTGTGGGAATCATCGACCTCGTGCGCCCGGGAGGGCGGATCGTTGACTTCAAAACATCCGCCGCCACCCCGAATGCCGAGCAGGTCATCCACCGGAACGAAACCCAGCTCACCGCCTACGGTCTCCTCTACCGGGAAGCCACGGGAAAGAAGGAGTCGGGTTTCGAGCTCCATCACTTGGTCAAAACGAAAGTTCCCAAGCTGGTCGTGAGCGAAGCCCCGGCCATCACCGAGGTGCAGCGCACAAAGCTCTTCCGCCTGATCGAGTCCTACGTGGACGGAGTCGAGCGGGAGGATTACGTGCCATCGCCGGGGCTCCAGTGTGCCTCGTGCGAGTTCTTCAACGAGTGTTGGAAAGGCGGTGGGGCATGAAAATCGCCGTAACCGTTGCCGTGGCATCCACCCTCCTGCTGCTGCCGCTCCTTGGCGGTTGCGCCGGAGGTGGGTGTCCCATTCCGATGGACCTCAGCCCGATTGGCGCCGGCCTGACCTTCATTGGTCTCGGCATCGTCCTGTCGGCCATCATCAGCCTGTTCAGCGGGCCAAAGAAATAACCACCATGAGAAACCTATGGGATCTGGCGGCGTTCCTGCTGCCCATCATGTTCGTCCT
>QYQL01000033.1 GCA_007280915.1 Verrucomicrobiaceae bacterium | reverse complement strand
GGACTTGAGGCAACTCCGCAAGCAAGTAATCCCACGCAGCCTCTGAATATTGGGATGGAACGGAATAGACGCGTAGGACTCGATCTCCCGAGAGGGGTGAATGACCGACTTCCAAGAGCAAAACGTCGGTCAAAGACTTACGTGAAAATAACTATTAATCTTTTTGTAAGTCCTTGAAATACAGCGTGACAAGGAATTCCCAGCAGTTTGGTCAGTGCTGACGGTGATCAGAGGAGGGCATTCATCTCCTCCTCGGTGATGAGGGGGATGCCGCGCTTTTTTGCTTTTTTGGTCTTTGAGCTTTCTGGTCCGAGACGACGAGGAAGTCGAGTCCTTGGCGGACTTCGTCGATGAGGATGTGACCAGCGGCTTCGAGTTCAGCCAGATCGACGCCAGCCCCGATCTTCAATTACTCTACTGCATAATCCGGGTTTAATCGACCGCCTTCACGCTCGAGAAGATCTTAGCAAGGATATCGAGGTTTTTTTCGCTATCCTTTTTGGAAATCCAATAAGTGACGGTCAGCACTTTGCCGTTGCCCAAATCGGTGAACAGGAAGCCCACAACGGCCGGGCCCCATTCCTTGCTCACGCCATCCCATGAGATGCGACTCCATTTCCGCCCGGAATCTTCAAAGTCCTTTTCGGATTTCGAAGCTTCGTCGATTTTGACGTCGTGCTCTTTGGTCAGCCAATCGATGCTGTCATCGATCAGGGATCCCATCTCCTTCTCCGTGGCAACGGCTTTGAAAAAGATCGTGGCCACGTTGTCAGGCGACTCCGCAAGAACTCCATCGTCGGCATCCTCCGGCTCCCAGGAATCGGGAATGTTCAAGGTGGCCGCCGGCTCGTCCTTGGGGATTTTGATGGTCCCGCCGAAGGCAAGAGCGGGGCTCAGTGCAAGTGTGAGAAGTGCTGTGAGGAAGAGCATTTTCATGTGATTGCTGCGAGAGTAAATGGATGTCCGGTGACTTCAAGGGAAGATTTCGGCCTTCTCAATAAGGAGCGTCAGCGGCTGCAACTTCACTTTTCAAAGAACATGATCGACTGGTGCTTTGCCGGCACTGTGTCGCCCAAGGAATCACGCCACTATTTGAGGAGTTCAGTGAGTTTCTCCATGATTTATCACCTCCTTTCCAGAGCATGTGACCCCGATGCAAAACGCATCGGTCATGATTCGCCCTCCATTGCAGCGGTGGACAAAAGAATAATGGCGGGAATCGCCGCCTTAAGCGGATGGGAGAGCCTCGGCGAGGAAGCGACTACAAGGGACAAGTCCCGAACAAGTTAGTCTGAAATCTGTGCGCCTATTTGTGCACACGCAGGTTCCAGTGATTCCTTAACTGAGCGACCTTGTGATTGTTCTGTCTTTTTGCAGGATGGTTCGAATCCCTCCGGTCCGATTTTCGGTGATTGGAATGTGGAGAGAGGACGGCTCCCCATCTCATTCCATTCTGTAGACCGTTTGACTTTGTCCGGGTTGTTTGTTTGATTCCCCGCATGGATTCCCCTGCCTCCGGCGGATGCAACCGGCGCGGCTTTCTCAGGACCGCGGCTCTCTCGACGGCTGCCCTTGCGATCGAACCCTCCCTCTGTGAATCAGTCGGGTTGACGTCTAATGCCGCGACTCTTCCTCGCCGGGAGTTCGGCAAAACGGGCGTCCAACTTTCCATCATCGGTATGGGCGGGATCGTTGTGAAAGATGCCGATCAGGACCATGCGAATCGCATCGTTTCAGAATTTGTCGAGCGGGGCGTCAATTACTTCGATGTTGCGCCATCCTACGGTGATGCCGAGGACAGGCTCGGGCCAGCCCTCGACCCGCACCGGAAGGACGTCTTTCTCGCATGCAAAACCCAAAAGCGCACCGGTGCGGAGGCGGCGGGGGAGATGAAGCGTTCGCTCGAAAAGCTCCGCACCGATTACTTCGACCTCTACCAACTGCACGCGGTGACGGATGTCGCCAAGGACATCGACGCGGTCTTCGCAAAGGGAGGCGCGATGGAGGTCCTCACCGAGGCGAAAAAATCCGGACAGATCCGCCACATCGGGTTCTCCGCCCACTCGGTCGAAGCCGCTTTCGCTGCGATGGATCGGTTCGATTTCGACTCGATCCTTTTTCCTGTGAATTTCGCCAATTACTTCGCGGGAAATTTCGGGCCCCAGATCATGGAGCGGGCGCAGTCGAAGGGCATGGCGTGCCTGGCGCTCAAAGCCCTTGCGCGCCAGAAATGGCCGGAGAATGATCCGGAACGGAAGGTATATCCCAAGTGCTGGTATCAGCCGCTGACCGACCGAAAAGAGGCGGATTTGGCGCTCCGGTTCACGCTGGGCCAGCCGGTCACCGCTGCGCTGCCCCCCGGCGACGAGGCTTTGTTCCGGCTCGCTCTGGATCTTGCACCGGGAGTCTCGCCGCTCACTGAATCGCAGTCGCGGGAACTACGGGAACTCGCCGCAAGCCTTCACCCGCTCTTCCACGCCGCGTAGACAACGCACGGCAGCAGGAGACCGGGGCGGTGTCTATCTGATCTTTCTTACTCCACTTTTTCTCAGGAAACGGCCTCCAGGGCATCTGCGGCGGCGGAGCGTTTCTCGTTGAAATCGATATGGGCCTGCGGGTGCAGGGTGGAAATCCGCATCCCGTAGAACGAACGCAAAACGAAGGCGAGCCCGATGAGGAGGAAGACGATGCCGATCCCGAGGGAGATCCCGCGCGGGGAATTCACGGCAATTTCCACGGCTAGGATTCCGAACAGGGTGGTGAACTTGATGATGGGGTTCAGGGCCACCGAGGAGGTGTCCTTGAAGGGATCGCCGACGATGTCGCCGATCACGGTCGCGTCGTGCAGCGCGCTGCCTTTTTGCTTCAGCTCGACTTCCACGATTTTCTTGGCGTTGTCCCAGCATCCGCCGGCGTTCGCCATGTTGATCGCCATGTAGAGCCCGAACATCGCGATCGAGATCAGGTAGCCGACGAAGAAGATCGGGTCGAAGCTCGCGAACGCGAGCGTGAGCGAGAAGACGACCGCGAAGATGTTGACCATGCCGTGCTGGGCATACTTCGTGCAGATCTTGACGACCGCGTTGCTGTCCTCGGCCGACGCGCGGTCCGAGTCGCCGAGCTTGATGTTGCGCTTGATGTAGTCGACCGCGCGGTAGGCACCGGTGGTCACCGCCTGGCGCGAGGCCCCGGCGAACCAATAGACGACCGCCCCGCCCATCATCAGCCCGAGGATGATCCGCGGATCGACGATGCTCAGGTTCGAGAGGTCGGTCCACCCGAAGTGGTTTTTGAGCATCAGGATGAGCGAGAAGATCATCGTGGTCACGCCGACGACCGCCGTTCCGATCAGCACCGGCTTGGCCGTGGCTTTGAACGTGTTGCCGGCCCCGTCGTTGTCCTCGAGCAGGAGCTTGCCTTTTTCAAAATCGGGGATGAACCCGAAGTCGCGCTGGACCTCCGCCGCGATGCCGGGAATCTGCTCGATCGTGGAAAGCTCGAAAACCGACTGCGCGTTGTCCGCGACCGGGCCATAGCTGTCCACGGCAATCGTCACCGGCCCCATACCGAGCATTCCGAACGCCACCAGGCCGAAGGCGAAGACGGCGGGAAATGTCATGAAATCCCCGAGCGTGCTCAAGCTCGTGAGGTAGGCGACCAGCATCAGGATGGCAAGGGTGAGCCCTTTCCAGAAGCAGGAGAAGTTGCCGGCCACCAGACCGGAAAGAATCGTCAACCCGGCACCGCCTTCCGTGGTCGCGTTGACGACCTCGTGGCAATGCGCGCTCCGCGTGCTCGTGAACACGCGGGTCAGCTCGGGGATGATCGCCGCGGCGAGCGTGCCGCAACTGATGATCGTCGAGAGCTTCCACCACAGGGTCGGGAAATGCGGGGCCAGCATGAACCAGCTCACGATGTAGCTGACCGCCACGCACATCAGGGACGTCAGCCAGACCAGGATGGTCAGCGGGTGCTCGAAATCGAAATGGCTGTGCTTGCCGAAGACGCCCTTGGTGATCCAGGTGTTGATTTTCCACGAGAGGATCGAGGTCGGGATCATCACGATGCGCATCGCGAAGATCCACACGATGAACGTCCACATGAACTCCGCCTTGACGGCTAGAAGGATGAACGTGATCAGCGCCACGCCCGTCACCCCGTAGGTCTCGAACCCGTCGGCCGTCGGCCCCACGCTGTCGCCGGCGTTGTCGCCCGCGCAGTCGGCGATCACGCCCGGATTCCGCGCATCGTCCTCTTTGATCTTGAAAACGATCTTCATGAGGTCGCTGCCGATGTCGGCAATTTTTGTGAAGATGCCGCCGCAGATTCTCAGCACGCTCGCCCCGAGGGACTCACCGATCGCGAAGCCGATGAAGCAGGACCCCGCAAGGGCCGGCGGAACAAAAACGAGGATGGCGATCATCAGCATCAGCTCGGTGCTGATCAGAAGCACGCCGATGCTCATGCCCGAGCGGGTCGGGATTTCCGAGACCGGCAAAGCCCGTCCGCGGAGCGCGGCAAACGCCATGCGGCTGTTCGCGATATTGTTGATCAGCATCCCGAACCACGCGACCGCAAACGAACCGCCGATGCCGACGAGCGACCAGGCCAGGATCAGGATCACGGTCGAGGCGGAGGCGTGTTTCAGGAAGCCGAAGTAGTAGACCATCGTCGCACCGATAAACACTTCGAGCATCAGGAGCAGACGGCCCTGCTGGAGGAGGTAGGTTTTGCAAGTCCCGTAAATCAAGGTCGAGATATCCAGCATGCTCTTGTGCGCCGGCAGCTTCCGGAGCTTTGCGCATTCCAACCAGCCGAACAGCATGCCCAGTGCCGCCACCGCAAGACCGATATACAGGATCATCATGCTCGGCAGCGAAAATCCGAGAATGGAAAAATCCACCAACCGGGCCTGGCCGGCGGGCAGGGCGAGGTCGGATTCGCTGGCCTTGAGGAGTTGAGGACAAAGAGCGAGAACGGCGGTCACAAGACCCAGTTTGGACAGTTTCGTGGAGGGAGCGAATAAATGCTGCATGATATAAGTTTTTCTTATCATTTGCTATTACCCGCTGTATGGCAATGACTGTTTTCCCCGGGCCGAAAACATCCTGCCCGGGCGACTTCGGTGTCATATGCGTTTGAATCAACAGGAGCCCGCGATGGTTTGA
Source organism: Verrucomicrobiaceae bacterium (assembly GCA_007280915.1). Classification (GTDB taxonomy): domain Bacteria; phylum Verrucomicrobiota; class Verrucomicrobiia; order Chthoniobacterales; family Terrimicrobiaceae; genus QYQL01. The sequence continues at coordinate 43,029 of QYQL01000033.1, read as the reverse complement.
GAGTGAGCGCCCTCACCGGGCTGCCGGACTATTGCCGCTGCGACCCGAAAAGCGCCAGCAAGGACCTGGGCGGGCCGACGAGCAAAAAGCGTGGCGGATATAACGATTCCGCCCGGGTATTTCAGAGCCGGACCCCATGCACAGGCAGGCCCTCCAGTCTTTGCTGTGCCAATCTTCTAGCCGTCCTGACCTGATGCTTTTCCGATCGGAAACACGCGGAAGCCGATTTTCCGGAGTTCGCGGTGGGGCAGGATGTTCCGGCCGTCAAAGATGCAGGCGGGCTTGGGCATGCCTTCGTGAAGCTTTGCGTAGTCGATCGTCTTGAACGCATCCCATTCGGTCAAAATGGCGATAGCGTGCGCCCCGGCGGCAGCCTCTTCGGCCGATTTTGCGATTTTGAGGTTCGGGTTCTTTGCGGACCCGAGCACATCGGTGAGGATCTCCTGCTCGCGGACTTTCGGATCATAGACGACCACCTCGGCACCTTCGGCGAGGAGATCCTGGCAGACGGCGATAGCGGCGGTTTCGCGGGTGTCGTTCGTGTCTTTTTTGAATGCGAACCCAAGGACGGCGATGCGCTTGCCGGTGATCGTGTTGAAAAGCTCCCGCACAATGCGGGCAGCGAAGCGGTGTTTCTGCCAGTCGTTGATTTTGACGACGCTTTCCCAGTAGGCCGAGACCTCGGGAAGGCCGAAGTGCCCGCAGAGGTAGGCGAGGTTGAGGATGTCCTTCTGGAAGCAGGATCCGCCGAAGCCGACCGAGGCCTTGAGGAATTTCGGGCCGATGCGGGAATCCTTGCCGATGGCGTTCGCGACTTCGTCCACATCCGCGCCGGTCGCCTCGCAGAGAGCGGAGATCGAGTTGATCGAGGAGATCCGCTGGGCGAGGAACGCGTTGGCAACCAGTTTGGAGAGTTCGGAGGACCAGAGGTTCGTGGTGAGGATCCGCTCGCGGGGAACCCAGCGCGCATAAACCGAGACGAGTTTCTCGATCGCCGCGAGGCCCGAAGGCGTCTGCTCCCCGCCGATGAGAACGCGGTCGGGGCAGGTGAGGTCCTCGACGGCCGTGCCCTCGGCAAGAAACTCGGGATTCGAGAGAACGTCGAACTGACCGGATTTCGAGTTGGCGCGGAGGATCGTAATGATCGCCTCGGCGGTCTTCACCGGGATCGTGCTTTTCTCGACGATGATCTTCGGCCCCTCGGCGATGGCCGCGATCCGACGCGCGGCGCTCTCGACGTATTTCAAATCGGCGGCGCGCCCGGCCCCGATGCCCTGCTTTTTCGTCGGGGTTCCGACGCTCACAAAGATGATGTCGGCCTTCCGGATCCCGCCATCGACGTCGGTGGAGAAAAAGAGATTTTTTCCGCGCGAACCGCGGACGAGTTCGTCGAGTCCCGGCTCGTAGATCGGAAGGGTATCGGAGTTCCACTCCGCGATACGGGCTTCATTCGGATCAACGACGTTAACTTCGATATCGGGGCATTTCGCCGCGATCATGGCCATGGTGGGACCGCCGACATAACCGGCGCCGAGACAGCAGATTTTCATAGTGGTGAGATCAGGGTTGAAGCTCTTTGCGGAAGTGGGCGATGGTTCGCTCGATCCCCTCCTCAAGCGGGACTTTTGGCTCCCAGCCGAGGTGTTTTTTCGCCAGCGAGATGTCCGGACGCCGCTGTTTCGGATCATCGGCAGGGAGCGGCTTGTGCGTGATCTTCGATTTTCCTCCGACTTTCTTCAGCACGAGTTCCGCAAGTTCCATCATCGTGAATTCGCCGGGATTGCCGAGGTTCATCGGCCCGACGGTTTCGGTCTGGGCCATGAAGCGGATGAATCCCTCAATGAGGTCGTCCACATAGCAGAACGAGCGGGTCTGCTTGCCCTCTCCGTAAACCGTGAGATCCTCGCCGCGCAGCGCCTGGACGATGAAATTTGAAACCACGCGTCCGTCGTTCGGAAGCATCCGGGGACCGTAAGTGTTGAAAATCCGGATCACCCGGATGTCCACATGGTTTTCCCGGTGGTAGTCGAAAAACAGCGTTTCCGCGCAGCGCTTTCCCTCGTCGTAGCAGGATCGCAGGCCGATGGGATTGACGTGGCCCCAATACGATTCGACTTGGGGATGGATCTCGGGGTCGCCATACACCTCCGAGGTGGATGCTTGGAAAACGCGGGCCTTGACCCGCTTGGCTAGACCGAGGCAGTTGATCGCGCCCATCACCGAGGTCTTTGTCGTTTTGATCGGATTGTATTGATAGTGCGGCGGTGAGGCTGGACAGGCGAGGTTGTAGATCTGGTCGACTTCGATTTTGAACGGATCGATGACGTCGTGGCGGATGAGTTCGAATCCCGGATTTCCGAGCAGGTGGGCGACATTTTTCTTCCGGCCGGTGAAGAAGTTGTCGAGGCAGGTGACTTCATTTCCGGCTTCCAAAAGCCGCTCGCAGAGATGCGAGCCGAGAAACCCGGCACCGCCGGTAACAAGGATTTTCATGCGCGTTGTGTTTGTAAAATGTCTTGGAAACCCTGACGGGGAGGACACGGGCAGCGTCCGACGCAGGAGTCGATACGCCGGAGAGACTAGCCACCGGCGGTCCCCCGTGTCAATCGGTCCATGCCGGGAAACCGCTGAAAACCCGGGTTCCGGGCACGCGCCGGAAAATTCCGTGGAAACCCGATTGAATCCGCCGCCGGTTCCGCCACAATACGCGGTCCGATGTCCGAAGAACTTTCCAAAGCTTACGAACCCGGTCTGGTGGAAGACAAATGGTATGCCTGGTGGCAGGAGCGCGGGCTGTTCCATGCGGATCCCGCCTCCCCGAAGCCCGGCTACTCGATTGTCATCCCGCCGCCGAATGTCACCGGCGTCCTCACGCTCGGCCATGTGCTCAACAACACGATCCAGGACATCCTCGCCCGCCACGCGCGTCAAACCGGACACGAGGTCCTCTGGCTCCCCGGAACCGACCACGCGGGCATCGCCACTCAAACGGTCGTCGAGCGCAGGCTCCGCAAGGAGGAAAAGAAGACCCGTCACGACCTCGGACGCGAGGAGTTCCTCAAGCGCGTGTGGGAGTGGAAGGAGAAGCACGGCGGGATCATCATCAAGCAGCTCAAGAAGTTGGGATGTTCCTGCGACTGGGAACGCGAGCGGTTCACGATGGACGAGGCCTATGCGCTCAAGGTCCAGGAAGTCTTTGTGGACCTTCATACCAAAGGTCTCATCTACCGCGGAAAGCGGATGGTGAACTGGTGCCCTGTATCCCTGACCGCGCTCAGCGACGAAGAGGTCATCCCGAAGCCGCAAAAGGGATACCTCTACCATTTCAAGGTCGAGATCGTCGAGCGGCCGGGGACATTCCTTGAAATCGCCACGACACGGCCGGAGACGATCATGGGCGACACGGCGGTGGCCGTGAACCCGAAGGATCCCCGCTACCGCGAATTCATCGGGCTCAGCGTGCGCAGGCCGCTGCCCTTGGACGGCCAGGCAATCCTCCCGATCATCGGGGACGAGGCGGTGGAATTTGAATTCGGCACGGGCGTCCTGAAGGTGACTCCCGCGCACGACAAGGCCGACTACGAGATCGGTCTCCGACACAACCTGCCGGTCATCGATATCATGAACCCGGACGGCACGCTGAACGATCTCGCGGGCGAAGACTTTGCCGGACTCGACCGGTTCGAGGCGCGCGTCGAGGCCGTGGACAAGCTCCGCGAACTCGGCATCCTCGTCAAGGAGGAGCCCCACGAAAACCACGTCGGCTTCAGCGAGCGCGCGGATGTCCCGGTTGAGCCGCGCCTCTCCGAACAGTGGTTTCTCAAATATCCCAAAACGCAGGAAGCCCGCGCCGCAGTCCGCGACCACCTCATCCAGTTTTTTCCAGACCGCTGGGAAAAAGTCTACGATCACTGGCTGGAAAACATCCAGGACTGGTGCATCTCCCGCCAACTCTGGTGGGGTCACAGGATCCCGGTGTGGTATCCTGCGAATGCGGAATGCGGAGTGGGGAACGCGGAAGTGATTTCAGCCGCCGGAGGCGGGACCTCACATTCCGAATTCCCAATTCCGAATTCCGAATTTCTTGTGTCGGTCGAGTCTCCGGGCGAGGGCTGGGTCCAGGATCCCGACGTGCTCGACACGTGGTTTTCGTCGTGGCTCTGGGCGCACGAGACGATGGAGGCGGCTGCGCTCAAGAAGTTTTATCCCACAAGCGCGCTGGTGACCGGGCCGGACATCATCTTCTTCTGGGTTGCCCGGATGATCATGGCCGGGCTGGAATACACCGGAGAGGTGCCGTTCCGCAGCGTCTACTTCACGGGGATCATCCGCGACAAGCAGGGCCGCAAGATGTCGAAGAGCCTCGGAAATTCGCCCGATCCTCTCGACCTCATCGCGAAGGTTGGTGCCGACGGGCTCCGGTTCGGGCTGCTCCGGATCGCCCCCCAGGGGCAGGACATCAAATTCGACGAACAACAGATCGTCGAGGGGCGGAATTTCTGCAACAAACTCTGGAACGCGTGCCGGTTCCGGCTCATGCACGGCGCGGTCGATCCGGCCGCGGATCCGTCGAAGCACGACCTCTCGATTTTTGCGCGCGACCTGCTCGCAAAACTCGACGCCACGATCCAGCGCGTCAACGAGGGCTACGAGGCATTCCGCTTCAGCGATATCGCTCAGGCACTCTACGATTTTGTCTGGGGCGACTTCTGCGACCGGTTCATCGAGTCCGCCAAGGCGGACTTCGATTCCCCGCGACGCGATGGCACCCTTGCTGTCATGGATTTCACGATCCAGCGGATCCTGAAGCTCCTGCATCCCTACACGCCGTTCATTACGGAGGAACTCTGGAGCGGACTCGGCTTCGGCCCGCAAAGCCTGATGGAGTCTCCCTGGCCGGATGCCGGCAACGCCGCACCCGAGCCTAGAGCCGAGGCGGTCTACGGCGCTGTTTCCCTCGCCCGAAACCTCCGGGCAACCTACAACGTCCCGGCAAACAAGCGCGTCGCATGGCAGTTCACCCCATCGGAAGACTGGGTGAACCGGGAGATCCCGGCTCTCTCGCTCTTTCTGCATGCCGAATCCTTAATCGCCTGCGACAAGGCACCCGCCGGATCCGCCGCCTGCCCGACCGATATCGGCATCCTTTACCTCCCGCTCGAAGGTCTCGTGGATCCGTCCGCCGAAAGGTCCCGCCTCCAGGCCGAGGTCGGCAAGGTCGAGGCGGAAATCGAAAAAGTCGCCCGCAAGCTCTCCAGTGAATCGTTTGTCAAAAATGCCCCGCCCGCCGTTGTCGCCGAACACCGGCAGCGCCAGCAGGACTGGGTCGCCAGGCTCGCCGAGCTCCAGTCCGCCATCCAGACGCTGGGCTGACATTGCATCGATCCTTCACATTTCACAGGTGCTCCGATAGAGTGGCCGCGCTATGAAACAACTCCCCGCCGCAATGTCAGTTCTTGTGATCCTCGTGCTCGGCATTGGTGGACTCACGTTTTTGGCAAACTCCAATAACGTCCGCGCCTCGGCCGGTTACGCGAGCTATGTCTATTCAAAGCCCATCGTCGGACGCAGCGAATTCAAAGGCGTGCTCATCGGGCCGGCCTCGAGTGGTCTCCGCTGGCGACTGAGCGGACAGAACGTCTCGATCACTCCGTTTACCTACAGCGAGAAATTCGACGGAAACACGGCGATTCTGGCAAAGGACAAACTGCCGCTCAGCAGCCAGGCCCACATCGTGTGGCGGTTGAAGCCGGATGAGGCGTCGGTGAAGCAGTTCATGGAGGAGTTCGGCGGATGGGAGAAAACCGGCGACCCCGACGAAATCGCCAAGCAGGCCTATGCGCAATTCATCATGGAGCCATTCCGGACCGTGACCCGCTCGGTCGTTGCAAAATACACAGGCCTTTCTGTGAACGAATCGCTCCCCGAGATCTCGGCTGCCATCGGTGAGACCATGAAGGACATGCTGAGCAAGACGCCTTTCGAGATTCTCTCGGTCGTCATGGGCAACGCCGCACCACCACAGCAGGTCATCGATGCCATCGCGACCAAAGTGGCCTTGAACCAGACTCTGGAGCAGAAATCCATCGAGGAGGAAATCGCCACGAAAAATGTCGAGATCGAACGCAAGAACGGCGAGGCTTCGGGCGCAAAAGCCGCTGCAGAGGCGGTCGAGCGCGCGAAGGCGATCAGCTCGATCAGCGCCGTCCTGACTCCCTCCTACATCCAGTATCTCGGCATGGAAAACATTCGCGGCGCGGACCGCGTCTATGTGCCGCTCGGCGGGGCCTCGCCACAGCTCGTCCTGCCGGTCAAGTAATCCCGCTCGTTTTTTTTGCGTAGAATACCCGGACGAGGCAAAGCCCGCCGGCTGGGGCGACGTGATTGAGTTTTGGCCCGCCGTCCCGGAGCCGGATCCGGATGTCGCCGCAAAGTAATTTTCCCGAGGCACAGCGGACGGCGGAAGCCGTGAGGATACGGACCATCTTGTAGAGAAATCCTTCCCCTTCGAATGAGAGAGTGATCAGCGGGCCGTTTTTCCGGATCCGGATGGCTGACACGGTTCGTTTTGTTTCTTCTTTTTCTTTGAACCTCCTGGCGGCAAACGCGGCGAAGTCGTGGCGGCCGGTGAATGCCCCGCATGCTTCTTTCAGGGCTGACATGTCGAGCTGCCACGGCACGTGCCACGCGCGGTCGAGAAGGAGCGGCGGCATCGCGGGGCCGTTCCAGATCGTGTAGCGGTAGATTTTTCCCGAGGCTGAGAATCTCGCGTGAAATCCGGCCGGCGCTTTGCGGAGGGTCATGACACGCACGCCGGCAGGCAGGTGAGCATTCAACGCTGGCATCCAGGAGGCAACAGGCAGCCTGTCATCGGGAACATCCGCATGCGCGCACTGTCCCTCCGCATGGACCCCCGCATCCGTGCGTCCTGCCGCATGAACGATGATCCGTTCGCCGCACAGTTTGAGAAACGCGCGCTCGACAGCATCCTGGGCGGTTTTTCCATCCGCCTGGCTTTGCCATCCGGAAAAGCGGCTCCCGTCGTAGGCGAGCGTGAACCGAAGCCTCATGCCTGCGAATCGAGCCAGCTCTGCAACAGGATCTGCGCGGCCACCTGATCAATGACTGCCCGGTGCTCCTTGGCCTTGCGCCCTGCCTCATGAAGCGAGCGCTGCGCCGAAACCGTTGTGAGGCGCTCATCCCAGGCGACAACCCGGCAGGTGGTTTCGGCTTTGAGCTTCTCGATGAATTCCCGCGACTTCTCCGCCGCAGGGCCGAACGTGCCATCCATGTTCCGGGGCATGCCGACCACGATCGTCGCCACAGATTTTTCCTTGGCGAGTTCGAGGATCCGCTTCAGCACCCCGCCGGATTTCACCTGAATCGTCTCCAGCGGATGGGCAAGCATGCCGAGGTCATCGCTCGTCGCGACCCCGACGCGGGCATCTCCCAAATCAATTCCCAAGGCACGGTTCATTTGCGGTTGAAAATCTCACACCCGCCGGTTACGATCAACAACCATGTCACAATTGTCATTGGACAAGTTCGGCGAAAATCTTCCGGTTTCCGGAGTGGTGGCTTTTTCGCAGGTCGCCATCGGTCTAGGCGCGGGGCTCATCGTTGCCGACCGCATAGGCCACAACGCGCGGCGCGGGCTGGCGATCGGCTTGATTAGCGCCGGGGTTGCCACGCTTGTTCCTGTTGTGTGGGGAATTGTTTCCAATGTCAGGCACCGTCCGGGTTCGTCCCGCACGATGCGCAAGCGCCTTGAAAGCATCCGGCACGGTTCCGGGTTCGCCGACAACGACCACGCGTTCTGACGCCGGCTTGAAAATCCTCCTCGCCTCCGCCTCCCCGCGCAGGAAATGGCTCCTCGAAGAGGCGGGCTACTCGGTCCGGTGCGAGGTCTCCGGTGCCGATGAACTGGAAGACGATACGCTGGCACCCGCTGCGCTCGCCCTGGAAAATGCCTCGCGCAAGGCCCGCGTCGTTGCCGCGCGGTTTCCGGACGAACTTGTTGTCGCGGCGGATACCGTCGTTGCGATGGGCGGGATCTTCTACGGAAAACCCGCCAACATGGACGATGCCTTCCGGATGATCTCCGAACTTGCCGGAAAAACCCACGAGGTGGTCACGGGTGTCGTGATCCACTTTCCTGCCGGAGAAAAACAAGATTTTGCCGAGTCCTCGCTCGTCACCTTCCGACCGCTCGGTCCGGACGAAATCCGCGCCTACCTGGCTTCCATCCACCCGCTCGACAAGGCGGGTGCCTATGCCGCGCAGGATGACGACGGGCGGATCATCGAGCGGATCGAAGGATCCGTGACAAATGTCATCGGGCTTCCGCTGGAGTCGCTCCAGGCGGCGCTCCATGGAAAAGATCCAGGCGATGAGCAGCGGTCAGAAAAAGGCGTCGATACGCGGGAGTGACTCTCACTACAAGCGATGGGTTTTCGAGCGAACCTTCGCTTGGTTGGTTCAGAATCGCCACTTGGTCCGCGACGACGAACGATCCATCCAGAGCGCCAGCTCATGGGTGTTCCTTGCCGTGATCCGTATCATGATCAATCGCTATTCCTTCATCCATTTTTCAGACAGTCTCTGAAGTTGCTTTTCAAGGAACCTCCGGCCGCAGGCGACGGAGCACTTCAGCAAGATCGTCAGTGCGCAACGGCTTCGAGAGGATGTGGTCCATGCCCACCTCCATGCAGGCGTCGCGGTCGCGCTTCATGACATTGGCGGTGAGCGCACAGATGAACGTGCGGTCCTGGCGCTTGCCGGATTTTTCGCGGCGGCGGATTTCCCGGGTCGCCATGAATCCATCCACCTCGGGCATGTGGAGATCCATGAGAATGAGATCGTAGTGGTTATTGCGCATCTGCTCGAGGCATTCCCGGCCGTTCGAGGCCTTGTCCGCGCGATAGCCGTAGTCCGAAAGCAGGCGGAGCGTCAGCACCTGGTTCATGGGGATATCCTCGACCACGAGGATGCGCAGAGCCTGCCGGGACGGGTGATCGGCCCCGCCTTTCCAATCCGCTGCCGGGGTTGGCCGGAGCAGCGGCGCTTGGGCCTCCTGAGCGACAAAGGTGAAGGCGAATGTCGAACCGACCCCTTCCGTGCTTTCCACCCAGATTTTTCCTCCCATGAGCGTGACCAGTCTCTTGCAGATGGCGAGCCCCAGCCCCGTGCCCCCGTATTTCCTGGTCGAGGAAGCGTCCACCTGGCTGAAGGTTTTGAACAGTGTGTCCAGTTTCTCCGAAGGAATCCCGATGCCCGTGTCGGTCACGGTAAACTTCAACAGGCAGTCGCCCGGACTCCCTTCGTGATCCGTCTTCGCCTCGACTCCTACGCGGATTTCCACCGAGCCGGTCTCCGTAAACTTCACCGCGTTGCCGATCAGATTGATGAGGATCTGCCGCACACGGGCGATATCCGCCGTGACCCACTCGGGGACCGCAGGATCGATAACGGCATTCAGGCCGATCGACCGGAGGCGGTCGGGCGTGCAAAGCGCCACGGCCTCGTCCACACAGTCCCGCACATCGAACGGCTGGGGATCGAGCTTGAACGTGCCGGACTCGATCTTGGAAAAATCGAGGATGTCGTTAATGATCACGAGAAGGGATTCTCCGCTCGTGCAGATCGTGTCGACGAATTCCCTCTGCTCGTCGTTGAGGGGAGTCGATTTGAGAATGCTCGCGAATCCGAGCACCCCGTTCATGGGGGTTCGGATTTCGTGGCTCATGACGGCGAGGAACTCGCTTTTCGCCATGTCGGCCGCTTCGGCGGCCTCCTTCGCCTGGCGCAGTTGGATTTCCACCCGCTGGCGTTCGAGGAGAGATGCGGCCAGATCGTTCACGCGCTGCTCGAGGTTCTGGTTTGCCTCGGTAAGTTCCCTCCGGGCCTCCCTCAGCCCTTCGCGCGCGTGGGACAGGCCGTCCGCCCCGCGCAGGATCTCCGCTTGCAGGATGTTGAAACTCTCGGCCATTTCACCGACCTCGTCCCGGGAGTTTGCAACGATCGGCTGGATGTTGACGCGGGCGTGGGCGGCGTCGAGATCCCCGCGGCCCAGCGCCTGCATGGCGCTCGAAAAATCCGCCAGCGTGCCAGCGGTCAGGCGCTTGGCTGCGGCGGAAACCTCGACAGCCGAGTGGGCGATCATCCCAGGGAGCACAAGCCCGACCGAAATGGTGAGCATCGCCACCGCCACAAAAATGTCCTCCAGCGCCGCAAGTTGCGACAGGTCCGAGGGATTCACGCTTCGGACCGCAATCAGGTAACCGATGCCGTCGAGGATCAGGACCAGAAGCATCGCCCCCGTGAGCTTGATATGCAGCGACCGGGCAATCCCCGGCAGCCCCGCCTTGCGGCGGTCGGAAAATTTCCTCCAAGCATAGAGTGCCGCACCCGAGTAGGCGAAGACGAGACCGATCAGCACGGTGGGCAGACCGAACTGCTGGAATCCCAAGATGGCGGTGACTCCCCAGATGCACGCCGCCACAACGCCGAGCCCGACGAGCCCTTTCGGGGCACGGTATGGCCGGCGCATCGCCGGCTGGTCGCCACGCAACAGCCAGACCGCCACGCTGGGCAGGCCGATGCTGATGAGGTAGGTGAAATTGGCGGAGGCTACCAGCCAGATCGGATCGCCGATCAGCAGAAACCAGATCGCGAAAGCCGCAGTCAGCCATGTCGCCACCCAGGGGGTATCCGTGCGCGAGCGTTTGGCCAGAAACTCGGGGAGTAGGCCGTCTTCGGAAAGCTGGGCGAGCGTCCGTGCGGCCCCGGCCAACGGCTGCAGCGTGCCGTGAAACATGTTGAACATCATGAACCAGATCGCTGCCGCCTTCGCCGCGCTGCCCAACACCGGAGCAAACGTCGGCCCCAGCACGAGCATCAGGTCCTTGCCGAGTTCCTCCGGACCGAGAACGCCCAGCCAGACGACCGGCAGCACGATGAAATACACTGCCGCCATCAATGAGCTCGCCAGCATCGCGCGGGGCACGTTTTTTTCGGGATCGATGGTCTCGCCGACATGGCAGGTGGCGGCCTCGAACGCCGGCGCCGCAAAGCCGATCAAATAAAGCCCTGCCATCGCGCTCGTTAGCGCGCCGAACCATCCGGGAAACGGTTGCGTGAGATGGAACGAGCACGCCTGATGCCAGTCCACCTTCCCGGCGATAACTGGGGCGAGCGAGGAAATGAATGCGAGGGCTGCCGACATGGCCGCAACCGGAATCGCCAGTCGCGCCGCCCACTGAACGCCCATCAGGTTGATCCCGGTGAACAGCAGCACGATGCCGCATGCCATCACCGGAACCGGGATCCCCGGCAGATACCATTCATGAATCGCCGCAGAGGAGAGCAGGGCGGTCAGCCCGCAGGTCGGCACCCACCCCCACCAGTAGCAGACGCCGGTGAGATTCGCCAGCACCGGGCTGTAAGGCTTGAACGCCTGCGCGCAGGTGGCCGCGATCCCGCCAACACGGTTGGGATACATCATCACGAGCTCCAACCAGCCGGGGGCTGCGGCCCAACTCAACAGCAGCCCGATGATGAGTAGAGGCACCGCCGCGCTCCCCTGGCCGGAGATGACACCCTGTCCAACAAAAAGCGCGGTGATTAAAAAAAGGCTCTGATTGCTTCCGCCCATCGCGAGGGCAGTCGTGCCGACCCAGCCGATCCGGCGCGGATGTGCATGCTGCACGTCGAACTGCGGATCCGTTACTGCGGGGGAGTGAGTTGTCTCCATATCGGACAATGGGTCAGGCCAACAGCACACCGCTAATCCATCGGCCCAGAAAAAGCGATGGAAATTCCTAGAGCAAGACGTCAGTCCCGCGCATTGACGCCTTTGTCCGCAATGTTGCCCCCGTTTCCCCCGGCCCAACCGCATTCGTCACCCCCTCGTCAATACCTCTGGCAGGTGGACCGCGCGGAATTCCCGGCAAACAAGGCGGTCACGGCGTGGACATTTCGCGGCGATGGGATACGTTTCCGCCCATGATTGTTGGAATTGATCTGGGAACAACGCATTCGCTGGCGGGAACGATGCAATCCGGTTTTCCCATCCTCGTGGCCGATGAATCCGGGGAGCGGTTGACGCCGTCTGCGGTCTATTTCCCGGAAGCCGGGGTGCCGGTTGTCGGCTGGGAAGCGCTGGAAATGCGGGCGCACCACCCGGACCGGGTCATCACCTCGGTCAAGCGGCTGATGGGTGCCCCCGCGGGAGAAATCAGAAAACTGGCGGGGCAGACCAAACTACTATGCGGCGGGAACGCCGTTTCTCCGGAGAAAATTTCCGCGCTGATTCTGAAAAAGCTGAAATCCGACACCGAGCGGTCGCTTGGGATCGAGGTCAGTCGCGCCGTCATCACGGTCCCCGCGTATTTCAACGACACGCAGCGGGCTGCGACCAAGCGGGCCGGCGAGTTGGCAGGGTTCACTGTCGAGCGGATTGTCGCCGAGCCGACCGCCGCGGCCCTCGCCTACGGTCTCGAACGGCTGGGAGACAATTCCAAAGTCGCGGTCTACGACCTCGGGGGAGGAACGTTCGATGTCTCCGTCCTACACTTGAGCGGGGGAGTTTTCGAGGTGCTCTCGACAAACGGCGACACCCGCCTTGGAGGAGACGATCTGGACGCATCACTCGCGAAGGATTGGAATGTGCTCCCACGAGTCGCGGACGGGATCAAACGCGAGCTCAGCTCCGTGGAATCAGTGGAGCGCGACGGCGGCGTCTACCGGCGGGCGGAGCTTGAAACCATCTGCCGGCCGATCATCGAGCGCACGAGGAAGCATTGCATCCGATCTGTGGCCGATGCGCAGCTTTCCATGTCCGACCTGTCAGCCGTGGTGCTCGTCGGTGGCGCAACGCGGATGCCACTGGTGAGGGCTTTTGTCGCGGAGGTCTTCGGCCGCGAACCCGACACGAGCCAGCATCCGGATGAGGCGGTTGCGATCGGAGCTGCCATTCAGGCGGGCATTATCAGCGGGGATGTCCAAAATGTGACTCTGCTCGACGTCACCCCTCTCTCGCTCGGAATCGAGACATTCGGAGGACTGATGAATGTGATCATCCCGCGCAATACGACGATCCCGTGCAAGGCAGGCGAGATGTTCACGAACGCGGTCGCCAACCAGGCGGGCATGAGGATTTCCGTTCTGCAGGGAGAACGGGAAATGGCTCGTGACAACTGGAAGCTGGGAGAATTCGATGTGGCCTTCGAACCGCTCCCGAAAGGCCGCGCACGGGTCGGCGTGCAATTCGAACTGGATGCAAACGGGCTTCTGCATGTTCTCGCGCGCGACACAGCCACCGGAAAGGACACCGTCGTCCGCATCGATAGCGCGGTCGAGGTCTCCGACGAGGCGGTTGAAAAAATGCTTGGAGACTCGCTGGAACACGCGTTCGAGGATATGGATGAGAGGGTGTTCTCCGAAGCCTGCCTGAAAGCGGATGAGATGCTGCCGGCTGTCGTGTCAGCGATCGAAGCGCTTGGCGACAGTGTTTCCCAGGACGAGAGACGGGCGCTGGAGGATCTCATGGATGACGTCCGCCTGGCCTGTGAAGACAGGTCGACATCGCGACTGAAAAAATCGCTCGCCGCTCTCGACGAGGCGACGCAGCCGCTGGCGACGCAACTGATCGAGAAGGCCATGGCCGGAACGACATGACCCGCATCGACCTCCACCGGCATCTGGATGGCAACATCCGCCTGCAGACGATCCTCGAGCTCGCGGACAAAAACGGGATAGTGCTTCCTGCACGGGATCCGGACAGCCTGCGCCCGCACGTGACCATCTCGTCCCCGCAGCCCGGGCTCACCGATTTTCTCGAAAAATTCCGTTGGCCGATCGCCGTGCTTGCCACACCCGACGATTGCCGGCGTGTTGCGCGCGAGAATGTCGAGGATGCCTTCCGCGAGCGGCTTGATCACGTCGAACTCCGCTTCAGTCCGGTTTTCATGGCTTCTGCAAACGGAATGGGTCCCGCTGCGGTTGTCGAGGCGGTCGTGGACGGAGCCAGGGCGGGCAGCAGAGAATTCGGAGTGCCGGTGACGTTGATCGGAGTGTTGAGCCGCACGTTTGGAGCTGAAACATGTTTTCGTGAGCTGGATGCGCTACTGGGTTTCCGCGACCGGATTGCAGCCCTGGATCTCGCGGGCGACGAGGCCGGATTTCCCGCGCGGCTCTTTGAACCACACTTCCGGAAAGCAAGGAACACCGGCTGGAGGATCACCATTCACGCAGGCGAAGCGGCGGGTCCGGAAAGCATCCGTGAAGCGATCGATCTTCTCGGGGCCGAAAGAATCGGGCACGGAACGCGCGCGGTCGAGGATCCCGCGCTCATGGATGAGCTTGCCGAAAAGGAGATCGGTATCGAGAGCTGCCTCACAAGCAATGTCCAGACAAGCGCGGTCCCTTCCTACGCGGCACATCCGCTGAGACGGTTTCTTGAGCACGGGATTCTTGCCACGATCAACACCGACGATCCCGCGATCAGCGGGATCACATTCGATCATGAGATCGATATCGCGGCTCCGGAGGCCGGCCTCACCCCGGAGTTGGTCGCCCTTGCGATGAAAAATGCCGAAAGGATCGCCTGGCGGGACGGATGCCTGAAATAGTCAGGCGATCGCGAGATCGAGGTTGTCCTGTCCGGGAGCCAGCTCAAGCAGGATCGGAACGCCGGCGAACTCCTCGAAAAGGCCCCGGTTTGTCCGCGTGGCCTCATCCGACGTTTCCTGAATCGTATTAAGAATAATCCCGCGGCATTCGAGCCCGCGCGAGCGGATGCTCTCGATCGTGAGCAGAACATGATTGACGCAGCCGAGGCGGTTAGCTGCCACGAGGATCACGGGCAGCGACAGGGCGGCGCACAAATCGGCAATCAAAGCGCCGTCAGCAACCGGCACAAGCCATCCGCCGGCTCCCTCGACCAAAACCGACTTCCGGCCGGCGGAAACTTTTCCGAACCAGTCCACGAGTGCTGGAACCGAAACTTTCCGGTCCTCCTTTCGCGCGGCTGCGAGCGGTGCAACCGGGGATTGAAACCAAAGCGGGTTGACCTCGTCGATGCTCAGTTCGTCTCCCGCCGCAGAACGCAAAATTTCCGCATCACCGCGGTCGCCCGAGCAGAGAGGCTTCAGGGCGATGGTATCCAGACCGGCACGGCGGAGCGCACGGGTGAGAAGTGAGGTCGCAAAGGTTTTGCCGACGCCGGTATCCGTGCCGGTGACGAACGCCCTCATTTCTTCGGAGCGGTGGCATCAAGGAAAACACCTTCCAAGTCGCGCTGCGGCCGTCGGGCCGCCACGAAACGTCCTCCGGACTGACGGACCAGCTCCTCGATTTTTTCCTGAAGCCCCTCCGGCGCATCCTCGACAAGGAATTCCGTCTGGCGCTGGATCGTGGTGAGTTCGTCCAAGCTGCCCTCGCGGACCATTTCCCCGCGCGCCATGATCCCGACCCGGTCGCAAACCTCCTGGACTTGTCCGAGGAGATGGGATGTGAGCAACACCGTCTTGCCACGCTTTTTCAGATCAAGGATGAGGTCCCGGATCTGCCGCGACCCCGCGGGATCCACGCCGGCAGTCGGCTCGTCGAGCACGACGAGTTTCGGATCCTGCACGAGCGCCTGCGCGAGGCCGATGCGCTGGAGCATGCCTTTTGAAAATCCGCCGATGCGACGGTGCCGCGCATCCTGGAGACCGACGAGTTCGATCAACTCGTGAATTCGCGCATCGAGTTCCTTCGAACGGAGCCCGCAAATTTTTCCATAAAACCTCAGGGTCTCCTCAGCGCTGAGGAATTTGTAAAAATACGGGTTCTCCGGGAGGAACCCGACTTCGGCGCGGCTGCGGTATTCCCGGCTGTCCTTCCCGAAAATCGTGGCCTTTCCCTGGTTCGGAGTGACGAGTCCGAGCAGAACTTTGAGCGTCGTGCTCTTGCCTGAACCGTTCGGCCCGAGGAGCCCGTAAACTTCACCCTCGTTGACCTCG
Source organism: Verrucomicrobiaceae bacterium (assembly GCA_007280915.1). GTDB lineage: Bacteria > Verrucomicrobiota > Verrucomicrobiia > Chthoniobacterales > Terrimicrobiaceae > QYQL01. The sequence continues at coordinate 27,025 of QYQL01000033.1, read as the reverse complement.
AGGTTCAAATTTCGGACCGCAATGATCCGCTGCCTCCGCATCGGAACCGGGTAGATTTTTGTCAGGTTTTCAACGGTGACCGCTTTCATGGGATGATTGTGAACCCCCGGAGCCCGGAAACACGGGGGATTTCCGAGATGCGCTCCTGTTCGATGTGGCCGGCAAGTTCGCTCACCCGGATCGCCTCAAGAAAGTCGTCCGTCTCCTCGCCCTGGGCCAGAAGCTCGACCCGGCCGTCCGGCATGTTTTTCACGTTTCCAGCCACTTCGAATCCACACGCCAGATTTTTCACCGTCCAACGGAACCCCACCCCTTGGACTCGGCCATCGTAGTGGACTTGGACGGACTTCATGACAGGAAAAACCTCTTCAACTTTCGAACAGGGAATTCCGGATCGAGGCGAGTTCGGTCTGCTCGGAGAGCTTTTTTGTCACCCCGCGGAGGCGACGGCCGAGCGTCCCGGCCACCCCGATCAGGATCCGGATCCCCGCCTCCGGGTAGTTGTTGATGAAATCCTCGAGATCCGCCCGCGTGATCATCCAGTATTGGCTGGGCTCGATGGCGACAACCGAACAGACCGCGCTGGCCGGATCGAAGAGGTCGACCTCGCCGACCCACTCGCCCTGGCGGATCGGCCCCAAAAGGGTTTCCTCATGCCGGGCGTGCAGAAGTCCGCTGATGACGAAGAAGAGCTTCCCGTGCGGAAGACCCTCCTCGATCAGGGTGTCACCCGGCTGGGCGAGGTGGAAGCTTCCATACGAGCTCAGCGTGTCGCGATCCTCCTTGCTGAGCTCGGAAACCAACCCGACAGCGGGCAGATGAGGTGAGGTGAGTTCCATGTTTCCTAGCAAACACATTTCCCAGCGGCGCACAAGGCGGAAGGACTCAAGCCGGCTTCTTCGTGCTCTGGATATACAACTCGCGCAACTGCTTGAAATCGACCTCGGAGGGAGAGCCGGTCATCAGCTCGACTCCGCGGTTGTTTTTCGGGAAGGCGATGACATCGCGGATGCTCTCGGCGTTGGCGATCAGCATGACGAGCCGGTCGAGTCCGAGCGCGATCCCGCCATGCGGGGGCGCGCCGAACTGGAACGCTTTCAGCATATGGCCGAACATCGTCTGCTGCTTTTGCTCGTCCACTCCGAGGACCGAGAACATCTTCGATTGCAGCCCGGGCTCGTGGATCCGGAGGCTTCCGCCGCCGATTTCCACGCCGTTGAGAACGACATCGTAGGCGAGCGCGCGGATTTTCCCGTATTCGCCGGATTCCAGAAGACCCGCATCCTCCGCGCACGGGCGTGTGAACGGATGGTGGACGGCATTCCACTTCTGCTCCTCCTCGCTCCAGGCGAGCAGCGGGAAGTCCACGACCCAGAGGAAATTCCGTTTTGTCGGATCATTGGCAAGCCCGAGGATCTCGGCGACACGCAAGCGGATCCGGCCGAGCGTCTCACAGGCGGTCTCCCACTTGTCCGCACCGAAGAGAATGAGGTCGCCCTCCTCGATCGCCAGGCGCCCGGTGAGGGCCGCCTTCTCCTCATCGCTGAAAAATTTCACGATCGGGGATTTCCACTCGCCGTTTTCCACCTTGATGAAAGCAAGGCCCTTGGCACCGGCCTGTTTGGCGAGCTCCGTGAGCGTCTCGATTTGTCCCGTGGTGATTTTTGCGAACCCTTTTGCGTTGATCGCCTTGACAACTCCCCCGCTGTCGAGCGCCCCGCGGAAAACCTTGAACTGCGAAGCGCTGAAAACGTCTCCGAGATCGGTGATCTCCATCGCAAACCGGGTATCCGGCTTGTCGCTGCCGAACCGGTCCATCGCATCGCGCCAGGTGAGGCGCGGGAAGGGAGTCGAGATCGTCGCACCGGTCGCCTCGCGGAATACCTCCACCAGCAACTTCTCCATGAGACCGAGGATGTCGTCCTGAGTCACAAACGAGGCCTCGACGTCGAGCTGCGTGAATTCCGGCTGGCGGTCGGCCCGCAGATCCTCGTCGCGGAAACAGCGGGCAATCTGAAAATATTTCTCGATGCCGGCCACCATGAGGAGCTGTTTGTATTGCTGAGGAGCCTGCGGAAGGGCGTAGAAGGCACCAGGCGAGAGGCGGGATGGCACGAGAAAATCGCGCGCGCCTTCGGGCGTGCTCTTTGAAAGGACCGGGGTCTCGATTTCGAGGAACCCCTCGGCATCCATGACGTCGCGGATCGTTTTGATCACGCGGTGGCGAAGCCGGAGGTTTCCGCTCATCTCCGGACGCCGGAGGTCCAGATAGCGGTAGGTCAGACGCAGATCCTCGTTGGCAATCCGCTCGTCCACCGGAAATGGGAGCACGTCCGCCGCGTTCAGGATCTCAAGCCCGGTTGCGACAATCTCGACGGCACCGGTGGCGAGTTTTCCATTCTCAGTGCCAGCCAACCGGGGCGCGACGCGACCAACCACGCGAACGACATCCTCTCCGCGGAGTTCGTGAGCACGTGAGGCGGCATCCGGACTCTCTTCAGGACGGAATACGACCTGTGTGAGCCCCTCGCGATCACGAAGATCGATGAAAATGACGCCTCCGTGGTCGCGACGGGAAGCGACCCACCCGCAGAGGGTCGCTGTGGTCCCGGCATCTTCCGAGCGCAGGGCGTTGCAATGGTGTGTGCGATAAGTCATGGGAAAACGTCTAGTATGAGCAGGTTTCGGGTGCCCGGCGTCAATGAAAACTTCCTGCGCCAACTGGGTGGACCGACAAAGCTTTAGCGTGATGTGATCGCGTCATATCAAAGATTTTCCGGGGTCAATGTTTATCCGAGCAGGGGCTTGAGGAAAGGCGCGGTGCGGCTGGATTTCGACTTGGCGATTTTTTCCGGCGTTCCTTCGGCGACGATTTTTCCGCCTTTGGAGCCGGCTTCGGGACCGATGTCGATGACGTGGTCAGCCTCGGCGATGACATCGAGGTGGTGCTCGATGACAACGACCGTGCCGCCTTCATCGACGAGCCGGTGGAGGACGGCGATGAGCTGGGCGACGTCGTGAGCGTGGAGTCCGATGGTGGGTTCCTCAAGGACGTAGAGGGTGGACTTGCCACGGCGCGCGGTGCGGACCTCCTCGGCGCGCGAGGTTGGCCGGCGTGCAAGCTGGGTGACGAGCTTCAGGCGCTGGGCCTCGCCGCCGCTGAGCGTCGGGCTGGGCTGTCCGAGCTGGAGGTAGCCGAGGCCGGTTTCGACGAGGAGGGCGAGCGGACGCTTGATCTTCGGGTTGGCGGCAAAAAATTCCGCTGCCTGCTCGATCGTCATATCCATGACATCGCCGATCGATTTCCCGTTGTATTCGATTTCGAGCGTCGCCGGGTTGAACCGGCGGCCGAGGCAATCCTGACAGGGCATGTAGCTCGGGGGCAGAAAGTTCATCTCGAGCTTGATGACGCCCTGTCCGAGACAGGCCTCGCAGCGCCCGCCCTCGTTGTTGAAAGAGAACCGGCTGTTCGTGTATCCGCGCATGCGGGCCGGAGGCAGCGTGGCAAACAGGGCGCGTATGTTGTCGAGGACTTTGACGTATGTCGCCGGGGTCGAGCGCGAGGTCTTTCCGATCGGCGACTGGTCCACCTCAAGAACCGCCCCGAACGGATGGATTCCATCGACGCCAGTGCAGTGTTCGAAACCAGACTTCTTCCGGGCCAGCGCCTCGCGGACGGCGGGGACGACAACGCCGCGCAGAAGCGTGCTTTTCCCGGAGCCCGAGACCCCCGTGATCGCGGTGAGCCTGTGAGCCGGGATGCGGACATCGACACTGCTGACATTGTGGAGGTTCGCGCCGCGGACGGTGAGCCAGTCCTCCGCAGGGGGCCTGCGTGATCCCCGCGACGGGTGCTTCATCGGCGATCGAAGCGACTGGCCGGTGAGGGAATCCGGAGACTTGATAATTTCGTCCAGCGTGCCGGACGCGACGATCTGACCGCCGCGGCTTCCGGCTCCCGGTCCGAGATCCAGAATCCTGTCGGCCCGGCGCATTGTCTCCTCGTCATGCTCGACGATGACAAGGGAGTTGCCTTTTTCCGTGAGAGCAGCGAGCGCATCGAGCAGTTGGGCATTGTCGCGCGGATGGAGGCCGATGGTCGGCTCGTCCAGAACGTAGAGGACCCCGCGCAGGTTCGAGCCAAGCTGCGCGGCAAGCCGGATCCGCTGCGCCTCGCCACCGCTCAACGTCTTTGCGCTGCGGTTGAGCGAGAGGTAGTCGAGGCCGACCTTGGCGAGAAATTTCAACCGCTGGGCGATTTCCGAGACGACCTCCTTGGCCACGCCGGCACGCGGGCCGGTGAATCGGAGCGACTGGACAAGAGCGAGCGCTTCCGAGGCGGGAGCGCCGGTGAAATGGTTGATCGAGTGGCTGCCGAGCAGGACATGAGAAGCGGTTTCGTTGAGACGCGAACCTTTGCAGACCGGACACGGACGGGGTTCGGAGTCTTCGAGCCCCTCGTGTTTCCGTTCCTCGTCGAGCTCGGCCTCGAGCTGGGAGTCAAACTCCTTGGCACCCGATCCGAGCCCGCTCCAGACCTCGCCGAATCCGCGGCAGTGCATGCACCAGCCGTGGGGAGAGTTGAACGAAAACAGCCTCGGGTCGAGCGGCTCGAACGCCCGGCTGCACGACGGGCAGTTCATTTCGGTGCTGAGGACGCTCGCTTTGCCTTTCGCGTCCACGATCCGGGCGGTGCCGCGACCGAGGGCGAGCGCGCGGCGCACCATCTCGTCGGCGGTCTTCGCATCCGGCTTGTCCAGCGACCCGATCAGAGCATCGATCGTGTGTTCCTTAAAACGCTCCAGCTTTTGGAATCCCTCGACGGGAACCGGGCGGCCGTCCACAAGGAGGGTTTCGATCCCCTGGCGGGCGGCCGCGCGGGCGACGTCGGTATGGAAGCCCTTGCGGGCCTTCACGAGATTCGCGAAAACTTTTACCGGTCCGCGCGAGGCGGTTTTCCGGACCTCCTCCGCGATGGCGGTTGGCGTGCGGCTTTCCACAGGCACCTGGCAATCCGGGCAGTATTGGGTGCCCAGCTTGGCGAAGAGGAGGCGGAGAAAGTGGTAGATCTCCGTAACCGTGGCAACGGTGGATTTTCCACCGCCGCGCGTCACGCGCTGTTCGATGGCGACGCTCGGCGGCAGGCCCTCGATCGAATCCACGTCCGGCTTTTCCATCTGCTCGACGAACTGCCTGGCATACGGGGACATGCTGTCGAGGAACCGCCGCTGGCCCTCGGCGAAGAGGATGTCGAATGCGAGGGTCGACTTGCCAGATCCGCTGAGGCCGGTGACAACGACCATTCCATCGCGCGGGATATCCACCGAGATGTTCTTGAGGTTGTGTTCTCGGGCACCGCGGATTGCAATGACCCCGGATGGCTTGGGGGCCGGAGCTTGATCAGGCGGCGCATCCTCGATCCGGATTCCGCGGCCTTCGAGGATCGGTGAGAGGAACCGGCCGGTATGGGAATCCGGGCAAGCGGCGATCTGCTCGGGCGTCCCGGCAGCAATGACACGGCCGCCGGCATCTCCTCCCTCGGGCCCGAGGTCCACGATCCAGTCCGCGCATTTGACGACCTCAAGATTGTGCTCGATGACAACAACGCTGTTCCCCTCGTCCACAAGCCGCCGGAACACCTTGAGAAGGAGCGCGACATCGTCAAAGTGCAGCCCGGTCGTCGGTTCATCAAAAATCAGAAGGGCGCCATCCTCGTGTTTCTGCGCGAGGTGGTGGACGAGTTTGAGGCGCTGGGATTCACCGCCGCTGAGCGCGTTCACCGGCTGCCCGAGCCGGAGGTAATCGAGGCCGACCTCGGCAAGAAGGCGCAGCGGGCGGGTAATGAAGCCCCGCTTGTCGAGAGGAGCAAAAAACTCGATCGCCTCCCCCGCGGTCATTTCGAGCACGTCGTGGATGGATTTTCCGAGAATTTGAACATTGAGCACCGGAGTGCGGAAACGTTTCCCTTCGCATTCCGGGCAGCGCAGGTAGAGGTCGCTGAGGAACTGCATCTCGACTTTTTCAAACCCGAGACCTCCGCACCGCTCGCAGCGCCCCTGACCGGAGTTGAAAGAAAATGTTCCCGGCGAAAAGCCCGCCGCGAGGGCTTCCTTCGTGGTGCCGAAAAGCTCCCGGATCCCGTCGTAGGCGCCGAGGTAGACCGCGGGAGTCGAACGCGGACTGCGGGCGAGCGGCGACTGGTCCACCATGACGACGTCCCCGATTTCCTCGTCTCCGCGGATCGACTTCACAAACCCGGCTGCCTCGTCCTCGGATGGCTCGTCGCCTGCGAGATGACGGTGGAGAACATCGCGCACGAGCGATGTCTTGCCGGAACCCGAGACGCCGGTGACGGCACAGAGGACGCCCGTCGGGATTTTCACATCCACACCGCGCAGGTTGTGGTGGCGGACTCCGCGCAGCTCGATGAACCGCTTCGGCTTGCGCCGCTTTCCGGGAATCGCGATCGTCTTTCTGCCCTCCAGATAATCGGCCGTCAGGGAATCTGTCTTCGCAAAATTCTCCGCCGGCCCGCAATAGAGGAGGTTTCCGCCCTGCGCGCCGCGGCCGGGTCCGATGTCAACGATGTGGTCGGCGGTGCGGATGACGGCTTCCTCGTGTTCCACGACAAGCAGGGTGTTGCCCTTGTCGCGAAGCCCGCGCAGCACCCGGAGCAGGCGGCCTGTGTCGCGCGGATGAAGTCCGACGCTCGGCTCGTCGAGGACGAAGAGCGTGTTGACCAGGGCCGCGCCGAGGCAGGTCGTCAGGTTCACGCGCTGGAGCTCTCCGCCGGATAGCGAACGCGTCGGACGGTCGAGCGTCAAATATCCCAAACCGACTTCCAAAAGATAATACAAACGCGAGGCGATCTGTTCGTGGACCAGGCGGGCGCTCGAGTCGTGTTCGGGAAGAGTGAGACCGGAGAAGATCTCCAGAAGCCCGGCAATCGGCCGGTGCGCGAGGTCGGCGATCGTAAGCCCATCAAGGCGGAAATTCAGTGTCTCCGGCTGGAAGCGTCCGCCTTTGCAGACAGGACACGGCTGGTAGCTCCGGTATCGGCTGAGGAGCACCCGCACGTGCATCTTGTAGGTTTTCGATTCCAGCCAGTTGAAGTAACCCTTGACCCCATACCAGCGGTTGTTTTCCCATGCCTCCTGGCCGCTGCCCTCGCCGTTGATGACCCAGTCCTGATCGGCTTTCGGAAGCTCCTCGAACGGGCAGCGCACATCGACTTCATTGCGCAGGGCGTGGCGCATCAGATCGTCCTGGCATTCCCGCGACTGGCCGCTCTGGAACGGCTTGACGACGCCCTCGGCAATCGACAGCGAGCGGTCGGGCATCACCCGCTGGAAATCGATCCCAATGATCCGTCCGAACCCGCGGCATTCCGGGCACGCGCCCAGCGGGTTGTTGAAGCTGAAGAGTCCCGGAGAAGGCGGCCGGATGCCGGCGTCGCAATGGGCGCAATGCCACCCCGAGGAAAACGGATGTTCTTCACCGGAATCCGGGTCCACAACGGAGAGCTTGTCGGATCCGAGGCGAAGGGCATTTTCAACAGCCTCGAAGAGCCTCGTTCGGTTCGCCGGCGTGATTTCCACGCGATCCTGAATGACCTGAACCCGCGCCGGGAGCCGTCCCGCAGGCGGCACCTCATCGGTCCTCACGATTTGCGAGCCCAGCCAGACCCTCAAATATCCCTGCTGCTGGAGGAACTCAAAAAAGTCCACCGGCTTGGTCTTCGGTGGAACCGAAACGCCGAATGCGACGAGAAGGGTTTTCCTGCGGAACTGCCTGGTGACCGCCTCGACGATTGAAGCGGCGGACTCCGGCCTCACTTCGCGCTCGCAGGTCGGGCAGAATCCCTTTGCCAGTCGCGGGAACAGGAGCTTCAGGTAGTCATTGATCTCGGTGATCGTGCCGACCGTCGAGCGGGTGGTGCGGACATTGTTCGCCTGCTCGATGGCGATGGCCGGCGGGATCCCCTCGATGGAATCCGCCAGCGGCTTGTCCATCCGGTCGAGGAACTGCCGGGTGTAGGGGCTGAACGTCTCGACATACCTCCTCTGGCCCTCGGCATAGACGGTGTCAAACGCGAGGCTCGACTTCCCACTCCCGCTCGGCCCGGTGACGACGATCAGACTGCCGAGCGGCAGATCGAGATCGATGCCGCGCAGGTTGTTCTGACGCGCGCCGCGAATCCGGATGTTTTCCACCCGCAGGGAGACGACCGGGTTCAGAAACTCAGGCTTCTTTTTGTGAAGCCGTGCGCAACTCGTCCGTGCGAAGCAGCACCCGCTGGCGCATGACTTTCCCGGATTTGAATTTCACCGTGGCGCGCGCCGGGATGATCACGTCCTTCTCCGGCTTGTGCGGATTGCGGCCCACGCGGGACTTGGTGAGGCGGACTTCAAAAACTCCGAAATTGCGAAGTTCGACATCGCGGCCCGAAGCCAGCGCGTCAGTGATCCGGTCCAGCGTCTGCTGGATGACGGTAAAGACGTCCTGCTGGGTGATCCCGGTTTCCTTGCTGATCTGCATCACAAGATCGCGTTTGGTGAGGTTGGGCATGATCTAAGAATTGGTGTTGGTGCCTTAATAAGCAAGTTTCGCTCCCGACCGCAACCCTGTTTCCAAGGGGAAAATAAATGAAGGATTGTTTTCGGCGGCCGGATTCATGAAATTCCGGTCTGAAATGCGTATTGCGGTCATCGCCGACACCCATGGGAGGCTCCCGGAAAAAGCCCTTTCGGATTTGCGGGATGCGGACGAAATCTGGCATCTCGGGGACTTTTGCGATCCGGCGATGCTCGAACTCGTCCGCAGGATCGGACCGCCCGTGGAAGCGGTGTTGGGCAACAACGACTTCGGCATGGACCTGCCGGCCAGTCTCACCCTCGATCGACAGGGGAACACCTTCTTTTTGATCCACATACCGCCGCATCGCGCGCCGGGGGTGGACTTCCTTGTGCATGGTCATACCCACGTGCCGCGTGATGAAGTCATTGATGGCACACGGTTTTTGAATCCTGGAACCATCGGGAAACCGAACAAGGGTGCCCCTCCCTCCTATGCGTGGCTCACGGTTTTGGAGGGGGGCGGAATGATTTGGGAAATCGTCCCTCTGTAGCCCCTCACCCGCCGGTTGCGTATTCCCCCGCATCCAGTCGACGCCAGAATTCGGCGGCGGTTTGATCCTCGGGATCGTCCGGAGCCCGGAGAACACGAAGCGTCCGGAGTCCGCGCAGGCTTTTCAGGGAGGTCTTGTCGGCGATCATCACCGGGCTCAGCGTGAGTTTCGTCAGCGGAAAAAACGCGAGGATTTTTATGTTCTCAAGAGCGAGGCGACCGATATCAAGAGCCTGGATTCTGCGGCAGATGCCAAGGGGGGTGATATCGGTAATCGCGGTCCCGGAAATATCCAAACTCGTGAGCATCGGCATCATTCGTGGCAAGGCAAGATCTGAAAACCGGGTATCCTTCAGCGAGAGGCTCTGGACTTTTGAAAAACCCCGCAGGCCCGGCGGAATGGTTGCAACCGCACAACCGGCAATGTCCAGCGAATCGAGCGGGAGGACGGCAAGCGTGGCCCAGTCAAGAGTGCCCGTGCCCCGGATTTTGAGGCGGACCGGCTGAGGGGAAAGGGATTTCAGGCTCGAGAGATCGGTCAGCTCGGGGATGCCGGAAATGGAGAGTTCCCTCCCGCTGTCCTGGAACGCCACCTCTCCTGCAGATCCATTGGCAGCCATGATGCCGACCGTCACCTCGGCTCTTCCGGAGACGCGAGCGGTCGGGCAGGGGCCGATCGTTGCCTTGTGAGCAAGTGGCTTGTCCTGAAAGAACCTGATGGCACCGGCGGTGGTTTGATCAGCCGGCGAACCGGTATTGTTCAGCAAGCTCACCGCCTTCTCAAACCGGTCCGCCATCGGCCGCGAAAGCTGGTCGCAGATCGCGACGAGCTCCTCCGGGTGGTCCGGTCCGAGCATGTCGGGAAGATTGTTTTTGCGCCGGTCGTCCGCGCATTTCACTGCCATCTGGAAGGAATCCCTTGCCGGAGCAAACTCCACCGCGCACGCCAGGTGGTAGCGCCCCTTGATGATCCAGGCCTGCGGAAGCGTGGGATCCGCCAGGATCACCTGGGAAATGGCCTCCAGACCATCCCCGATACGACTGACAATGATGCCCGGGTTGTTCTCATAGCTTTTCAGATCCTGGGCATTCAGGTTGCGGTCGAATTCCATCGCCGCCTGGTTCATGCCGCGATTGGCCTGGAAGGATTTGTCCTGATTCTCGAAAGGATCCTGAAACCGGCGGCGGGGCGGCTCATCCGGTTTCGCGGCGGACTGAGCCTGCAACTCCTCGAATTTTTTCTGGGCCTCGCTGAGCTGGGCACCGACACCCGCAATTTTTTCCTCGGCCGCCTTTTCTGCCTCCTCGCGTTTTTTCCGCTCCTGTTCGGTTTCCTGCTGGGCGAGGTTTTGTCCCTGAATCGCCTGTTTCTGAGCCTCTTCGGCAGCCTGTTGCAATTTCGAAGCCGCGAGCGCGCGGTCTTTTTCTTGATCCGCCTGTCGCATCCGCTCCTCGGCGAGGAGTTCATTCTGACGGGCGATCTCGCGCTGTTTTTCGGCCTCCTTGAGCGCCGACTCGGCAACCTTCGCGCGGTCGGTGATCTGCCAGAACGCGGCAACCGATCCGGCGATGAAAACAAGGAGCGAGACGGCGATGACCGCCGTGACTGCGCGGTTGCGCAGGACAAGCTTCCGGAGAAGCTCGACGGCGGAGACGGGCCGGGCGCTGATGACTTCGCCGCGGCGGTAGCGCTGGAGGTCCGCCTCAAGGGCAGCGACGCTACGGTATCGCTCGACGGGAGAGTTGCGGAGGGCCTTCAGAAGAATGATCTCCAGATCGCTATCGAGCTTCGGATTGATCGTGCGCGGACGACGCGGTTCATGGCTCTGGAGCGCCTGCGCATCGGCGACGATGTTTCCGGTCGCCTCAAAATGCCGACGTCCGGTCAGCATCTGGTAAAGAATCGTGCCCAGCGCATACACGTCCGCCCGCTCGTCGACTTCCTTGCTGGATTCCGCCTGTTCCGGCGACATGTTTTCGAGGGTTCCGACTACATGTCCACTTACGGACAGCGACTGCCCCGAATCGCCCGTGCTGATCTTCGCGAGCCCGAAGTCCGCCACCAGCGGTTCGCCGTCCTCGCGCAAGAGAATGTTGCCCGGCTTGAGATCGCGGTGCAGGACCCCGTGCTCGTGAGCGAACTGCACGGCGTCGCAGATTTTCAGAAATATATTGAGCGTCTGCTCGACCGGCAGCACGCGGGTTTCCCTGGCCCGAGGAGCCGCATTTTCCTCATCTGTTGGCTGCGCATCGCCGCGGCTCGATCGATCCTGTCGGAGAGCATGAATGAGCGACTTGAGGTCCGGCATAGCCTTCGTCGTGGTGCCGTCCGCTTCCTCCCGGGTGTGCTCGTAGAGGAGATCCGAAAGCGTAAGCCCGTCCACGAATTCCATCACAAGATATTGGATCCCCTCGAACTCGTTCATCTCGAAGACGCGGCAGATGTTCCTGTGGGGAAGCCTTGACATGACCTCCGCCTCACGCCGAAACCGCTTCAGCTGGGCATCGGTGGTCGTCTCGGTCGTGTGCAGGACTTTGATCGCAACCACATTTCCAAAACGATCGCTGCCTTTCCAAACCTTCCCCATCCCCCCGGTGCCGATCACCCCCAAAAGTTTGTATTTTCCAAGAGACTGGGAAAACTGGGGCGCCACGACATTGTCGCTGCCTAGCTCCAGCGAGTCGCCGATTTCCGCCGGGCGGACGACCCTCAGGACGGGAATCGCTTCGTCAAGGCCCTCCGCCTTCAGGCTGTAGAGGTAGTCCGCAAAATACTCGACGCGCGAGGTATCGTCCTCCACCCCCGGTCCAATCAGCCAGACCTTGCGCAGATAGGCCTCGGACAGCGGCTCAATGTCCCCTCCTGGCCAGTGAAAATCGCTCAGATCCGGCTCGGCCTCGCGCTCCGCCTGGATCGCCTGCCAGCCCTCGGGCAGAGTCTGAACCACATTGCGAAGCGTGAATTCGGAGATCAGCACCTCACCCGGCCGCGCGAGCTTGCTGAGCTCCGAGGCCAGATCCACTGTCAGCCCGACCGCCGAGTAGCACTGTGTCGCCGAAGCCCCGAGCGTGCCCACAAATGTTTCCCCGGTCCAGATCCCGCAGGAAAGCGGCGGCATCTCGCGGCCCTGACGAAACAGCCCGGCACGCAGTTGAGCCGACTTCTCCAGCTGGCTGCAGGCCGCCCGGATCGCACGCAGGGCGTGATCGGCAAAATAACGCGGCGCCCCGAAGATCCCCGTCACCGAACCTCCGGACGATTCGTAATACGTGCAGCCGGTCTCCAGAATCGCCTCCGCCGATTCCTCGACAAAGGAATTCATCACCAGGCGCATCTCCATCGGGGCCAACCGCTCGGCCAGCCGCGAAATCCCGTTCATCCGGACCCTCGACACCGTCAGATACCGGCGCTCCGGCTGGCGCGCGGTGCGGAGTTCCTCCTCGTTCAAAACGTCCACGGATGTCCCGCTCACATGCCGGAGGTCCCGGCTCACCGAATCCATCGTGGTGACCTCATCCAGAACGATGTCGAGAATCCCGCCTTCGCTGTAGGTCTTGACTTCAAAAACCCTCCCCTCGTCATCCGTTACCAGCCTGTTGCTGGATCTTCCCGTCTCGGGTCGCTGGAAGCATGCGGAAACCTCCCCGCGCGTCCGGGCCGCGAGGATCTCAAGAGGTGCGCCTGTCAGATCCGCCTTCGTCACTCGGAGGTAGGAAGCCAGTGCCGAGTTCGCGTAGAGGACAATGTCTTCCGGAGAAACCCGCGCTATCATCGTGCGGAAAAAATCACCGTCTGGAACAGGCATTCGTGAATCCTAACCCGAAAATGGAATATCTCTCAACTCCGAAAAGAATACAGCCCGCCGCAGCGAATGCTGCAACGGGCTGTTGTTCCCCCCAGAACAGTGTTCACCATATCCAGCGCGGACAGTTTCGCAAGATATTTTTTTCAGAAAAATATGATAAATTTATAAATTGCTATTTATCAATATATTATAAACTTATTTATTTGACCATATCACGTTGTTTGTCAGCATTTTTTCGCCGTCAAAGTGGAAAAAACCCCGGAAACGGCCGCCGGCGATGACACCCGGCAGCCAATGGGGATCATCCGCCCACATCTCGTGGTAAGGAATCCCGTCGAGCGGGACCCAGACCGGATCGGCTTCCTCGGTTTCAAAGGGTTCGCCGAGACAATCCGAGGCGACGAACACGGTGCAGTGCAGGGCGTAGCCGTCGGCAAACTGGAAGTGGAGCTCTCCTCGTTCCTCGATGCCGACCGGGGTCACCCCCACCTCCTCCTGGGTTTCGCGGATGGCGGCTTCCTGAGCGGTTTCTCCGGCCTCAAGTCGTCCGCCGGGAGCATTGATCTTGCCAGCACCGAGCCCGCGTTTCTTCCTGATGAGAAGGATTTCCCCGCCGCGGATCACAAAGCATAGGGTCGCGCGCTCGGTCGGTTTCCATGTTTCCCAGTATTCGGACATGCTGCGAGTATACGGGGATTTTACGATCCGGCCAGCCGGGGTTTGTCAGGGCCGGTTGAGGATTCCGGTCGAGGCGCGCGGGAGCAGCTCGGCGAGCGAGAATTCCTGAATCCGGCCCCTGAGGTTGGCAGAAAAGATCGTCAGCGATGGATTGAACTCCGCCAACACCTGGCGGCAGGCCCCGCACGGGCTGATCACTTCGTCCGTGTCGGCCACGATCGCGATCCGGAGGAAATCCGTTTTTCCGGCGGCAACAGCCGCGCCCACAGCCACACGCTCGGCGCACATGGTGAGCCCGAAGCTCAGGTTTTCCACGTTGCAGCCGGAGAAGACGCTGCCATCCGCGCACTCGATCGCCGCCCCGACAGGGAACTTCGAATAAGGCGCATGGGCATGGCGCCTTGCCTGAACGGCCTGCGAAATCAGTGATGCCGGGGATACGCTCATTTGTTTGCGAAAGGATTCGCTACTTGTGGAACCTTATCAAGTGTGCTTGATTCCTGCACCATGAAAACCGCGCCCGCCGAGGCATCGCCGGTGAAGACGCTTCTTGAAGAGATCGAGTTGTTCCGGGCGGCGTGCCACGGAACGCTCGATGCCATCGGAGGCAAACTGGACGAGCGGATCGACGGCATCAAATCCCGCGTCGAGGCGCTGGAGCCGACGGACGAAATCGCCTCCGGAAAACTGCGCGACGTCCGCGACATGCTGACCCTCCTCCGCCATGCCGATGTGAAGCCGGAAAAAGGCCGGCGGAAGGATTTGAAAAAACTCGACACGATTTCCGACGATCTCTTCATGATGGTCGAACATTGGTCATGAACCCTGCCGGGAATGAAGAATCTTTTGCTCATCTTCTTTCTCGCGGGCGTTGCGATGGCTGACGAGAAAGCCATTCTCGGGGGCGGGTGCTTCTGGTGTGTCGAGGCGGTCTACCAGGGAAAGCCCGGCATCAAATCCGTGGTCAGCGGATACGCGGGCGGCAGCACTCCGAATCCCACCTACGAGCAGGTGTGCAGCGGAAAAACCGGGCACGCCGAAGTCGTTGAGATCACGTTCGACCCCGCTCTCATTTCCTACGAGAAGATCCTCGACCTCTTCTGGGATGCCCATGACCCGACCACCCTGAACAGTCAGGGAGCCGATCACGGAACCCAATACCGTTCGATCATCGTGGCCGACACGCCGGAGCGAAAAGCCGCCGCCGAAAAATCCAAAGCCGCCGCCCAGACGCGCTTCGCGGATCCGATCGTGACCGAGATCGTCGAATCCGCAAAATTCTATCCCGCCGAACAATATCACCAGAATTTTTGCGCCCGGAATCCGAACAACCCGTATGTCCGGGCGGTCATAGTCCCCAAGCTCGAGAAGCTGAATTCTCACTGATGAAAATCCCGTCCCGCGGCGCGGCAGGGAACCCGCCGAACAGGTTCGAGCGTCTCACGGTCGAACTGGACTCGCCTGCGGAGCGGAATCCACGCACCCGTTTCCTTCGCGAGGAATCCCGCTCGATCATCTCCCGCAACGACAGCCCGGATATCAGCTTCAGCGCGAGCCTCAATCCCTACCGCGGCTGCGAGCACGGGTGTTCGTATTGCTACGCCCGCCCGTATCACGAGTATCTCGGGTTTTCCTCGGGCATCGATTTCGAAACCCGTATCATCGTCAAAGAAAATGCGGCGGACCTGCTGCGGGAGCAGTTGGAATCCGACCGGTGGACACCCGAGGTGCTGGCCCTGAGCACCGTCACGGATTGTTACCAGCCAGTCGAGAGGCGGCTGGAAATCACACGCCGGTGCCTCCGCGTGCTGGCGGATTTCCGGAACCCGGTCGGCATCATCACGAAAAACCATCTCGTCACCCGCGATGCCGACATCCTTTCCGAACTCGCGGATTTTTCCGCATGCTCCGCCCACATCAGCATCACGTCGCTCGATCCAGACCTGTCGAGGAGGATGGAGCCTCGCGCCTCAATGCCCGCCCACCGGCTCGACGCCATCGCAAAGCTCACACAAGCCGGAATTCCGGTCGGCGTCGTGATCGCGCCGGTCATTCCCGGGCTGACCGACCATGAAATCCCCGCGATCCTCAAGGCCGCCCGCGAAGCCGGAGCCGTCCGCGCCGCTTACAGCATCATCCGCCTTCCCCATGCCGTGAAGGAAATCTTCTCCTCCTGGCTGCAGGAGCATGTCCCGGGAAGCGCCGGGAAAATTCTGGATCGCATCCGCGACATCCGGGGAGGCGCACTCCACTCCGCAAAATTCGGTGAACGGCTCCGCGGCCGCGGGTTTTGGGCCGGGCAGATTGGCAACCTCTTCTCGACCTGCCGGGAGAAGGAAGGTTTTGCATCCGACCATTGCGAATACAACCTCCGGGCATTCCGCCGTCCGGAGGCGCCGCAGATGAACCTTGGCATCTGACGGTCGGAACAGCCCCGCTGGAAACCCGCGCCCGGCCTTTTCATTCAGTTGCAAATGCGCTCAAAAATCGCCACTATCCCCGGCCTGATGGCGGAATTATCCACGAACAAATCTGAAAGGCGTTCCTCGGCGACACAATTATTGCGAGGTTCCCTCGCCCTGCTCTGCCTGCTTCTCGCGTCGTGCGCCACGGAAACCTTCGCACCGGAAGTGGCCCCGGAATATGTCATCATCAGGGACTTTTCCCCTTATTATCGGCTTGGTCCCCAGCAGGGCCGGGGAGCTGACGAATCCCTTCGTGCGGGAACGCGCATCAAACTTCTCCGCCGTGAGATGGGCTTCAGCCTTATTCAACTGGCGGATTCTCGGACCGGTTATGTTGCGAACGAGAACATGACAGTCGCCCCGCCACGGCCGCCCGAACAGGCAAGAAACGAAGAGATTCCTGCTCCGGGTCCCGCCAAAAAGCGCGGAGGGCGATCACGAACCGAAGACAGTCCGATCTATTCCGGCGCCCAAGTGAACGATACCCCATTGCCGGATCCCAACGTCCCTCCACCGGATCTGAACGTGGAGCCAGAGATCATGCCCAATAATATTCCGGTCCCCTCCGCCACTCCGACCGGGACACCGAAATTCCGGTATTGAATGTCCGCCGTCCCCGCACTTGTTTCCGCGCAGGATCTCCGTCTGGCCTACGGCCGGCAGAGGCTGCTAGACGGGGTTTCAATGACGGTGGCTCCCGGGGAAAAGGTCGGGCTTGTCGGACGCAACGGATGCGGGAAGACGAGCCTTTTCAAAATTCTCGCGGGCGAATCGGAGGCGGATTCCGGCGAGGTTTCGCGACGGCGCGGACTCCGGGTCGGGTATCTGCCGCAGGAGTTTGAATTGGATGGCTCAAAGTCGGTTTTGGAAAATATCGAGTCCGGTGCCTCGGACCTTGTGGACTGGATAGCCCGCTACGAGGCAGGGGAAGGGAGCGATGCCGAACTTTCCGAACTCCTCGACCTGATCCACCATGCCGACGGATGGAATTTGCACACACGCATCAAGGCCGAGGCGGGTGCGCTGGCAGCACCGCCGCTGGACGCACTGGTCGGTCCGCTTTCGGGCGGCGAAAAGCGCCGTGTCGCGCTCTGCCGCGCGCTGGCCTCGCAACCAGATCTGCTTCTCCTCGACGAGCCGACCAACCACCTGGATTCGGAGTCGATCCGATGGCTGGAGGTGTTTCTTCGGGAGTTTCCGGGCGCCCTCGTCTTCGTGACGCACGACCGGTATTTTCTGGAGACGATCGCGACGCGGATCATCGAGCTTGCCGACGGGCGGGCGTTTTCTCATCCGGGAAACTACACGGCGTTCCTTGAAGCCAAGACCCTGCGCAGGCAGATCGCGGAGCAATCCGAGCGCCGACGCCAGAGGTTTTTGCGTGCCGAGTTGGAATACGTCCGCGCAGGGGTGCGCGCGCAGAGGTCGAAGTCGAAGCACCGCTTGGAATCGTTCTACGATGTGGCTGGCATCGAGGCTCCGCCGGAGGAACGTGAGATGGATCTACTCATCCCCCCGGCACCGGAGATCGGAAACACGGCGGTCGAGCTTTCCGGTGCGGGCATGCGGGCCGGGGAATCCGGCCGCTGGCTTTTCCGAAACTTGAATCTCTCTCTCCGGCCGGGCCAGTGCACAGGAGTGGTCGGGAGGAATGGTGCCGGCAAAACCACGCTGCTCCGCGTTTGTCTCGGCGAGACTGCTCCTGTCGAGGGGACCGCCACCATCGGAAAGCGGGTTGTCTTCAACTACATCGACCAATCCCGCATGCGGCTCGATGGAAAAGGGACCGTGATGGAGGAAGTGTCCGACTCCGGCGAGATGGTCCGGTTCGGCGAGCAGACGCTCACCGCACGCGCCTACCTGCGGAGATTTTTATTTGAGGATTCCCGTGTGACCGAGCGGGTGGACAAGCTCTCCGGAGGCGAGCGCGCGCGCCTGCTTCTCGCGAAGGTTCTCTGCCGGGGCGGCAATGTCATCGTTCTCGACGAGCCGACCAACGACCTCGACCTCGCAAGCCTGCGCATGCTGGAGGAGGCACTGGCCGACTTCGACGGGACGATCCTCGTCGTCAGCCACGACCGGTATTTTCTCGATCGGATCTGCGATCAGATCGTCGCTTTCGAGGAGGGCGGGGTTTTTGTCCAGCCGGGAAATTTTTCCTACTACCTCGAGAAAAAATCCGAGCGCGAGCGGCGGACACCGGCCGGTTTTCGTGCGATCGTGACTCCAGCTGTCGAAGCCAGGCCGGCAGCAAAACCCAAACGTCTGAGTTTCAAGGAACAGCAGGAGCTTGACGGGATGGAACAGACGATCCAGTCAGCGGAAGAGGACGTCTCGGGCATGGAGGCCCTGCTCAACGATCCCTCATTTTACGCCATCCGCGCTGCCGAGGCCCCGGACATGGTTAAAAAACTTGAGATCGCAAAGAGCGAAGTCACACGCCTTTACGCGAGGTGGGAAGAACTCTCCGCCAGAGTTTGAACATTCTCCGGCAGACTAGTGTCTCATATTGCAAGAGACATGAAAAATTATTACCGGAAAATCAATCGCAGCAAATACTCGTTGGGCGACCTGGTGGCCATCGTCGGCTCCTGCACCCGCGACAGCAAAGAAACCCTGGCAGCCTTGGTCGATCTCTTTGAGAGCGGCCGCGTGATGGTGAACACCCACGGCCAGCTCAAAAGGGTGAAGGTCGCGGCCGCCAGATAATATTTTTAAATCTCCGGCCATCTGACCGGCGGCATTTTCCGGCCCCTTCACGCCTACCGGGGTCGGCTTACTCGTCCTTATACCAATATCACTGGATTCAGTTGTAGCCGTGCGCCCCGACAGAGCGGGGCGGCTACAACCATCCCGTCGGGATATTTCAAAGCAATGGCCTGAGACTTTTTGAGCCAGTCAGGAGACCGGGGATTTTTTGCGTGAAGATCCGGAGCGATGTTCGGATACTGCGCAAACTGCCGGGATCAGGCTGCCTGCTCTCAATCGTGAGAGGGATTTTATCTGTTGCAAAAAACAAACAAGCTCTTCCTTTCCGTGTCAGCCAATCCGAAGCCCTACCACCTCCCTGAAAGGGCGCTTCTCCTGCTTCTGGCGACGGTTCAGTTCACGCACATCATGGATTTCATGATCATGATGCCGCTGGGGCCGCAACTCATGCGCGTGCTTTCGATCTCCGCGTCGCAGTTCAGCCTGCTGATCGCCGCCTACACGATGACGGCTGGAGTCATCGGGTTTCTCACGGCACCGTTCATTGACCGGTTTGACAGGAGGGTGATTCTCCTTGGTTCCTACGCGGGCTTCATCCTTGGAACGTATGCCTGCGCCTCATCGGAAACGGTCGGACAACTGCTGCTTGCACGGGCCATCTGCGGAGCATTCGGCGGAATTTCCAACGCGACGATCCTTGCGATTGTGGGGGATCTTGTTCCCTCCGGGCGACGCGGCGCGGCGATGGGGATCATCATGACCTCCTTCTCTGCAGCCGCGGCGTTTGGCGTTCCATTCGGATTGTTTCTCGCGCAGCGGTTCCGCTGGGAGACTCCATTCTACCTGATCGTCGGAATCGCGCTTGTGGTCGAAGCCCTGCTGATGTTGTGGCTGCCGCATGTCCGCGGACATCTTGCCGATGGTCCTCCGACCTCCCTGAAAAACTTCGGCATCCTGCTTTCAGATCCCAACGCGTGGCGGGGGATCCTCCTGATGGTGTCGCTGGTCTTCGGGCACTTCACGATCATTCCATTCCTGTCGCCGCACCTCGTATTCAACCTGAAATATCCGGAGTCTCAACTGGCTTTCGTCTATATCGTCGGTGGGGTTCTAACCATCGTCACAGCCCCGCTCATCGGCAGGCTATCCGATCGTTTCGGCCGCGCGAAGGTCTTCACGATTCTGGTCCTCGTAGCAGCCACGATTATTTCGATTCTGACCCACGCTGGGTCGCTCCCGGTCTTCGCCACGCTGGTCATCACGGGATTGTTTTTTATTTTTGCGAGCGGGCGATACGTGCCGGCGCAGGCGATCCTGACATCCGCCGTCCCTTCGGCGCGACGGGGCGCATTCATGAGCCTGACCGCCTGCACCCGCGACCTCTGCAGCGGGCTTGCGGCAGTGCTCGCGGGCAGGGTGGTTGTGCAGACATCAAGCGGCCTGCTTCATGTGGGCTGGCTCGGATGGCTGGCCGTCGGCACCAGCCTCCTGAGCATCTGGCTGATCCGGCGGGTGCGGACTGTGGCCGACCACATTCCGCCGGCGAACCAATCCGCTCTCCCGCTCGGCGTCGCCGCGGAAGGGTAGCTCAGCTCTTGCCTGCCCGCTTCCGCGCGTTGGCGTCGAGAATTTTTTTTCTGAGGCGAAGGGACTTGGGGGTCACCTCGACATATTCATCGGGCGAGATGTATTCCAGCGAGCGCTCGAGGCTCATGACGAGCGGCGGCTGCAGGGAAATTCCTTTTCCGTCGCCTTGGCTGCGCATATTGGTCAGCTTTTTTGCCTTGCACGGGTTGACTGGCATGTCGTCCGGCCGAGCGTTTTCGCCGATGATCATTCCCTCGTAGATTTCCTCCTGCGGGCCGATGAAGAGGCGGCCGCGTTCCTGAATGGTATCAAGTGCGTAGGCCATGCTGGTTCCGCCCTCCATCGAGACGAGCACCCCGTTGTTGCGGCTCGGAATCTCGCCTTTGTGCGGCCCGTATTCCTTGAAGAGATGGCTGGCGATCCCGTGGCCCTTGGTGACGTTGACGAGATCGGTCTCGAATCCGATGAGCCCGCGCGTCGGGATCGTGGCTTGGACGAGCACGCTGTGGGATTTGTGCTCCATGTTGGTGATCTCGGCCTTCCGGGATGCGAGGGATTGCAGGATGTCGCCGAGATTGTCGGTCGGAACATCCACATACAATGTTTCCAACGGCTCCAGCAGCGTGCCGTCTTCCTCACGCTTGAAGATGACTTCGGGGCGGGACACAAGGATTTCAAAACCCTCGCGGCGCATCTGCTCGACCAGGATCGCGATCTGCATTTCTCCCCGGGCCTTCACGTCGAAATGTCCGGCGATCTCGGTGTCGCTCACCATAATCGAAACGTTTGTCCGAGTTTCCTTGATCAGACGGTCGCGGATCTGGCGGGCAGTGAGGAGCTTGCCATCGCGTCCGGCGAGCGGTGAATCGTTCACGCAGATTTTCATCGCGATCGTCGGCGGATCGATGTCCACAAAATGCAGCGCCTCCCGGTCCTCGGTATCGGTGAGCGTTTCCCCGATGAAGACCTCCTCGAATCCGGTGAGCCCAATGATGTCGCCGGAAAACGCCTCTTCGATTTGGACTTTTTCCAGACCTTCGTGGCCAAAGAGCGCCGTGACTTTGCCGCGCTCCTTGCGTCCGTCGGCGTGTATGCAGACGATGCTCTGTCCGACCTTGACCGAGCCGCTGATGATCCGGCCGTAGGCGATCCGCCCGAGGTAGTCGCTGTAGTCGAGGTTCGACACGAGCATTTGGAAAAACCCGGCATCCGAGGCTTTCGGGGCCGGGATGTGCCATGCGATCGCCTCGTAGAGCGGAACCATTGTCTCGCTGGGATCGACGAGTTCCCGCTTAGCATAGCCGTCGCGGGCGCTCGCATAGATATGCGGGAAATCGAGTTGCTCGTCGTTGGCATTGAGCTCGAGGAAAAGCTCGAAAACCATGTCGAGAACCTTGTGCGGGCGGGCGTTTTCGCGGTCGATCTTGTTGATAACCACGATCGGCTTGAGCCCGTTTTCCATTGCCTTGCGCAGGACGAATTTCGTCTGGGCCTGCGGGCCGTCGTAGGCATCGACCACCAGGAGGACGCCGTCCACCATCTTCATGATGCGCTCGACCTCGCCGCCGAAGTCCGCGTGGCCGGGGGTGTCCACGATGTTGACGTGGTAGCCGTTCCAGCGGAAGGCGGCATTCTTGGCACGGATGGTGATGCCCTTTTCCTTTTCCAGATCCATGGAATCCATCATGCGGATTTCGGTCTTCTGGTTGGCACGGAACGTTCCCGCCTGCTTGAGGAGCTGGTCGACGAGCGTAGTCTTCCCGTGGTCAACGTGGGCGATAATTGCGATGTTGCGAATTTTATCCATAGAGTCAGCCGCTTATGGGCGGGGCCGGACTATGCTGAGGCAAATGCCGCCTGTCAACCCACCGGTTTGCCTCAATTCCGGAGGAAATACAGCAGTGAACAAAGCCCGGCTCCAATGACAAAAACCAGCGTCCCGTCGGAAACGAAATACGGATAGATCATCAGGGCGACGCCGATGAGCATTGCCTTGGCCTGCCCGGTCCGCTTGCCATGGACGAAGGCACCCATGCCGATGGCGCCGAAAACAATCGCCCCGAAGATGCTGCCGGGAGTTGGCATGGGCTCAGCCTACCCCCGGTTCGACCATTTTCCAGACAAAGCTTTTCAACCGCTGCGGCGGGGAGCTTTGTGATGGGAAAAAAGCAGGGCGGCGTGATCGCGCCAGATCGTCTGGATCTCCGCCAGGGAACGGCCCGAGGTTTCCGGGAGCAGCCCGAAGGTGAAAAGCCAGGATAGGAATGTGATGAGACCGAAGATGAAAAAGGCATTTGCCTCGCCGACCGCCATGCTGAAAGCGGGGAATGTGGACGAGACCAGGAGGTTGGCGAACCAGCTGGCAAGGGTGGCGATGCTCATGGCCGGCCCGCGCACCTCCATCGGGTAGATCTCGGCGATCACGAGCCAGATGCACGGGCCGGGGCCGATGGCAAACGCTGCGATGTAGAGCAGAAGGGCTCCCAGCACGAACCACCGGGCGGCCGGCATCGTCGCCGCCTGCTCGAAGGCGGCTCCGAGTATCGCAAGAGCGGCGACCATCCCTCCCATCCCCCAGAGCAGAAGAGCCCGGCGGCCGCAACGGTCCACGATCCGCGACGCGATGAACGTGACAACCGTGAGGAGCACCGCGAGCGCCAGATCGTCGAGGACGGATTGCCCGGCCTTATCAAACCCCGCCTTCTCGAAAATTCCCGGCGCGTAATACATCACGGCATTGATTCCGGTGATTTGCTGGATCAATGCCATTCCGACGCCGACGACCAGGGCGAGTTGCACGGCCGGGGTGGAGAACCCGGGCTTAGGCCCGCCTTCGATTTTCACGGATTTTCTGTGGGCGATCCACGCCGGGCTTTCCGGCATGGCCAGCATGCCAAAAAACAAGACGAGCCCCGGCACGATCCCCGCGCCCATGATGAGTCGCCATCCGCCGGGATGCTGTCCGACCGCCATGGCGACCAGCACGCCGCAGACGATCCCGAAGACCACGGCCAACTGGAAAAACGACAGATACCCGCCGCGTTTTTCCGGAGGGGAAACCTCCGCGATATAAAGGGTCGAGATGATCGAAGCCGCTCCAATCGCCAGGCCGGCAAGAACCCGCGCGCAGAGAAGGACAGGAAGAACCGAGGCCAGGATTTCCAGGAGGACGCCGGCGGAGAATACCAGCCCGCAGGCGAGCAGTCCGCCCCTTCGCCCGAGCCGGTCGGCCACCAAACCGCCGGCGGCAGCGCCAGCCATCGCCCCCACAAGAACAAGACTTGTGACCAGTCCCTGGGCGGCCGCCGGTAAGTGAAAATGCGCGACGATCGCGGGCGCGGCATTTGAAATCCCTCCGGTGTCGAACCCCTGGATCAATCCCCCGCACGCCGCGAGGAGGATTGCCGGCAAACCGGCACGCAGAACGGTTGGTTTCATTGAGGGCGCTGAGTCATCGCGAGAAATGCGAGCATGCGCCCGGTGGAGCCTTTTTCGCGGCGGTAGGAATAATAGGCTTCGGGATGCGAGGCGGTGCAGGTGCCGCAGTCGTGAATTTCTCCGATGCCCGAGGAGCGAAGCTGCCGAACGATCTCCGCCGCAAAATCGGTTTCGTAGTGCGGAGGACGGATGCATGGGGAGATTTGCGCGACGATGTTGGAGGGCGTTGTCTTTGCGGCGCGGCAGAGGGCATCGACCGCGCGTGGCGCGATGCCAAGTTCCGTTCCTTTCTTCCCGGAATGAACGAGCGCGATCCCGCGTCCGCTCCGGTCGGCCAGATAAACCGCCGCGCAGTCGGCCACATAGATTCCGAGGCACACTCCCGGGCTTGTCGTCAGCAATCCGTCGGCACCCGGAACCGGAAAGCACGAGCCGGGGAAAACTTCAGCGACGAGATTTCCGTGGACCTGCTCCGCCGTGGCAAAAACCGCGTCCGCGAGCCCGGCCGACGCAAGCGCATTTTCGTGGGGCCTCTTCAACCGGGCGAGGACTTCCTCCCGGCCGGCATTCATATCGAGACCCGGCACCCGGCCGATGAATCCCGCGCGGATGCCAGGAATCAGTTCAAACGGAGAAAAGGATTCCGAGGTCATGCTTCGCTTTCCGGACCGTGTCCGGAGAAAAACTCCATCAGGGGTTCTTCTGCTTCTTAGGCTTCGGCGTTGGCGTGGGCTTCGGGGTGGGCTTTGGCTTTGCCGTCGTCTTGGTCGAAGTTTTTTCCTTTTTGGGCGAAGGATCCAAGATCGGCTTGATCGGGTCGGACTTGCGCATCGAGCGCGGGAGATCCGGCTGCGGGCGTCCGGGCTCGTTGAGCTTCGTGAACCGCTTTGACTGGGGCTGCGTCAGCGGATCATCAAAGAACTCCTGGTATTTGGTATCGAGCGAGAGAGCCCGGTCGTATTCGGCCAGTCCCTTGATGTAGTTGTAATAGGCTTGGAGAAGGAACGTTTGCGACTGCAGGAGCGAGACCTGCTGGTTGAGGACATCGAGCTGGGTTCCGGCGCCGGCATCGAGGCGTTCCTGCGCCAGGCGGAGAGCCTCCACGCCCTGAACAACGCTCGCCTTCTGGCTGTCCACCGTTTCCTTCGCTTCCACAAGATTCGAAATCGCCTGCTGGACTTCCAGGATGACCTCGCGCACGCCGTTGTCGTAGTTGATCTTCGACTGCTCCATCTTCGCCTTCGCCTGCTTGACGTTGCCGTAGGTGAGGAGCCCGTCCCAGACCGCCCATTTGCCCTCGAGCCCGAAAAACCAGCCGGAATCCAGATCGAAGAGGTTGTTTGAAAGAAGATTGCTTTCGTTCGTCTGCCTTGCGGTGGCATTGACGTTCGGCAGATATCCGGCGAACTGCTGGTTGACCTTGGCCACATCGGAAAGGATTGTCTGGCGCTGGGCCTTGAGCCCGGGGTTGCGGGCGACCGCGACACGGATCGAGTCGTCCGCCTTGATCGTGCGCGGAAGGTAGTCGAGCTTGCCGACGATATTGAACGGCACCTCGCTGGGATACCCGGCTGGATAATCCATGCCGAGGAGGCGGACGAGCTTGTAGAGCGAAATCCGGTAGTTGTTCTCCGCCTGGATGAGTGGAGGCTTCGCGTTGGCGAGGGCAACCTCGGCTTGCAGGACGTTGAACCGCGGCACGGTGCCGGCCTCATACCGGTTCTGCTGGTCCTTGAGCTGTTCGGCCAGCAGGTCCACCGACTGCTGGTTCGCGATGATGAGCGCGCGGTTGAGGACCACCTCGTAGAAGTTGATCTTCACGTCGGAGATCACCTTGTCGATCGTCTGGCGCAGGGAGTAGTAGGAGCCGACCTCGGTCGCGATCGCGGCACGAATTCCAGAAACCGCCGCCCCTCCGTCATAGAGGAGTTGGGAGAATTCGAGGTTGATGTTCCACGCCTGGTTATTGACGTTCGGCGCGCCGGCAAAATTGTCGGTGTTGACCTGTGTCGTCGTATAGCCGTAGCTGGAAGAGAGGGACATTTTCGGGATGATCTGCGAGCGCACACTGATCATTTCTCCCGAGGTGATGCTTAGCTTCTGGGCCGCATCGAGAATGTCCGGATTCTTTTTTAGTGCAGTTTCGATCGCGTCCTCGACACGCATGTCGGCGACCTTCGGATTGTGCTGTTTGGCGATGAGCGCATCTAGGGCCTTGAAAAAATCCGCCGCCGCCATCTGCTGCTTCATGGCAAGATTTTCGCTGTCCTTGAGCTTGGAGGTCTCGCCGCCGGGAAGAAGCGGCTCAGCTGACTGGGTCGGAGTGGGAAGATTCAATTCCTCGGACAGCGTCTGCGCATCGGGCAGAGGCACGGGTGCGGGCATCGCGGGAATCGGCAGAGGCATCGTACCGTCCGGGAGAGGGGTCGGAGCGGCAACGGGCTTTGTTGCGGGAGTCGCGGTAGGTGCCGGAGTCGGCACGCCGGGAGTCGAAGGCATGGTCTGCTGGACGTTTACCGGTGACGGCATCGGAAGCGGCGCCATCGGAGGCAGGGGAGCAGGAGTCGGATAGGCACCCAGCGTTGGCAGAGGGGCGGGAGTGCCAATCGGCGCAACGGTGGGCATCGGCGCGGGCGTCGGAAGCGGCTTCTGGGCGAACAGCGGCATCGAAACGGAGAAGATCGCCGCAAAAACTCCCCGGCAGAGCGCCGATGGGAAATTCAATTTTGTTGGGAACATGTGATGTGGTGGTGAATTTTTTCGTAAATGCGAAGCCATGTTGTCTGCTCCTGGGGTTCGAGAATTTCCGTCACGAGACTCAGCTTGGAAACGATCCCCTCCCGGATCCTACCAACAAGGGTCTCCCCCTTGTCCGTGATCCGCACGAGAACTTTCCGCCGGTCGTCCGAGGCATGCATGCGTTCCACATATCCGAGATTTTCCAATCGGTCCACCAAACCCGTTGCGGCGGCGGTGGTGTGGCTCATCTTCTCCGCAATTTCCGTCATCGACAGTGATTCGCCCGCGGCAATGTGGCCGAGCAAAAAGAACTGGGGAAACGAAACCTGACCCAGCGAAAGTTCTTCGGACAGGTGCTGAACAAAACACCTCTGCATCATCATAATGATGTCAGCAAGGCGCTCGACGTCCGCGCGTGAAAGTCCGGTCGGTTGCGGATTCATTAGTTAATGAGATTAACAATTAATCCCCCTGATG
>QYQL01000125.1 GCA_007280915.1 Verrucomicrobiaceae bacterium | reverse complement strand
GAGGCCGATGCGATCGCGCTGCTCAGCGCTCCCGCAAATGCGGCTGATGCGGCGGGAAGGACAAGGGAGGATGAGTGTGGTCCGGATTCCGGAGCTTGCGACGCCGCTGTCAGGATGTCGGAAAACTGCTCCGACCACGCCTGCTCGACGCCGAGTGCGAGCGCATAGGGCAGAAACCTTTCAAAAAGCTCGGGCGTGCGCTCGGGAGGATTTTCGAGCCCAAGGCGTTCAGCCTCCGCGACCGAAAGGTATTTTTTGAATCCACGGATCCGGTCGCGGAGTTTCTGGCCTTCCGGCGTAGGGCGTTTGAGCAAATGCTGAAAAACCCCACACAGTGCGATCCCTGCCAGATAGAGGCAGCAGACCCACGGGGACGCGGCTTGGACAAGGGCCAGGACGCCGAAAATCCAGCCGATAAAGAAGGGGAGGCAAAACAACAGGAGCGGAAGCGAGGTCCATTTCGTCTTGCTGCGCCATGCAGAATAGAACGCCATGGAAAGCACCGCGCAGCCGATGGACCAGATCGAAAGCCAAACCATCATGAAAAAGGCGCCGCCGAGATCGCGGGCGTCCAGGATCGAGATTCCCAGCGGCACGAGCGTGGCCACCAGCCCGATGACCCAGATCCGCGTGTTGCGATGGAAATACGGATCGTTTTTTGCCGCGAGGTCCTTTGCCAGAACCTTGCGGGCGGCGGCGAGGAGATCGTGTTTGGCGTTGGTCAGCTTGACGGACTGGCTTTCGCTGAAGAGTGATTCCAGAAGGCGGTTCTCCGCTTCGTCCATCCCGGCCCCTTTGTCGCGCTCGATGGTATAAACGTGTTTTGAAGACTCGGTGATCCTGAGCGCTTTCCGAACGGCGAGATGCATGATCGCCGCCGAAAAGCTTGTGTTGTCGCAGGTGCCGAGGCCGTCGAGATAGCGGACATCCTGCGGGGTGAAGTGTTCCGGCGGTTCGAAGAGCGGGATGATGACGCCGCTTTCAGGATCGCGGCCGACCAGCATCCAGCTGACCAAAAAATATCCGAAGGCGGCAAGCAGGCCGATCCCGCCGGCGATGAGCCCCCGGTTTGATGAGGCGAGAGACAACCACTCGGAATCCGGGGAAGGCTGTTTGACGAATCCTTTCGGCCAGGTGACGGCGATTGTGAATCCTTCGCCGGGAGAGAGCGGGGCCGTGGTGACGAGCGAGACCTCCTGTGATCCCGCGACGCGGTAGTCCGATCCTTTGCTCCCTTTTCGTCCGGTGTAGGCTTCCATCGAGCGGGGTTCGGCACTAGGGGGGAGATCCACGCAGGCGGAAGCCTGGAGGATCGGAAATTCCCAGCCGTTGCCGGTCACATTCCAGTAGAGCTCATCGAATTTTTTGAAGAATCCCAACTGCCGGCCGGTCCGGTATTGGATCGTGTAGGTGGTCTCCTCATGCGGAAGAAACACATTTTCGCTGCCGAGGTAGATCCGGATTCCGTTGCCTCTTCGCTCCGAGTGCCAGGGTTCCGGTTTCCCATCGCGGAGGATTTCCAGGATTTTGAATGGCACGGATGCCCGCAAACCGGCCTTTCCTGCGTAGAGCGTGGGAAAGTCGCGGTAGATGCCGCGTTTGATCTGGTTTCCTTCAGGCATCACCCGGATCGTCTCGGTGACGATGAGGTCTGAGTTCGGCAGGATCTGGATCCGGCTCGAGAAATCCCGGATTTCCTCGCCGGCGAGGGCGGTTCCAATCAGGCACGCGGCCAATATCCAAAGGGCGGAATTCCTCATAGCTTGACCTCCGGGGTGGTGCGTTCGAGCACGGATTCGACTTCAAAGAATTCCGCCGCATGGAATCCGAAAATTCCGGCGATCGCATTGGATGGAACGGATTCCGCAAGGTTTCTGTAGTCGCGGACGGAGCCGTTGTAATACCTCCTGGCATACTGGAGGTCGTCCTCAATGGCGACGAGCTGGTCCATCAGCTTCCGGAAATTGTCCGCCGCTTTGAGTTCCGGATAGCTTTCCGCGAGCGCGACGAGCCCCCGCATTTTCCTCACGGTGTCGGCTTCGTTGCGCGTGGAGGAATTTTCCCGGAACGTTTGGGATTCGTGGGTGCGGTAGGCGGAGACACACTCGACGAGCGGGGGGATCAGGTCCGCGCGCTTTTTCAACTGTACCTCGACTCCGCTCCACGCCTCGGCCTGCTGGTTGCGCGCGCTAACCAGTTTGTTGTAACAGATCGCCGCCCATGCGAAGATCACAAGAACAGGAAGCAGGACAATGAGTGCACTCATCATTATTCTCCAGGCAGGGTGATTTCAAAGACCGTGGCCCCGCCCCGGCCCGAACCCTCGTGCGGTTCCAGTCCGAGTTCCTGATAAGCCTGTTCAAGGGCCTTGGGATCCAACCGGAGCTCAGGATACAGTTTTTTGAGGCGCTCCTTGACCCAGCGCTTCGCCATTCTCCTATCCAGCGGATGGAGGGCTGGCTCGCCTTGGAGCTTGCTGCGCAGGAGGTCCCAGAACGTCATGGCAGCAATGTCGCAAGACGGGCGGCGAGGAAAAGGAGATTTATGGATAACCAGGCTATCACAGCCGCGTTCCATCGTGTCCTCCGCATGCTCGTATGCACAGGATATGCGAACGACAGGATCGCCGCCGCTGCCCCGAGCACCAGGAACGAAAAAATGATCCGGCCCGGTGCATGCCCGTCACCCCACGGGTTCCAGAGCCACCAGATCCGTCTGGAGACCAGGAAGTCCGTGCCATTTGCGATGGTGACGAGGAATGCGACCGCTGTGCCTATTGCGAGTCCTGTTCGCCCCGAGCCGGGCATTGCGGCAGCGGCCGCCTGCCCACTGGCGGTCAGCAGCGCAAATGCAAAGAGCGGCAGGGCCAGGGGAATGGCTCCTCCGAGGCGCAGCCCCGAGTGCTCGGTAAACCTCAGGGGACCGACCGGCCATCCCGTCAGTGCGCCCAGTCCGAGAAGAACGGCCATCGATACCAGAACGATGCCGGCGGTCATCCGTGTCGCGGAAAGCCCCTCCGACTCGACCATTCCCGCATAGGTGGCCACAAAGAACAGAAGAATCCAAGAGGAGTCCCACCACGGCCAGGAGCCCGGCGGAAGAAAGGACAGGATCAGTCCGGCTGCCGAACACGAGAAAAACAGAATCCAGAAAATTCTTCTCATGGATGGTGCGCTGCGCGCCGCTTTTCCCGGAACTGCAGGAACTTCAACATGCCGATGTATGAAAGCACGGCGGCCGGAGTCGAAAGAAAAATGGATCCGATCAGAAGCGGCAGGCCAACTTTGAAAAACGTCGTCCACTTCATGATCTCGCCGAAATGCAGGTGGTGGAGTTCGATCGCGGGTGGGGCGTGGTGAAGGCGCGTCAGGATGAATGTTCCAATGTCGTATTCGATTTTCAGCAGGACCGGCCAGATCGGGGTGACGATATCGTGGAGGGAAACGGCGACCACGGCGGCGATCGGATTGCACCGCAGCAGGCAGGCCAGCCCGAGGCAGAGAAGCGTCTTCAGGCCGAAGAGTGGCGTGAATCCGATGAACATCCCAATGGCAACTCCTCCAGCAATCGAGTGCGGCGTGTCGTGCAAATTGATCAGCTTGCGGCCCAGATCCACAAAATACGCCCAAAGCTTCTTCATCCGCCTCCAGTGAGGACAATCCTTGCCATGCACGCAAGTCCGCAGTTTGCGCGCTTCGCGCAAATGCAAGAAAGGCATTTCGTTCCCGGCTGCGCTGTGAGAGAAATCAGGATATGCATCACCTATCGGTTTTTCTTTTCTGCCTGGGTTGGATTTTCTGCGGGATGGCCGTTGCGGCCATTCTTACAAGGCTGGCATTTGCCGTAACGGAAAAAATCAGCACAGCCCCTTTGCTGGATGTTTTTGTGAGCCTCTTCACATGGATCCCCTGGGTGGTCGGAGCCTGCCTGGGAGGATGGATCGGCGTCGCCGCCGCCATCGTGGCGCAGTTGGCATTCCTGCACGCATTCTGCCTCGTGCACCGGGCGATCCGTGGAAAAAACGGCCGGACGCTGACCGATGCCCAGGCGAAACTTCTCGGTCCGGTGCGCAACCAAATCTGCCTGATGTTTCAGACGCCCGCCGTGTTGGTCTTCGCGCAGGTCCGCATTGCCACGATCGTGCTCTATCCGCCGGTTGCGTGGCTCGGCAGGCTGCCGACATACAAATCTTCCGAGTGGATCAACCTCTCCCGGCACAAATACGACGGGCTCATCGGCTATGACCTTCTGTGGTGCTGGTATTGCGACTGGATGACCGGGGTCTGGGCGCTCGGCAGTGAAATGCTTCGCAATATCGAGTCGTTCTGGTGCCCGATCCGCTTCCGCAGCGATGTCAAAAACCGGAATATTTCGACCGATTTTCCCGATGTGGAAAAATGGGCGCCGGCCGATGGAAATATGGAGGATGCCGTTCGCGCATTCGAGGCCCACTACGGTGAGGGGCGTCCGAATAGCTGGTGGGGACATCCGGGGAGGAACACCCCGTCGCGCAAGCCGTGACATTCCGGCGAGCCGATCCGAATGCGGAATTCCGCCTTCTGCGGCTGGTGAGCCTGGAGGGGCGCTGGGAACTCGGCCTCAGTTCCTATCAAAGCGGGACCCGGCTTCGCATGGGACCGGCCGGACGGCCACCGGGAGTGATGGATTTTTGCCTTGGCCACGACTGCAGGATGCCCGCTCCAGTCCTGCTCGCCGTCGTCCGACGGCTGGAGGAAATCAGCGAGGATGCAACGGCCAGCGAGATCGACGCATTATTCCCATGGGCAGGAACCCGTCCGGACCTAAATACCCACCTCAAGCCGTTGCTGGAGGCTTACAGTCCGTTGGAGTAGTCGAGGACGGAAACATCATCGACAGCAACGAGGGTGTCGATGCCCGCGATGGCGTCGAACGTCTGGTTGAAGTCGCCGAACCCCGCAATTCCCTCTGATCCGATCTGAGCCGACCCGAGATTGAGACAGAATCCTGCCGTTAGCACGGCCAGGGAGCCCGCAGCCAGCCAGCGGAGCAGGAGAGGCGGAAGCAGCGGTTGTGCGGGCGACTGGCGGAGACACCGGAGAACACGACGCGAAAAATACGGCGAAACGGAAGCGGTCCGGGCGTGTCCCAGAAGCTCCCACAGGGCATCGTTTTCAAAGTCGTCTTTCATGGCAACCGATCCAACACCGGCGGCGCGAAAAAGTCGCGCGGAAAAATCAGAGTTCCTGGGCTTCGAGGAATCCCTCAAGCTGTCGGATACGGGTCGGGTGGCGCATTTTCCGCAGGGCCTTCGCCTCGATCTGCCGGATGCGTTCGCGGGTGACCTTGAACTGGCGTCCGACCTCCTCAAGCGTCCGGCTGTAGCCGTCCACCAGGCCGAAGCGTTGTTCAAGCACTTGTCGTTCGCGCTCCGTCAGGGTCTCCAGAACGTCCTTGATTTTGTCCTTCAGCAGAACAATGGCAGCCATGTCGGCCGGGTTTTCCGCACCCTTGTCCTCGATGAAGTCTCCAAAGCTGGTGTCGTCGCTGTCGCCGACCGGCGCCTGGAGCGAGATCGGCTGCTGGGCCATCTTGAGAACGGCCCGGACACGTTCGACGGGGAGTTGGATTTCGTCGGAAATTTCCTCGGGGGTCGGCTCGCGGCCGTATTCCTGCACGAGTTGCTTCTGGACCCGGATGAGCTTGTTGATCGTCTCGATCATGTGGACCGGGATACGGATCGTGCGGGCCTGGTCGGCGATCGAGCGGGTGATGGCCTGCCGGATCCACCATGTGGCATACGTCGAGAATTTGTAGCCGCGGCGGTATTCGAATTTTTCGACCGCCTTCATGAGTCCCATGTTTCCCTCTTGAATCAGGTCGAGGAACGAAAGCCCGCGGTTCGTGTATTTTTTCGCGATCGAGATGACGAGGCGGAGGTTGGCCTCGACCATTTCGGTCTTTGCCTTGAGCGCCTTCCTGTGCCACTGCTTCAGGTCAAGGTGCTTCGCGACGAGGTCCTCTGGAGTGAGCCAGAACCGGCGCTGCATTTCCTTGATCTCCTGGGCGAAGTGCTTGCGGTGCTTGGAGTCCGAGTTCTTGGCGTGCTTTTTATACTCGTGCTGCAGGTTTTGCAGGGCGCGGAGGTTCTCGTCGGCCAGGAGCACGAAATCCTCGATCACCTTCTGCTTGAAGAAAAATTTCGGGTAGAGCTTCTGGAGGTTCTGGATCGAGCGCTCAAACGTTTTGACGTTGGCCGGGTTGGGGGAGGCGACGGTGAGCTTTTCCCCGTAGATTTTTGAAACCGAGTCGGTCTGCCTCTTGAGCTGCTGGCAGAGCCGGGGGAGCGCTTTCATGTAGCGCTCGCGGCTCTCGATCTTCTTGTCGAGAATCACGCGGTCGAAGCGCTCGCGCTGGTCGAGAAGTTTCTGGGCCAGGTCGTGGTGCGCGCGGGCGATGAACCCGAACCGGTAGAGCGTTTCCTGAACCTTGAGTTCCGCGTCCTCGATCCGCTTGGAAATTTCGACTTCCTGCTCCCGTGTCAGGAGGGGCACCTGACCCATCTGCTTGAGATACATGCGGACCGGGTCGTCGAGGATGTCGAGTTTGGAATCCGTCTTCTCCTCCTTTTCCTCTTCTTCCTCGTCCGCCTTGCGGACCTCCTTGACGCGGTCGACATCCGAAGATTCGATGATCTCGATCTCGACGGCGTTGAGTTGGCTGATGATCGAATCAATGTGATCAGCCTCGGCGAGACCTTCGGGCAGGTGCTCGTTGAGGTCGTCGAATGTTACGTAGCCCTGTTCCTTGGCGAGCTTGATCAGTTCGCGGACCTTTTCTTGGATCGCTTTTTGTAAATCCTGTGGGGTGCTCGGGGCTGCCGGGATGAGAGGAGCCTTTGCAGGGGCGTGCGGTTTCGTAGGTTTCGCCTTGGCCGGTGCGGCGTTTTTTGCCGACGGTTTCGCCTTGTGGGCCGGTGCGGCTTTTGCTGCCAGTTTGGATTTGGCAGCGGGCTTCGATTTGACGACTTGCTTCGATTTGGCAGCCGGCAGAGGTTTTTTAGGATGCGCTTTTTTCGAGGCCGGTGCTTTGGTCACTCGTACGGCGGGTGTCTTCTTCCCCGCCTTGGCGGCGGGTTTTTTTGGCGCGGCTTTGGGAGCCGGCTTTTTATGAGACGTGGACTTTGCCAATCGGGCTTGGCTCTTGGGCGTTTTGGATTTGGTTTTCAAGCAGGCGTGCCGGTGATTCCCTCTCACTGAGAGGGCCGAAAACCATCGGCTACACGGATTTTCAGGTCAAGGATTTGTTTTTGAATTTTTATCCGCTCGTCCGGCGAGATTCCCGGCCGGGCAAGGAGGTTTTTCAGTCCTTCGATTTCCTTGGCGAGTTGCTGTGCCACGAGTCCGGACCAGGTTTCTCCG
Source organism: Verrucomicrobiaceae bacterium (assembly GCA_007280915.1). GTDB lineage: Bacteria > Verrucomicrobiota > Verrucomicrobiia > Chthoniobacterales > Terrimicrobiaceae > QYQL01. The sequence goes on along the minus strand of QYQL01000125.1, from coordinate 14,371 downwards.
GCGCGGGACAGGGGGTCCGGCACGGTTCGGGACAAATCCAGCCCGGCCAGCGCCCGCTCGGCAGCCACTCCGAGAGAGCTGACAAAAACGGCAACCGTGGACGGGTCGTTTTCGTCGAATTCCGCCCTGGCAATCTTGTCGAGAAGTCCGCCGTTGGCGTCGAACGGGGCTGCTGAGCCCTGTTCTCTCAGCCACTCCCGCACGGGGCGGCTCGTCATGGCAAGCCGGCAGAGGATGGAGATTCCGGGCGAGAGTGAGACCGTTTCCAGTGCTGGGGCGGGTTTTTCGTCCTGGGACTCCGCTGTGGCCGTCGGCGGCTTCATGGTCGAACGGATCGCCTGTTGGGGGATGCCCAGCCGGGAGGCGATGCGGCCGAGATGGGATTCCCGGAGAGTGGCGTCCTGGACGAGCGCCAGCGGCGGACCGAGGCGGTGGACAAGCCGCGATTTTCCGGCGGGGTCGGCAAGTTCCCCCGAGGCTTCCGCCTTGTCGGTGGCGTGATCGAAGAAGTCCTTGGCGCGGGCGACCACCTCCAGAAATGCGCCGGGACCGGACTTGCGGATCAGCGAATCAGGGTCCTCGCCGGCGGGAAGTTCGACGACTCGCACGGCGAGCCCCTGACTGAGCAGCGCTGGAAGCGATCGGGCGGCGGCCTGCTGGCCGGCGGTGTCCGAATCGAAGCAGAGGAGAACCGTTTCAACAAACCGGCGGAGGAGTCGCGCCTGGTCGCTCGTGAAGGCCGTGCCCTGGGGGGCGATGACGTGGCGCACCCCGGCCTCGAATGCCGAGATCAGGTCGAGCTGGCCCTCGCAGACGATGGCCGCATTTTTTTCGATGAGGTCGCGCTTGGTTTTATCCAGCCCGTAAAGGACTTTTCCCTTGGTAAAAAGCGGCGTCTCCGGGGAGTTCACGTATTTGGCGGTTTTTGCCTCGGGGTCGAGAACCCGCCCGCTGAATGCCACGACCTCGCCGTAGTCGTTCCGGATCGGGAACATGACACGTCCGCGGAACCGGCTGTAAAGGTCGCCCCCGTCGTCCTTGGACGAGGCCAGACCGCTCTGGGAGATTTCTTCGATGTTAAATTTCCTGTCCCGGAGGAAGTCGAGTAATGCATCCCACGAGTCGGGGGCATATCCGAGCTGCCACGAGCGGGCTATGTCACCGGTGATTCCCCTGGCTTTCAGGTAATCCCGCGCGGGCGAGGCGTCGGGAGATTTGAGCAGATTCCTGTGAAACCAGTCCGCCGCCTCCGCATGAAGTCCGAGCAAGCGCTGCCGCAGTCCGCGTTTCCTGTCATCGTCGGCATTTCCCGCCTCCTCGATGATCGGAATTCCCGCACGCTGGGCGAGTCGCTTCACTGCCGTGGGGAAATCTACATGCTCGTAGTCCATGACGAAGCGCAGGACGCCGCCGCCGGCTCCGCACCCGAAGCAATGGAAGTTCTGCCGGGTCGGGTTCACATGGAACGAGGGGGATTTTTCGCGGTGGAACGGGCAGAGGGCGCGGAAGCTCGTGCCAGCGCGTTTGAGGGGGAAATACGAGCCGATGACCTCGACGATGTCATTCGCCTCGGCCACCCGCTGGATGCTTTCCTCTGAGATCAGTCCCACGGGGTCAAATTACCTTGCGGGTCACGCCGGTGCGAGTGAGATTCGGAGAAATGATGCGATTTCTTTGTCTGCTGGCCTTCGCCATCATGCCGCTCCAGGCGGCCGGGCCTGCGGTTGTCAAAGACGCCGTGGTCGTCGTTCCGGTCGAGGGGGCGATCACAGAGGCCCAATTTTATTTCCTGCGCCGGGTGTTAAAAAATGCCGAGGCAGCCGGGGCGAAGGCGCTCGTGCTGGATATGGATACCCCCGGTGGCGCGCTCAAAGCCACGGAGGAGATCGTGCAGATGCTGATGAAGAGCACTGTCCCTTGCTACACCTATGTGAACACAAATGCCGGCAGCGCGGGGGCGCTCATCGCGATCGGCACAAAGAAGGTCTTCATGGCCCCGGTCAGCGCGATCGGAGCGGCGGCGCCGGTCGTGAGCTCCGGTGAGGAAATCCCCGCGACGATGAACGCAAAAATCGTCTCGTACTATTCCGGCTATTTCCGCAGCGTTGCCCACCTCAACGGTTACCATCCGGAGCTGGTGGACGGGTTCATGAACCTCGACAAGGAGGTCAAGGTCGGCGGCGAGGTGATCAATCCCAAGGGCGCCCTCCTCACGCTCAGTGCTCAGGAAGCGGTGAAGGTGATCGACGGCCGGCCGCTTCTGGCATCCGGGATCGCGAAGGATCTCGACGAGGTGTGCAAGGAGGCTGGGCTCGATCCTCTGTGTGTTGTCCAAGTCGAGCCGTCGGGGTTTGAGATCCTGGCCCAGTGGATCACGATGCTGGCCCCGCTTTTCCTGCTCGGCGGCGCGATCGGGGCCTACATCGAGTTCAAGTCCCCCGGCTTCGGTGTTCCGGGAGTGCTCTCCGCGATCTGCTTCCTGCTCTTTTTTGCCGGGCACTACATTGCGGGCCTCACCGGCCTTGAGGTGGTGGCGGTCTTTGCTCTGGGTGCGGTTTTGATCATTGTCGAAGTGGCGTTTTTTCCGGGTGTCACTTTCATGGCCGCGCTCGGCGCCGCGCTCATGGCGGGGGCGCTCTTCTTTGCGATGGTGGATTATTATCCCGCCCAGCCGCTCGTTTTCTCCTATGATCTGGTCGCCCGGCCGATGATGAACCTTGGCATCGCCGTGGTGGCATCGGTCATTTCGATGGCGGTCCTGGCCCGCTTCCTTCCCGACCTGCCGGTCTTCCGCAGGCTTTTTCTCTCCGCGCAGTCCGCTTCCGGGCCGTCGATTCCATCCGCTTCGCTCCCGACGAATTCTCCCTCGCTCGGCACGGGGGATACCGGCATCGCTCAAACGACCTTGCGTCCCTCGGGGAAGGCACTTTTCGGAAAAGCCCTGACCGATGTCGTGACCGAGGGGCAATTCATTGAGGCTGGATCAGCCGTGAGAGTGGTTTCCGCATCAGGCGACCGGATCGTCGTGGAGCCTGTTGACTGATTCAGTATTTTCCGCAACACACCGCCTGCCTGCGCGGCTTCCGCTTTTTTACGCAGCTCGGACAGGCCCCATAAAGGATGATCTCATGGTCCTCGACGAGAAACCCGGCCGGAGCCATTTTTTTGATTCCCTCGAGGCACTTCTCAAGTTCAAAAACCTCTCCGCAACCGCGGCAGAGAAAGTGGTGGTGGTGACCCTTGTCCGCGCGTTCGTATCTCGGCGACTCTCCCGGAATTTCGACCGCGACCACCTGTCCGTCGCTGGATAACGATTTGAGCGAACGGTAAACCGTGGCAATTCCGATGGAGGGGACCTCGCGCAGGGACAAACTCAGGATCTCGGCCGCAGTCAGTGGCTTCCGATGGTTCTGAAGAACCGCTTCGATCGCCCGCTTTTGCTTGGTGCTCCTGTCCACACGCAACGCATACGACATCGCTCCGGCAAGATCAACGCCGGGTTCGCGGTCTGGAGAGGTCGGCGGAGGGCGGTTTTTCATAAATGATATTTGACTCTCATTAATATACCGATAACTTATTATCAATATAGTTTCTCGGCGGTTTTTTTTCGTGAACAGCTCCATTCCGATCCACACCATGGTTTCCAAATTCCCGAGATGGCTTGTCGCGGTCGCCCTGTTGATTTTGACGTCTGGAGCCTTTGCGAAGCCCCTGGAAATTCTCACTTCGTTCCATCCTGTTTATGTCAGTGTCCTGAACGTGGTGGGGGATACGCCCGGCGTTGAGGTGGTCTGCCTGACTCCGTCCTTCGTCGGCTGCCTGCACGACTACCAGTTGACCCCGCGGGACATGAAGATGATTGCCGGGGCGGACATCTTTGTCGCGAACGGGGCCGGCATGGAAACCTTTATCGACAAGGCGCTGAGGCAGGCTCCGTCGCTCAAGCTGGTGGACGCCAGCAAAGGCATCCCGCTCATCGGCGACAATCCGCACATTTGGGTCGGGATTTCCGGTGCCATCCGGCAGGTGGAAAATATCGCGGACGGCCTTGCCGCCGCCGATCCCGCTCACGCGAAGGAATACCGGGAAAACGCGGAGGCCTATATGGCCAGGTTGACGGCGCTTCGGGGCGAGATGCATGCGGCATTGGACGGATTGAAAAACCGCGATATCGTCACGTTTCACGAAGCGTTTCCCTATTTTGCCGGTGAGTTCGGTTTGAATATTGTGGGAGTGATCGAGCGCGAACCCGGCTCCGAGCCGGGCGCAAAGGAACTGGCCGGGACGGTGGAGACCGTGAGGAGGCTGAAGGTGAAGGCGATTTTTGCGGAGCCCCAATATCCGGCGAAGATCGCCAAAGTCATCGAGCTCGAGACCGGCGTGTCTGTCAGCATCCTCGATCCCGCCGTCTCCGGACCGAGGGATCCCGCCGAAGCCAGCGATTCCTACATTGCCACCATGAGAAAAAATCTCGACGTGCTTCAAAAAGCCCTGTCCGAGTGACCGCTGTGCCTGCTTCATCCGATCATCATCACGGAATCGCCCCGCACCAGTGCGGCCGGTGCTGCACGCACATCGACAATATCAGCGTTACCTTGGACCGGCATCCGGTCATCGAGGATGTCTCGCTGCATCTTCACTGCGGTGAACTGACCACGGTCGTCGGACCGAACGGCGCGGGAAAATCCACGCTGCTGCGCGCTTTGCTCGGTGAAGTGCCCCACACGGGATGCATCCACTTCCATCCGGTTTTTGGCCCCGAGCGGGAGGACTCTCCGGCAATCGGCTACGTGCCGCAGAGCCTGGATTTCGACCGGTTCTCGCCCTTCAGTGTCTGCGATCTCTTTGCCGCATCCATTTCGCGGTTTCCGGTTCCCCTCGGATGCCGGGGAGGAGTCCGGAACACCGCGCTGGCGGCACTGGAGAACGTGGAAGCCGGCGAACTTCTGGATCGCCGGCTGGGAAAACTTTCCGGCGGAGAACTCCAGCGCGTGCTGCTGGCCTTGTCCCTGACTCCACTGCCGAATCTTCTGCTTCTCGACGAGCCGGTGTCCGGGATCGACCTGTCCGGACGCGAGCTTTTCTATCGGACCGTCTCGGAACTCCGGCGCCGGTTCGACCTCTCAATCCTGATGGTTTCGCACGATTTGGCTGGAATCGCGGCAGTGTCCGACCGCATCGTCTTTCTCGACCGCCGTGTGATTTGTTCCGGACCGCCCGGGGAGGTTCTTGCCAATCTGGAATTCCGTCATGCTTTCGGGTTCGACCTGGAGGAGCAGAAATGAGCCATCTGACCGATTTTTTGTCCTGTCTCCCTTTCGAGTGGGCGCGGTATGAGTTCATGCGCAACGCCCTGCTGGCGGTGATCCTTGTCTCCCCGCTCTTTGCTCTCATGGGAACGCTTGTTGTGAACAACCGGATGGCATTTTTCTCCGATGCCATCGGGCATGCGTCCCTGACCGGGCTGGGACTGGGGGTTCTGCTGGGGCTGGCCGATCCCCTTCTCGCGCTCATCGGATTTGCCCTGCTTCTCGGAATCGGCATCCTGGCCCTGCAGCGCACCACGCGCGCATCGATGGACACCATCATTTCCCTGAGCATGTCCTTCAGCATCGCGCTCGGCGTGGTGTTGCTTTCCAGAGGAGGAAACTTCAACCGTTACAGCCACTACCTCATCGGGGATTTATTGAGCATCACCCCGCGGGAGATCGCCTGGCTGTTCCTGACCGTGCTCATCGTCGGCGGGGGGCTTCTGTTTTTTTACAACCGGATTCTTCTCATTGGGATCAACGAATCTCTTGCCCGGAGCCGGGGCTTGAATGCCTGGTGGACCCAGGTGCTTTTCGTGTCCTCGATCGTCATGGTTGTCACCATGAATCTAAACTGGGTGGGCATCCTGATCATCAATTCTCTTCTCATCCTCCCGGCCGCGGCGGCGCGCAATATCGCGGGAAATACCCGGCAGTATGTGGTTTACGCGGTTGCAATCTCTCTCGCTTCGGGGGTCTGCGGGCTCATGATTTCCTACTATGCCGACACGGCAAGCGGTGCGACGATCGTTCTCGTCGCGATGGGATTCTATTTTCTCACGCTTGCAGTCAAAGCCCTGCGGCGTCAGTAGAAGGTTCTCTCGGGGTCAATCTGTTTCAGCACGGTATTCCGGATGACGCGCCTGCGCTATACTCGCTCGGAAAGGCTGCGCGTTTTGATGAGCCTCACCCCGGCCTTTTGCGGCAACCGGTTTTGCCGACCATGTGGTCGGAATATTTGCCGCTGTGGCGCACTCCGGCACACCGAAATGGTTCCGTGCTGGTCGGATTTTTCATTTGGTTTGCAAATGGATTCCGGGAAGCGACAATGGTCCACCCGTAACGGATTTCCGGAACGGCTCCCCCAAATGACAAAACTTATTGCCCGCATTTTTCTTCTCGGGCTGGTTCTTGTGTTCTGCGGATGTGCCTCGGTCAGTGTGCGCAAGACGGTGTTTCATCCGGGCACACGCTCCCAGTCAACCCCGGAGAAAATCTATGTGAGGCCGTTTGCCTTGGAGGGTCTTCGAGTGGATCGGAAGGGGGCGGACCTGGATGCCTTTGCGTCGGAGTTTCAGACCGCCTTTTCCGAGAAGTTGGTGGAGCGCCTTGGCAAGAACATCGCCCCGGCGGAGGCCATCGGAGCCGATACTACCGTGCCGCACTCGAACGCCTGGCTCATCGAGGGGGGCTTTCATCGTCTGAATCAGGGAAGCCGGGCACTCAGATCAATTCTTGGATTAGGGCTCGGTGGGACCAAGATGGACTGCGTCGCCCGCGTTTACAATCTGCGGCAGGGCCGTCAGGAACCTTTTGTGGTGATCGAAACGACTGGCGGGTCGAATGCCGAGCCCGGAGCGCTTTTCGGCGGTCCTTTTGGCGCTGCCCCGCGCCTGGTGGCCTCGGCTGTCACCAGCGGGGTGACGGCCGACTCGCGGAGGACCGCCCGTATGATCACCGCCGTTTTGTCGGAATATCTGGCCGGCGCCAATGCTCCCCTTCCGAACAAACCCATGCATGCAAAGCGCCTCGGGGAAGTGCCGGGAATTTAAACCCAACCGAGACCGAAGAAGGCGATCGAGATTCCGCCGCGTGACGGCTTGAGCGCGACGGATTGGATTTCCGGTTCGGCAAGTCCTGCGGAGAGCGCGGCGGATTCGGCTTCGAAGTCGGTTTCGAGGCGAGCGCGTTCGGCGGTGAGCGCCCCGACCGATTCCTGAGCGGCTGCGACATCGGAACTTTCCTGGACAGTCCGGCCGACTCCGCGCGCGGCGGTTCCCGCCCGGTTCAGGGTCGTGGCACTGATGGCCTTGCGTCCAAGAAACGCTCCGAGAATCGTTGAGCCCACGGAAATCGCGGTTTGAAACGTTGCCTGGCGGGCCTGGTTTTTCTGTTTTTCAACAGCGGCATTGGCCCGTGTGATCCGGGCTTCGATCGCAGCGAGTTTCGGTGCGAACTTCTTCCGGAGCGCATCCACCTTTTCATCGCGGAACTCCCGCTGGGCGAGCGATGCACGGGCACGGAATTCCGCCTCCGGTTCATCCGGCTTGGATGACAGTCCGAGCGACAGGCATTTAAAAAGTTCGCACCGTTCGTTGTCCGCAACCCATCGGGTGAAGGCCTTTTCCCACCCGGCGTAGTTTTTTTCAACGGCGGCCATGGATGGCAGTTCGGCGAACGAGGCATCAGCCGGCGGGGAGGTCAGGAAGTCCTTGGGCGCGGCATCGAGGGATTCAGTCCACTCGGCCTCACCGGCTCCCGTTGGGAATTCGGCCGCGAGAGTAATGTCGCGGGTTTCGTCCACGCCGGTTTTAGTATCCGAGAAGCGGACTTTTACGGAGCCGACCAGCCGTGGCTTGAGCGTGCCATCCGATGGCAGGAAGAACTGGCGGATTCCCGGAGGAACCGAGGGAAGGCGTCCGCCGGAGGCTACGGGAGCCGGTTCGGCTGCCTTCGCGGCCGGATTCGCATCCTTTTTTGAGGACATCAGAATTTTGATCTGGTCGCGGGTGAGGGGACCGCGCAGGTAGCTCATGACCCAGCGGGACTCGAAAACAACGGGAGCATCCTCATGCACGTTGTTGAGCAGGAACTTCCGGCTGCCGAGTCCGGCGAGAAGAGATTCGAGTTCGGCTTTGGAAAGCTTGGAAGAGGAACCCAGCAGCCCCTCGATCACCTTTGCCTTGTCGCGGTCGGTCTGCAGGCGGCCGATGAACCACGTTCCCGTGTTGGCCAACGCCTTGTAGTCGAGGTCGACCGGGTTCTGCGTCGCGAGAACGACTCCTACGCCGAACGCCCGGGCCTGCTTGAGAAGAGTGAGCATCGGCAACTTCGATGGCGGGTTTGCCACCGGCGGAAGGTAGCCGAAAATTTCGTCCATATAGACGATTGCGCGCAGGCTGGTTGTTCCGCTCTGCCGGCGCATCCAGGCGACCACTTCGTTGAGCAGGAGGGACACAAAAAACATCCGCTGGGCATCGTCGAGATGAGCGATGGAGAAGATCGCATGGCGCGGCCTGCCGGTTCCATCGTGAAGGAAACCGGCGATATCGAGCGGCTCCCCGGTGTTCCATGAGGCGAAGCCGGGCGAGGCGAGCAGCGTGTTCAGCGCGACCACCATGGAAAACCGTTCCTTTGCCGGGAAAAATGATTCGAGGTCAAGAACCCCGACTTTTTCAAACGGCGGCTGCTGGATTTTCGTGATGATGCCGGCCAGATCGAGATCGTTTCCCGCATTCCACTCATGCGTGAAAACCGCTCCAAGAAATGCTCCCTCGCGGCTCTTTGCGGGATCCACGTTCATCCCAAGTAGCCCGAGAAGTCCCGCGACGGCGGTCTGGACGCGCTCGCCCAGCGCCTCCTCATCGGGCTCATCCTGCGGAGCCCGGAACGCATTCACCAGATTGACCGGGATCCCAGCCGTGCTGCCCGGAGTGTAGATCGCGAAATCCGCCTTCTCCTTCAGCGACCGGATCCGCTCACCGTCCTGGCCCCACTTCGCAAGGCCGTCGGTCCAGGTTTTCGCCTGCTGAGCCGCCCACTCGTCCGGCTCGACCCCCTTGCGGCGGGCGTCGTCCTCGATGATCCACGGACGAAAATCTTCCGGCCTGAGATCCGGAAATGTCAGGAGAAGGTTTCCCAGATCTCCTTTTGGATCGATGATGATGGCGGGCACTCCGTCCATCGCGGCTTCCTCCAGCAGGGCGAGGCAGAGCCCGGTCTTCCCGCTTCCTGTCATCCCGACGCACACCGCATGGGTGACAAGGTCCCGGGAGTCATAAAGAAGCGGTTGCTCCGGCGGACTGCCGACCGGGCTGCCGAGATAGAACGCGCCGAGTTTTTCGAAGTCCGAGGGAGTCGCAGGCATGCAGGCAGGATCCGCAAAAATCCCGGCGTTTTCCAGCGGAATGTGCTTGAACTTCCGCTCCGGCTGCCAATGTTCATCGTCATGCTTCGAATCCTCACGATTATTTTCCTGGCAGGGATCCTTTCCGTTCATGCGGACGCCGGGAAGGAATACATCATCCTCAGTGGTGGTCCCTCGCTTATCGAGTGGGAAAAATACAAGGCTTCTCCCCACGACCTCTGGTGGGGCAATTTCATTCGTGCCGCCCGCGTCCGCATTGAAGAGATCCGGAAAAAGCAGGGCCCCGACGCGCTCATCACATGGCTGGTTTACAAGCCCGGATACGTCCGCCGCGCAGAGCGGCAGGATAAATCCGACCTCATCGGGAACATCCTCTCCGTCCGCGATAAATACCATGTCAACCTCGTCTGGGTTGCCAATGGCGACGACGTCATCAACTACCTCAACTCCGGTCGCCCGCGCAGCGAGGTCAAGATCGCCGATTTTGAATTCTTCGGGCATTCGAACCGTGCCTGCTTCATGCTCGACTACAGCAACGAGGTCGACAGTGGATCGAAGAGCTGGCTCCACGAAAAGGAACTCTCAAAGATCCACCGCGGGCTGTTCACCCGGGACGCCTTCGTCAAAAGCTGGAGCTGCCACACTGGCGAAAGCATGAGCAAATACTGGCGCATGGCCACTGGAAAGAAGATGATCGGAGCCATCGGCAAAACCAACTACGCCGACGGCCACTTGCGCGGTTGGGTGCCTGCGCTCAGTGATGGGGCGCGCTGGGGGGGGTAGGCTCCAGCGTTCATTCCGCAGGATCCGTATGGACGTGGCATGGGCGTCTTGCTCATGCGATTTTCAGAGAGTTCGGGCAGGATGCGAAAGCAGGCCGTCTTGCAGACAGCAGGCTGCGATTTCTTCTAACAACACTCCGTGGCAGGTTGTGTGATTCTGAGAAGTCTGCGCTGACGGCGCAGCACCCTCCAGTGCATTCCGCCGGCTTTGCTCCATGGGGTTGACCGGATGCTTTCGATGCACTAGCCTCCCTCCATGGATGCGGCAATTCTTGAAAAGGAGGCCCTTCTGCTTCCTGATACGGAAAGGGCGTTGTTGGTTGAACGACTGATGGAAAGCATATCCCCCTATCCTTCCGCATTGCGGGAGGCATGGGTTCGGGAAGCCGATGAGCGGATGCGGGCATTTCGTGACGGAGAAATCTCCGCCGTGGATGGGCCTCAGGCGATGGCGGAACTTCGCTCGCGGTTTTCCAAATGACTTGGGGGTTTCTATCTCCGGCGCTTTCCGAGATCGCGGAAGCGGCCGAATACTACGAGGGAAGAGTCCGGGGACTTGGAGGAGATTTTGTGGATGAGGTTGATGCGGCGATTAGTCGGATTCGCCAATTTCCCGATGCCTGGGGCAGCCTGTCCGAAAACTACCGCCATTGCAGTCTTCGACGGTTCCCCTTTGCGATCATCTACACGAGAGATGGCGCCGGCGAAATCCTCGTTGTTTCGATCTTTCACAAAAGTCGCGAGCCGCTTTCCTGGAAGCGCAATTTGTAATCAACCTTTGGCTTCTGGATCCGCTATCCTCTCTTTTTTCGCCCGGGCTTGGGATAGGTTCCGCGGTTTCGGGGTTCGCTGGTTCCGGACTTGAGTTCCATGATCTGGTCGCGGAGGAGTGCGGCGCGTTCGTATTCGAGGCTCGCGGCGGCGGAGGCCATGTCGCGTTCGAGTTCGCGCACCAACTCGTGGAGGTCGAAGCTCCCCTCGTCTTCCTTGACGATGCTTTGCTCAATCTCACGGGCTTTGAGGATCGTATGGAGGCTTTCCTGGACCGCGCGCTTCACGCCGGTCGGCGTGATGTTGTGCTCCCTGTTGTAGGCTTCCTGCCGGCTGCGGCGGTGGTCGCTGACATCCAGGAGGGCCTTGATGCTGCCGGTGATCGTGTCGGCGAAGAGGACGACCTCGCCGTTGATGTGGCGCGCGGCCCGGCCGGCTGTCTGGATGAGGCTCGTCTGGCTGCGGAGATACCCTTCCTTGTCGGCGTCGAGAATGCAGACGAGTGAGACCTCCGGAAGGTCGAGGCCTTCGCGGAGAAGGTTGATGCCCACCAATACGTCGCACTCACCCGCACGCAGTCCGCGCAGGATTTCCACCCGCTCGATCGTGTCAATGTCGCTGTGCAGGTAGCGCACTTTCAAGCCGATCTCGCGGAGATAGTCCGCAAGGTCTTCCGCAGTGCGTTTCGTGAGAGTCGTGACCAGCACGCGCTCGCCCTGCTCGATCCGGGAACGGCAGAGTTCAATCGTCGCGTCAATCTGACCCTTCAACGGCCGGACCGTGATTTTCGGATCCAGAAGTCCGGTCGGCCGGATGATCTGCTCGGCGATCAATGGGGATCCGGGGGTATGCACGTCGGGCGGATTTTTGACCGATGCTGGCAGGATGGGCACGCGTCGGCTCGTATCCCCGGGGATTTTTTCCGGGTTGGCGATCCAGCCGGCGTTTCCGGCGATGCTGTTGCGGAGTTCGAACGGACCCGGCGTGGCGCTGACATAGACGACCTGGCCGGTCATCTGCATGAATTCCTCGAAGTTGAGCGGACGGTTGTCCAGAGCGCTCGGGAGGCGGAACCCGTAATTGACGAGAACGGATTTCCGCGAACGGTCGCCAGCGAACATCCCGCCGACCTGAGGCACCGTGGCGTGCGACTCATCGATCACGAGGAGGGTGTCCTTCGGCAGGAAGTCCATGAGCGTATACGGCCGCGATCCCGGCGGACGCCCGGTCAGGTGGCGCGAGTAGTTCTCGATCCCGCTGCAGTATCCCATCTCCTGCATCATCTCGAGGTCGAACTCGGTCCGCATCTTGATCCGCTGGGCCTCGATGAATTTGCTGTCGCGCTCGAACTCGACCACCCGAGCCTCCATTTCCTTCCGGATGTCACCCATCGCCCGGTTGAGCTTGTCGTAGGGGGTGACGAATTGTTTGGCCGGAAAAAGCGTGAACGTCGTGAGCGTGGAAGCGACGTGCCCGGTGAGCGGGTCGAACTGGCTGATCCGCTCGATCTCATCGCCGAAAAACTCAACCCGCACCGCCTCGTCCTCGTTCTGCGCGGGGTGGACCTCGACCACATCACCGCGCACACGGAACTTGCCGCGCGCGAACGCGATGTCGTTTCTCTCGTAGAGCATTTCCACGAGCTTTGTCAGAAACGCCTCGCGCGTCATCTGCTGGCCGGGCCGGATCGTGACGAGCATCTGAAGGAAGTCCTCCGGGGAGGCGAGGCCGTAGATGCAGGACACGCTGGCGACAACGATCGTGTCGCGGCGGCTGAGGAGCGAACTGACTGCGGAGAGCCGCAGACGCTCGATCTCCTCGTTGATGGAGGAATCCTTTTCAATGTAGGTGTCGCTGCGGGGGAGATACGCCTCCGGCTGGTAGTAGTCGAAGTAGCTCACGAAATATTCGACCGCGTTGCGGGGAAAGAACTGCTTGAATTCGCTGTAGAGCTGCGCCGCGAGCGTCTTGTTGTGCGACATGATGAGGGTCGGACGGTTGAGGTCCCTGATCACGTTCGCCACGGTGAATGTCTTTCCCGACCCGGTGACCCCGAGCAGCGTCTGGTGACGGTTCTCCGCAAGCAGCGAACGGGAGAGAGTCTCGATAGCGCGGCCCTGATCGCCGCAAGGCTGGTAGTCGGATGACAGCTCGAATCCCATCCCGTGAGAGCTAGGCGACCCTGTGGCGGATCTGTGCGCGCAGGATCAGGTAGAGGAGGAAAAACAGCCCGAGCGTCGAGACGATCAGGACCATGGTATTGAACCACAGCAAGCCGGCCCGGAGGCCGAAATATTCCTTGATCGGGCCGAAGAACACGTTGAGGTGGCGATTCTCGCGGTAGTCGCTCTGCTCCATCTCCGCTTTCGAGACAAGGTCCGTGACTTTCTGGTTCACGTAAAGTTGCTCCGCGGTAACTCCGCTGCCCACGCCCTTGAATGCCGAGCGGTCGAATGGCGATCCCGCGATGATAGCGTCGATTTTTTTAAACTGGGCGTCGAGGGTGTCCGCATCAGAAGCCTCCAGGCCGGAGAGCACGGCCAGGGTATCCTTCAAATCCTCAAGGCGGTTCTGCTGTGATTCCGTCGGGTTTTTCTCGGACACGATCCTGTTGATCTGGTTCTGGATGACCTCCTGCCGGCGCGTGAGGGGGTTGAGCTTTGCCTGACCGAATACGAGAGCCTCGTAGGACCACCGCGTAGGCATGAACTCGCAGATCAGCGGCACCTGGAGGTCGCTCCGCGCCGGCATCGCGCTGCCCGGGTGGCTGTTCACCCACTGCTGGATCGAATACACGAAATCAAGGTTCTTGTTCATCTCCTCGTATTTGATGAGAGCGCCGCTGAGGATGATCTGGGGAATGAGGACGGCGGGAATGATGAGGATCCCGGTCTTGCTTTCCGCAACGAGCGCGGAAATGACCAGTCCGATGGCGACCCCGCATCCGACGGTGAGGAACATGGCCCCGAAGACGATCAAGAATCCGCCGCGCAGGGAAAGAAGCGAGTTTCCGATCCACGCGAAAAGCGCGCATTGCACGACCGCGAATGCGGCCAGGGTCAGCGCCTTTGCGAGAACGTAATAGATCAGCCTGACGTCGAGGTTGCGCTCCCGCATGAGCACCGGGCGGTCGCGGATGATGTCGTCCACGCTGTTCGTCAGCCCGAGGAACATTGCCACAACGAGCGAAAGAAACAGGTAGGTCGGGATGTGAAACGCCGACGCGAAATCATAGACGTCGCTTTCGGAATACCTGAGCACCATCCCGGTGAGCAGGGCAAGGAGCGGTGCCTCCAGAATCGTGGTGAGAAGGTTCGCTGGATTCCGGAGCTTGCTGAGGAACGCCCGCTTGAGCAGCACGACAAACTGATGCCATTCCTCGCGCCAGCGGAGGGAGGGGCGACGGCGGATGGGTGCGGGTG
>QYQL01000141.1 GCA_007280915.1 Verrucomicrobiaceae bacterium | reverse complement strand
CTGGGGGAGGCATTTGATCGGAACCTTGTGGATCGCGCCGTATTCTATCTGGCCCCGGTTCTCACGGGCGGTCCCGTGGTCGCGGTCGGAGGAATCGGCGCATCGTCAAATGAATGGTGCCTGGAAAAACCCTGCTACCGCGTGACGGGGGGCGACCTGCGTATTGAGGGAGCCGTCGTTCGTCGGAAGGGTTGATCGGGATGCGTCTCGAAACGATTTCGACACTGAAACGCGTGGAATCGTCGGACGGCTCGGCGATCCGTCCCTTCCGATGCAGGGTAGGGCGGTTTCGCCGAAACCGCCGTGATATTTTATCCCATACCACCGTGCGTTTGGTATCAGCGCTTTTGCTTTCCGGCCGCCTCGATTGCCCACGCGGGAAAATCCGCAGGGACCGGTGCGGTGAAGCTCACGGGTTTTCCTGTTGATGGATCTGCGAATGCAATTTTCCAGGCATGGAGAAAATGGCGTGAATGGGATCCGCGGCGTCCATAGAGCGGGTCTCCGACGACCGGATGTCCGAGGTGTTTCAAGTGGACGCGGATCTGATGGGTTCGTCCGGTGTGCGGGCGGCATTCCACCAGGGACTTCCCTTCTGAGGAGGCCAGCAGGCGGTATTTTGTGATCGAGTGTCTTCCCCGATCAACGACGGCCATTTTTTGGCGGTGCACGGCATGCCTGCCGATCGGGGCTTCAATCGTCCCGTGAGGCATGCGCAGGATCCCCTCCACAAGGGCGAGATAGGTTTTTTCCACATGCCGCTCAGCAAACTCTGCGGAGAGGTGGCGGTGTGCAGATTCGGTCTTCGCGATGAGCAGGCATCCGCTGGTTTCCTTGTCGAGACGGTGAACGATGCCCGGGCGGTCCTCGCCGCCGACAATGCGGATCCCGGAGCAGTGGTGGAGAATCGCATTGACCACCGTGCCGTCGGCGTTTCCCGCTCCCGGGTGGACGACCAAGCCCGCCGGTTTGTTCAAGACCAGAAATTCCGCGCTCTCGTGAAGGATGTCGAGCGGGATATCCTGCGCGGGAGCGGGGGCCGGGGTGGATTCCTCCGGGATCCCGATTTCGACACAATCCCCGGCCCGGAGGAGTTGGGAGGGTCGTGACGGGGCGCCATTTAAGAGAACATGGCCGTCTTTCACAAAACCCTGAAGCCGCACGCGGGAAAACCCGGTGATCCATGTGCCAAGAAAGTGATCCAGCCGCACGCCAGCCTCCCCGCTGGAGAGAATTCGGGACTCGCGAGGCTTTTGCATTGCGGCTTGCATCGCGAAAGGGTAAACCATTGGAAAGCTTTTTCTTAACGCTGCCGAGCATGTTGGCAAACGATCCCCCCCAGACCCCAGGCGCCGAGGACTCTTCGGAAATCGATGTTTCAACGCCTGTGGAATCCGGGGCCGAAAATGTTTTCGAGGCCTGTCCGTCGTGCAAGACGCTGATGGACATGTCGGATGTCATGCCGTTCACCGAGGTGACCTGTCCGGGCTGCGGACATACCCTGCGTGCCCGCATCCATTTCAACCATTTCACGCTCGTCGATAAAGTTGGTGAGGGCGGGATGGGTTCGGTTTACAAGGCCCTCGACAACAATCTGAACCGGTATGTGGCCCTGAAAATCCTGAAAAAGGAAATCAGTGCGAATTCGGAGGAGCAGGCCAAGCTGGCTAAGGAGGCCCGGATCACTGCGGCTGTGAACCATCCGCATGTCGTAAAAGTTTATCATTTCGGACGCGATCACGGGCAGTTCTACCTGGCGATGGAACTCGTGGAGAAAGGGTCGCTCGATGACCTGATGGCCATTCAAAAACGCATCCCGGAGGCGCAGGTGCTTGAAGTCGGCACCCAGATCGCCATGGGCCTTGCAGCGGCTCTGGAGATGGAACTCATTCACCGCGATATCAAGCCCGGCAACATTCTTTTCAAGGACGGCCACACCGCAAAGCTCGTGGATTTCGGCCTGGCGATCGTCATGGACGAGGAGGCGTCCGTGCGCGGGGAGATCTGGGGAACTCCGTATTACATCGCGCCCGAAAAGCTCGACAACCAGCCGGAGGATTTTCGCAGCGACATTTACAGCCTTGGTGGGACGCTCTTCCACGCGCTAGCGGGACGCCCTCCCTACGAGGCCGAGTCCTCGTCCATGGTCGCTCTCAAGCAGCTCAAGAGCCAGCAGGTGAGCCTGCAAGCCTTCGCACCTGATGTGTCGAGCGAGACGGCGTATGTCATCAACCGCATGATGGCCAAGAATCCGGAAGACCGGTATCAGTCCTACGAAGAACTCATCGGGCATCTGAATTATGCCAGGGAAAAATTACTGGAGCGATCCCGCAAGCCGCTCCAGCCGAAGCAGCGGGTCGTCATGGAGACGGAACAAACCCGCAAAGTTTCCGCCATCATTTCCCTGGTCCTCATCGCATTTGTGCTTCTGGCCGGCGGCGGGGTCTACCTGATGAGGGATCGAATTTTTCCAGCCGCGACCGGCGACTCCGGCCCCAGGCAGATGAGCTCCCAGGAGGCCGAATCCGCATTTCTTTCCGGTGTCTCGACCCTTGCGGGAGGAGACTTTGAGGGGGCAAGGGGCGAGTTCAAGAAGATAGCCGCCAACCCGGGGATGCCGCAGCCTCAGAAGAACTGGGCCACTCTGAATGCCGCTCTCGCGAGTCTGTTTCTGGGCGAGGCCCAGCCGGCGTTGGAACTCCTCAAGCCGCTCCGTAAAGATGGTCCGTATTCCGTTGAGCCAGCCGACCAGACACTCGCAAACATGTTCGTCGAGGTCAGCCGGACACTGTTGGAAAACAAGCCGGTTTCGGGGTCGATCCGAAGTCTCTACTCCGACAAGCAGGAGGTCTTTGCGATGCTGCTGTTCGGGATCTGGGACTGGGAGGTGAAATCCGCATTTTCCGACGCCGGAACTCTTCTCGCTTCGTTTCAACAGCGGGTCAACGGAAAGTCGTGGGAATCTCAATACAAGCCGCTGGCGGAAAAATATCTGGCCGACTGGAAGCTGCTTGAACCGCTGGTCAGCGGGGTGGACAAGGCAAACACTCCTGCGGAGGCCACCGATCTGCTGAAAATGCTCAGGTCGGCGAGATCCCAGTTGCAGACGGGAACCAAGGCGAGCGAGCGGCTCGATGCCATTGAAAAAACTCTGGTGGAGAAGGGAGCCAAGCCGTGATCGCCACCTTCTCCGCTTGCCCTTCGATGGCGGCAAGAGTTAAAAATTGATTCCTGTGCGTGACTTGCGGGATGATCCCTCTACAATCAAAGGTTTGGGGCTGCCAACATCTGCAGGCTCGGGCGCGAGGAGTGACCTTCCTCCGCGTTTCAAGCCGGCGGTTTAAGCGGTCCTTTTTGCGAGAAACATGAGATATCTCAAAGCCACCATCCTGATCGGCACGGTTTCGGCCGCCGTCGTGCTTGTCCTGTTTGCCACCGGCTGGCTGACAAACACATTGGACCTCGTCCTCCTGCAGGCATACAAGCTCAAGAAGCCGTTTGTGACGCAGCAGGGCGTGCATGTCCTGCTGATTGCTCTGCTCGCGTTTGCATCGGCATGGACGACCGTGGACATCACGCGCCCGATTCTTAAGACCATCGTCGCGTTGGGGGCGGTGCTCCTGCTGCTGACCGGTTCGATGGTTCTGGCTCTCTACAATGTTTTCTTTTCCCCGTTTCCCTCGGTGATCGCTGTCTTTACAAGTTTCTTCATCGGGCTGGCCTACGGACGGACCGGAAGCGGATCGAGGAAAAAACTCATGGAACGCCTTTTTGGTCAACGGCTGTCCAGGGGTGCGTTCAATCAGCTCGTCAATTCCGACGTTCCGCTGGATTTTCCGGGGGCTCTGCAGGAGGGGACGGTGCTTGTAGTGGCGGTCCACAACCATTCCGAGTTGATGGAGCTTCTGACTCCGGAAAACTATGCGGCGATGACAAACCTGTATCTGCGCACGGCCTCGGACTATCTCGTCGAGGTCGGCGGATATCTTGACGAGTGCGGCGGGGAGAGCGTCCGGGTCGTTTTCGGTGCTCCTGTGCCCGACGAGAAGCATGCCGCGAAAGCCTGCCGTGCCGCGCTCGATCTTGCCTCCCGGCTCGATGATCTCAACAAGGAATGCGACACCGTCTGGCAGCGTAGGCTCGATTTCCGGATCGGAATCAACTCCGGCGAAATGATTGCGGCGG
Source organism: Verrucomicrobiaceae bacterium (assembly GCA_007280915.1). Taxonomy (GTDB): domain Bacteria; phylum Verrucomicrobiota; class Verrucomicrobiia; order Chthoniobacterales; family Terrimicrobiaceae; genus QYQL01. The sequence continues at coordinate 11,319 of QYQL01000141.1, read as the reverse complement.
CCTACGGCGGTTCGCGGCTGGGAAGCTTCAGCGTGGCGGGTCCGGTGGTGGATTTTGCCCGCCGCCTCTGCTCGGCCTGCGCGACCTACGGGTGCCGGATCCTGATCGGGCCGGACACCTATGAGCCCGCCGCGGAGACGCTTGAGGTTCGCCCGATCGAGGTGATCAAGACGGCGGGCGAGCGCCGCCGCGTCGAGCTGTATGAAATTCTGGCCCCCAAGCACGGGCTCTCACCCGAGCGCGAGCGCAGCCGCAACCACTATTGGACCGGCGTGCTGCACTACCGCGAGCGCCAGTGGGACAAGGCGATCGAGGAGTTGTCAAAGGCCCGAATCACCGGGATTCCGGACCAGGTTCTCGACTACTACATCCGCCGCGTCGAACGCAGCCGGCGCGGTGAGGAAGAGGTCAACAAGGAGCAGATGATGCTCTTCAACGCGGCTTGAGGCCGACCTGTTCTTTTCCCCTTGCCCGTCGTGCGGGGACTAACCGAATCTTTCCCGCTTTGCCATGCTGACAGTTTCACGGGTTACAAAATCATTCGGCGGACGCGTTCTTTTCGAAGATGCGTCGTTGCAGATCAATACCGGCGATCGGATCGGGCTGATCGGGCCGAACGGAGCCGGGAAGACCACGCTGTTCTCACTGCTTTTGCGGACCGACGAACCCGATGACGGGGACATCAGCCTCCAGCGCGGCGTGCGTTGCGGATTTCTTCCGCAGGAGACGGCGACGGCAACGGAGGCGACGGTGATCGAACTTGCTTCCGGCGAGGAGCCGGACGGGCGCGCCGAGGCATCCGCGAAAAGGATCCTCTCCGGGCTGGCATTCCGCGAGCAGGATTTTCACCGTCCGGTCCGGGAGATGAGCGGCGGGTGGATCATGCGGGCGCACCTTGCGCGCCTGCTGGTCGAGGAGCCGGACCTCCTCCTGCTCGATGAGCCGACGAATCACCTGGATCTCGAAACCCTCGGCTGGTTCCAGAACCACCTGCTCGGGTATCCGGGAGCGATCCTTGCCATCTCGCACGACCGCGAATTTCTGAACACCCTTTGCAAGGGGATCGTTGAGATCCGGCATCGCAAGCTGATCCGCTACAACGGAAATTTTGATTCTTGTCTTGAGCAGAAGCGGGCGCGCGAGGAGCAGCAGCTTGCGGCCTACCGCAACCAGCAGAAGGATATCGAACATCTGGAGCAGTTCATCTCCCGCTTCCGCGCGAAGGCTAGCAAAGCCGCGCAGGCGCAGGACCGGATCAAGCAGCTCGCCCGGATGGAGAGGATCGAGGCGCCGGAGTCCGACGAGCCGACGGTGCATTTCAAGTTTCCGCAGCCTCCGCGCAGCGGGCAGAGGGTGATGAGCCTTGAGCATGTGAAGCAGGCCTATGGCGATCACGTCGTTTACGAGAACCTTCACCTTCGCATCGAACGCGGGCAGCGGATCGTTCTCGTGGGGCCGAACGGTGCTGGCAAATCCACGCTTTTGAAAATCCTCGCCGGGCAGTTGCCCCTCGCAGCGGGGGAATTCACTCCCGGGCACAACGTCACCACCGGCTACTTCGCGCAGCATCGCGCGGATTCACTCGACCTGAAAAAGACCGTCCTTGAGGAGGTGCAGGGTATCTCGCGTCCGGTTCCCGAGCAGGCGGCGCGCAATGTGCTCGGGGCATTTCTTTTCCGCGGCGACGATGTGTTCAAGCCGGTCAGCGTTCTCAGCGGCGGAGAAAAGAGCCGCCTAGCCCTCGTGAAGCTGCTCCTCGATCCTCCGAATCTTTTGCTCCTCGACGAGCCGACGACCCACTTGGACATGCCGAGCATCGATGCCTTGATCCGAGCGCTCGGTCCCTATGAGGGAACGATCGTCTTTGTGAGCCACGATGTGCATTTCATCCGTGCCGTCGCGACATCGGTCATCCACGTGCAGGCCGGGCACCTCACGCCTTATGCCGGCGACTATGCCTACTACCTCGACAAATCCCGCGCCTCAGGTGCGCGTGCCGGGACGGTTGCATCGCTCGGCAACCACCAACCCGAAGCCGCTCCGGCACCCCGCGCGGAATCCGGTCCCGGGCTCAAGGAGATCCGGGCGCAGCGCAGGGCGGAAGCCGATGCGCGTGCGGCGGCGAACAAAGAACGGCGCGAGCGCGAGAAACGCGCCGCCGCGCTCGAGGCGGAGATCGCCGCCCTCGAAGCCCGGCAACGCGAGCTGACAGCCGTTCTCGAGGACCCCTCCACCTACGACAACCCGTCCCTCGCGATGGAGACCAACCGTCAGCTTTCCGGTGTGGCCGATGCCCTCGAGAAGGCCACCAACGCGTGGATCAACTCCTGACCCCCAAAGAAATGCTTCCCTCCGAAATTGCCACGCTCTTCGATGTGCCTGGTCGCCTCGTCACCGTGCAGCCGCTCGGACATGGAAACGTGAATGATACCTACCGCGTCATCTGTCGCACGACCTTCGATGAAAATCAGTTCGTTCTACAGCGGATCAGCACAGCGGTGTTTCCCTCGCCGGAGAAAGTCATGGCCAACATCAAGGCCATCACCGAGCATGCTCACGGAAAAATCGAGGCGGAATCGGATCGCTCGGACCGGATCTGGCAGCTGCCACGGATCATCAAGACCCGGGACGGTCAGGATTTCCATTTAACGAAAGACGGGCAGCCCTGGCGCGCTCTTACGCTGATTTCCTCGGCCAGAAGCCACGAGAAGATCGAGGTTCCGGAGCTGGCTTTCGAGGCCGGGCAGGTCCTCGGCCATTTCCAGCGGATCATTTCCGATTTTCCGGTGGATCAACTGGAGGATACTCTTCCCGGTTTTCACTGCACGCCCGGTTACCTCCGGAACTACGATGCCGTTCTGCAATCCCCCGGTGCGCAGGCCCGACTCACCGCTTCGCCGGAAGCCAGGCGCATCGCGCGGTTTATTGAGGATCGCCGCGCTTTCACATCCGTCCTGGAAGACGCCTCCGTCGCCGGGAAACTCCGGATCCGCCCGATCCACGGCGATCCTAAGATTTCCAATGTGATGATCGATGACTTTTCCGGCAAGGGCACCTCCATCGTGGATCTCGACACCGTCAAGCCCGGCCTCATTCATTACGATTTCGGGGACGCCGTTCGCAGTACATGCAATCGCGCTGGCGAGGAAGCCGACGATCTGGATGAGGTCGTCCTAGATCTGGATCTTCTCACCGCCTTTGTCCGGGGCTATCTCCGCGAGGCCGGCTCCTTTCTCACGGACAACGATCACGCCTTCCTTTTCGAGTCCGTCCGGCTCATCGGGTTTGAACTGGGACTGCGCTTTTACACCGATTACCTCGCCGGCAATGTTTACTTCAAGGTGAAGGACGACCTGCAGAACCTGAACCGTGCCCGTGTCCAGATGCGGCTCTGCGAAAGCATAGAAGCGCGCGAACCCGCCATCCGCCGCATCCTCGAATCCGCTTCTGCGGTTTGAGATCGTAAGGGCCGAGGGATGACTGCTCAGATGCCGGTGAGCAAGGCGCTTGAGGCATTATTCACCGAGTGACTATTCGCCTTATGGCGGCTGGCTGGCCAGTTGCACCAACGCTTCCTTGACCCGTGCGGTTTGACCTTCGTTCAGGATCAGGTAACGGTCGCGCCCATCAGCAGCGGGAGTGAATCGCGTGAAGCCATCGGCCTCCACATCCACGCGGCCGGGCGGTGACAATTCAAAATAGCCACGGTCGGGGAATACCGCGTAGAGCACGCTCGTCAGGTCCCATGTCGGACGGTTGTGCGGCGGCGGTAGATACAAACGATAGGCTTCTGCCGCCGGATGGTGTGCGACATAGCCGTAGTCGCGCTCGATGCTGACCGCCGGATACGGCGCGGCGACACCGATTTCAAACCCGCTCCAGACAATCGGCGTCGGCCATTCCCGCGCGAGTTTTTTGGCGGAAGGCAAATCGTTGATGACATTGAATTCTAAGGAGCGTTTCCTGTTGCCAACCACCTGGAATTCTCCGGCCATCACCGAAAGAAGCCTTACCTTTTGCTTTATCAATTCGCGACCGGTGAGCGGTGAACTGGTGTCGCCTGGCGTGTCGAGTAGCGCGGCTAGATTGGAAAACCAGCCGACCTGCACCAGAATCACCGAGTTGTCCGGCTGCCGGCTCAAAATGGAACGCAACAACCCCGTGGCTTCTGGCGCGTCCGAGCTTCGCTCCAACTTGTGAGGATAGCGAGGCAGACCGCCGTCCTGCGCATTGGCGAGCGCAAGAAATTTGCTCGGTTTGTTCGTCAACGCCGCATGAGTGAAGCCGATCGGGATGCCAGGCCGACCGTAAAAAGTGTTCATTGCATCCACGAATGGTCCTGCGAGTTCGTCCGGCTTGGTGATGGTCACGCCGAGCAATTCGCAAACGCCGCGCGTTTGAAGCGCGTGCAACACTGACAACGCTAGCACGTCGTCCACATCGTTGCCGATGTCCGTGTCAAAAATGATTTTTACCGGCGAGGAAAGCACATCACCTGCATGGCTGCACAGGCACACAAGGAATGCCAAAACGGAAAGAATGGGTTTCATTGGGTGGATTTCTCCACGGGGGAATGACGGCTCAGTGTCCGATGAGCGAGGCGAGGCGCTTGACGGCGGGGAACGAGAGCATTTCCGCCCAGTTGCATTTTACCTGCTCGATCTCCGCATGCGGGAGCGTGCCGAGCCAGAGTTGGGCGGCGTCCGCTGGAAAGTCCGCGGGGATGATGATCCGCGCACGGATATCGGTGGGAATAAACCGGTAGCGTGTCCATGCGGCTTCGTGCGTGCGTGCGGCTTCTCCCATGGCTGCAAACGGCTCGACGCGCGACACGGTGTTGAGGCGCTTGAAGGTGTTCTTCATCGAGGAAAGCCACCCGGGAGCGGCGTTGGATTGTGGAGCCGGGGCGCCGATCAGGATGAGACCCGGCACGGGGCGTTTTGCCGCCGCGAGTTGGCGTGCCATTTCGAGGGCGGCAATTGCGCCAAATCCGAAACCACAGAGATCGAAAGCGGCCGTGGGATCCTCCTCAAGGAGCGCGTCGAGCCACGCGGCGGAGGCGCTTTCGATTGTGGTGTGGCAGGATTCCGGATGGGTAGCACCCCTGGCGGTCAGCCCGAGGATCTTCCGGGTCGTTCCCAGTGCGGCAACGAGGTCGCGATAGGTTTCCGGAAGACCCGAAGCCGGAGGAACAAGAACCAGCGGCGAGGGATTGCCCTCCGGTTGCAGCACCCTCACGGGAACCCATGGGATCGAGTTTTCCACTGGACGAAGGGCTTCCGGCGCGACCGCTTTTGCGACGGGCTTCGGCTGGTGGATGTGAGGGCGTGGCAGGAGGGATTGGTCGATCCAGCCGCCCCGCGTTAGCGGCCATTCCGGGAGAGAGATTGCACCGGGGACATCCTCGTTTGTCAGCGCCCAAACGTGATCGCCTTCGACGGCATCAAATACGCCCTTTTTGTCCAGCAGTTCGGTGATACAGCGGTGTATTCCGGGTGCCGCAGCGCCCTCGACCTGGATGTCTCCAGCGGGATTGCGCCATGCGCGAAGCCCGGTCTCGATCCCCCGGCGTCCGCGTTTCTCAGAGTGTGATTTCCACCCGGGGAATTTCATCCAGAGCTGACCCGAGAATCCGGGTGGCAGATCGTGCAAGTCCTCATCTGTGATGGAGGACTCGGTTCCGGCGACCGGTTTTCCAATTGTCAGAAGGGGCCCATCCGGGCTCGCCGAGCCGGCCAGGCCAAGCCCGCAGAGTCCGGCAGGGCTGAAGAACGTAACGGTTTTGACCCGTCCGTCTGTTTTTTCGTTCCAGACATCGAGAGCGGAGGTTGAGGCGGTTCCCATTTCGACGAAAACAACCTGTAGTGGAGTTTCTGTCGCGGGTTCTCCGCGTGCCCACCGCGCCGCCTGGTTGCACCATTCCGGAGCGCTGAGGCGGAGATGGGTGACCGGCGCATGCGCGGGATCGAGCACGTCGTCATCGGCGACGCGAACGGTTCCCCCGGAAAGAAGCGGGACGAGCCATTCGTCGAAGAAAGCCCCGCCTCCAGCAGCGGAGTGGGCGAGGAGTGAGCAGCCATGACCGAAGCCGATCAAGTTCGCACCTTCGCGGGCGGCTGACGCAATCATTTCATGGGTGAGCGCGCGGACCAACGGGGCTGCGCCGTCGGAGTGTCCCGGGAGGATGGCCGCGGGGGAATCCGCCTCGCAGACTGTTGCGGGGACTTCCGCCAGTTCCAGGGAATCCCATTCCTGATCGAGAATAATGCGCTTCCGCGTGGAGGTGTCCAGCAGCGGGGCGCTGGCCGCATCACAGAGGACGACCCCGGCATCATGCGACGCCAGCATGGACTCTATCCACTCTGGCGGAGCCGAAGGATCCAGGGCGAGACAGGCATTCCCCGCTTTCCAGGATCCGATCAGGGCGATGGCAATCCATGAGGAATGGGAAAGGAAAAGAGCGACATGCCAACCGCCGGCAAGAGCGGCATGTGACAGGTGTGCGGCCAGACGGTCGGAAAGGGAATCAAGCTCCCTGTAGGTCAGTTCGTAGTCCCCGTCCCGCACGGCAACAGCGTCGGGAAAACTGGTGGCGGCATTTCGGAATGCCTGAAGCGCATGGGACGGACCTTCTGAGGGTTCCGGTCCGCGGGAGCATTCCTTGAGAATGCGCGATTCCTGCGGAGTCAGGAGCGGGATCTGGGCCGGCGGCTTACTTTCAAAAGACTCGAAATTCTCGATCAGGCCCGAGAGGTGAGCGAGGAGTTCGCGGGATGCCGATTCACTGCCGAGGGGGCCTTCCAGTGTGAGAGTGAGCCCCGGTCTCGCCTCCAGGACAAGAAGGTCGCCGCTGCTCCTCCGGATGCGGGCGTCGAAATTGATCCATCGCGGGAATGCGGTGTGGATGATGTCGTTGACCTCCGGTCCGCTCCAGATGTAGGCGGTCCGGATGTCGGAGAACTTGATGGCTCCCGCGCCGGCGGCGAGGGCGCTTCCGGGAGAGATCCACGCATTCTCCGCCGCGGTCTCCGCCTGCTTCCGGGCGTCGGCAAGCCATTGCTTCGAGTCCCATGCATGCACGACCGGCAGCCAGTTTTCAAAATAGCCGACATCCCCCCGCGAGCGCCGCGCATCGAACCGGCGCAGTAAGACATTTCCGGTCGCGCCGAGGCGGCGGAGTGCCAGCGCCCAGAGGGATTCGATCACGCTGCCCGGATCGACATCCTTGCATGCCGCGAGAAAACGCTTTGTTTCCTCGCGTCCGATTTTCTTGGTCGCGGTGACCGTGCCGGAAGCGGCAGGACGCCTGTGCAGGGCGAGGGGGGCTTCCGCATGTTTAAGGAGTTCGGCCCACACTGACGGAGAGGCGGTGGTGGCGGGAATCTCCTCAGGAGCGGCCGGTGTTCGCTCGAGGGCGGTCAGCCAATCCAGGAGAATCCGCGCGATCGACGGCTCGTCGAGCAAATAGGGGGGGGCGGTGAGCAGGTAATGAGTGCCCCCGCCGGGCAGCAGAATCTCGGTGATCCGGACCGGGGTGCGGGGGTCGCATAGGGTGATCGCATCCGAGTTTTGCTGGGCCGACCACTGGTCCGGAATGGAATCCGCGGTGTGTTCCTGCCAGTCAATTTCCTTCCAGACCGTTCCGCCGGAATCCGCAACAATTGCCTCCACCTCGCCGGTTTGCGAGCGTGAGAACGAGGTGCGCAGGATGGCATGCGCGGCGGCGACACTTTCCCATGCTTTGCGAAGCTCCGCGCGGTCCATCTTTTCACCGAAGCTGATGGAGACCTGGGTTTGGTGCGCGGCGTTTTCCTCACGGAGGAACGCCGCCGCCTGCATGGGATTGGCGTCTTTCATGGAAGGATTTTAAAATCCGAAGTCGGTCACGGCTCCCTTGGAGGCTGTCGAGACATGGGAGGCATATTTCGCAAGGACTCCGCGGCGGTAGCGGGGCTTCGGCTTCTTCCACTTCGCGAGGCGCGCCGCAATTTCCTTTTGCGGGATGCCGAGAGTGAGCTTGCGGGAGACGGAATCGATTGTGATCGGATCGCCGTCGCGGACGATGGCGAGCGCCCCGCCCTCAAAGGCCTCGGGCGTGATGTGACCGACGACGAACCCGTGCGTGCCGCCGGAGAAACGTCCGTCGGTGATGAGCGCGACATCCTTGCCGAGCCCGCATCCCATGACCGCGCTGGTGGGTGAGAGCATCTCGCGCATGCCCGGTCCCCCGCGGGGCCCCTCGTAGCGGATCACGATGACATCGCCCTTTTTGATTCTTCCGGAGAGAATGGCCTGAAGGGCTTTTTCCTCGGATTCAAAAACACGGGCTTTTCCGTCAAATCGTTCACCCTCCTTGCCTGAGATTTTTGCGACCGCTCCCTCGGGGGCGAGGTTGCCGCGCAGGATGACCAGGTGGCTGTCCTTTTTCAGCGGTTTGTCGAGCGGTGCGATGATCTTCTGGCTCTTGGGATACGACTTGAACGGCGCAAGGTTTTGTTTGAGGGATTTTCCGGTGACGGTGAGGCAGCCGCCGTGGAGGAGTCCGGCCGAGAGGAGATCCTTCATCATCGGCACGATGCCGCCGATGCCGACGAGATCCGACATGAGGAAACGACCGCTCGGCTTCAGATCCGCCAGAACGGGGACGCGCTTTCCGATCGTTGTGAAGTCATCGATCGTCAGCTTCACTCCCGCCGAGTGTGCGATCGCAAGAAGGTGGAGGACCGAGTTTGTCGAGCCGCCGAGCGCGATCGTGACGGTGATGGCATTTTCAAATGCCTCCCTGCTGAAGATGTCCGACGGGCGGATGCCCTTTTTCAGCATGGCGATGACCGCCGCTCCGGCCGCCCGGCAATCCTGCACCTTGTGCTTTGAGATTGCGGCCTGAGCCGAGCTGTTCGGAAGGCTGAACCCGAGTGCCTCGATCGCCGAGGCCATCGTGTTTGCCGTATACATTCCGCCGCACGAGCCCGGACCCGGGATCGCACACGACTCGACGTCGTGAAGGGCCTGACCGGAAATCTTTTTGGCCGCCCGCTGGCCGACCGCCTCGAAGACCGAGACGACATCGAGGTTTTTTCCCGAGAGGCATCCGGGAAGGATCGTTCCGCCATAGACGAAGACCGCCGCGCGGTTCATCCGGGCGATCGCCATCATGCAGCCCGGCATGTTTTTGTCGCATCCGCCGATCGCGACGAACCCGTCGAAGCCCTGGCATCCGACCACGGTTTCGATCGAATCGGCGATGACCTCGCGCGAGACGAGCGAATATTTCATCCCCTCGGTTCCCATCGAGATGCCGTCCGAGATTGTGATGGTGTTGAAGATCGTCGCCTTGCCGCCCGCCGCATCGATGCCGAGCGCGGATTCCCGGGCGAGCTGGTCGATGTGCATGTTGCACGGCGTGACCATGCTCCACGTCGAGGCCACCCCGATCTGAGGCTTGGAAAAATCGCTCTCCTTGTATCCCACCGGATAAAGCATCGCCCGGCTGGGCGCCCGGCTCAGGCCGTCTAGAACAATGGAGGAATACGGGCGCATGCGTGCGGAGGACTTCATAAGCCCTTTACTCTAGCAGAATGCGGGGCGGGTCCATCAAGGAAATCCCGCAGAGTAAACTGGTCAATCCTCGTGCGCGAGGCAGGCGGCGGTGAATCCCTTGAAGAGCGGGTGGGGGGAATTCGGCTTCGACTGGAATTCCGGATGGTATTGGCAGGCGAGGAACCACGGGTGGGTCGAGAGTTCGATGAGTTCGACGAGATCGCCCTCGGGCGAGGTGCCGGCGATGACAAAGCCGCGTTTCTCCATGGCCTCGCGATAGGCCATGTTGAATTCGTATCGGTGACGGTGGCGCTCGGTGATTTCGGATCGGCCATAGACCTGATGGGCGAGGCTGCTTTTTGCGAGGACGGTCGGGCAGGTGCCAAGGCGCATCGACGCGCCCTTGTCGGTGACGTCTTTCTGCTCCTCGAGGATGCAAATGACTGGGTGCGGTGTGGCGGGATCGAACTCCGTGCTGTTCGCCCCCTCGAGCCCGCAGACATGGCGGGCGAATTCGATCGTGGCGACCTGCATGCCGAGGCAGAGACCGAGGAACGGGGTCCGGGATTCTCGCGAGTATCGGACCGCCTCGATTTTGCCCTCGACTCCACGGTCGCCGAAGCCGCCCGGGACGAGGACCCCGGCAACGCCGCGCAGGTATTTGTCCGCACCCTCGGCCTCAATGTCCTCGGCGTCCACGAGAACCAGGTCGATGCCGCAATCGTGCGACGCGCCGGCGTGTGTCAGGGATTCGTAAATGCTCTTGTAGGCATCCTGCAGCTCGATGTATTTGCCGACGATCGCGATGCGGACGCGCTTTTTCGGGGCGATCACGCGCTGGACGAATTTCTTCCAATCCGTCATGTCCGGCTGCGGGGTGTCGAGGTGGAGGATCCTGCAGATGATGCTGTCGAGCCCCTCGGCCTGGAGGTTGAGCGGGGATTCGTAGATCGTGTGCTCGACGTCTCCGGCCTCGATGACCGCCTCCAGCGGCACGTTGCAGTAGAGTGAGAGTTTCTGGCGGACCTCCTTGTCGAGGGGCATCTCCGTGCGGCAGATGAGCACCTGGGGCTGAAGGCCGATCTCGCGGAGTTTCGCGACGCTCTGCTGGGTAGGCTTGGTTTTGAGCTCCCCGGCCGCCTTGATGAACGGGACGAGGGTCACGTGCATGATGATAGCGTTCTCGGATCCGACCTCGAGGATGAACTGGCGGATGGCTTCCAGAAACGGGAGCCCCTCGATGTCGCCTGTGGTCCCACCGATTTCGGTGATTACGATGTCGCCGCCGGAGGTTTCTCCGAGCTCCCGGATTTTTCCTTTGATCTCGTCGGTGATGTGGGGGATGACCTGAACGGTCTTGCCGAGGTAGTCGCCGCGGCGTTCCTTGCCGAGGACGGTTTCGTAGACCTGCCCGCTCGTGAGATTGTTCGCGCGTGTGAGGACGCAGTTCGTGAACCTCTCGTAGTGGCCGAGGTCGAGGTCGGTTTCCGCGCCATCGGCGAGCACATAGACCTCGCCGTGCTGGAAGGGGTTCATCGTGCCGGGATCGACGTTGAGGTAGGGGTCCAGTTTTTGGAGGACGACCTTGAGTCCGCGCCGCTCGAGGAGAGTTCCGAGAGATGCTGCGGCCAGGCCTTTTCCGAGAGAACTCACCACGCCGCCGGTCACGAATATATACTTCATGGGCCGGAATACTACGGGGACCGGCGCGAAAATCCAGCAGCTTGTCAATTTCTGTTCCTCTTTCTGGAGAGAATCCAAAAAGGGCGGGGTTGGGAG
>QYQL01000083.1 GCA_007280915.1 Verrucomicrobiaceae bacterium | reverse complement strand
GGCTCCACCCCTGACATACTTGGTGCTTTGGTATTCCCAACCGTCTCCGACCCCAAAAAAACGCTTCAAAAATGTGCTTTCCATCCATCAGCATCTACCCTCTTTCTCCTCTGTAAGCACACTTTTTGCGGAAGAACCGGAAATTCCACACTAACCCCCAACCAGAGCTACAGTTTCACGACAAATTCCACCTACCAAGTGGACGGCCAACAGGTTTCGACGTTGAAGGTTCAATCTTACGCAAGCGGCAACTCGACAACAATGGGAATCAACTTTTTCCTGAACAACAGCGTCGCGTTTGACCTCCAGAATCAGCAGACGCTCTACACGAGTAATGTTGTCCCGGAACCCTCGATCCCGGCCCTTCTGATACTTTCGTGCTGCGTGCTCGTCCTTGGGTTGCGTTGCGCACGGCACCCAGGCCAGCGCCTCTGACGTGACTTCGCATTTTTGAGCCGGTGGATGGGTTAGCCGGAGGCCGAAAAACCAGAAGGGGTTCAAGAAAGGTCAGGGCTTGCCTATTTGCATTTGAATAGCTCAAACAAGACCCCGGTGCTTGCTGGGAACGAGCCTCACAAAAGTGAGCCGACAAAGCACTGACTGGGCTCTCACATCGGACAACACATCACACCTTGCTGCCTTATCCTGCCGATCTCCGCAAGCGGAGGCTCCAGGCAGGGATGGGTTGATGTTGTTGAGTAAGCTCCCGGGAAAAGCAGGATCTCCTTCGCCGGGCAGCGGACAAAATTTCCCGCCGAGGGGAAGTCCGCGAAGCCACGGGTAGGACTACACCCCATGGCGGCCTGGTGACCGTCTCGCCTATCTTAACCATGTGTCAGGCATTCCGATGAACAAACCTTCGCCATTTTCTAAAACCACCAAGCAGCTCCGGCTGGATCTTGCCCTAGCAATGACCAAAGCCGCACAGCCCGGACTCCGATTTTCTGACCCATATAAACCCGCCAGTGATGCGATCGCCGAAGAAATTGAGATCTTGGAGAGGTTGCGCGGCTTGGACGGCAGCTAACGGGGGCCACATGATTGCAAAACTAGGCTCATCATCAATCGCCTTCCTGCAGGAACTGAGCAGCCTGGTCGGGGTGGTCAGAGAAACGCTCTCGGAGACCATGGAACGGGTGGCGGCGCGACGGGCACCGTTTTCCATGGCCCACTTTTTTTATCAGTGCCACCGCGTCGGCGCTGGCTCGGTCCCGATGGTCATTCTCCTCTCGGTGTTTGTCGGACTGACCATGGCATTGCTGACCGGATACCAGCTCCAGATCTTCGGGATTGTGACGCTGGTCCCGGCTGTCGTCTCCGTCTCGTTCACGCGCGAGATGGGCCCGCTGTTCACCGGGATTGTGCTGGCTTCCAGAATCGGGGCTGCTTACACCGCCGAGCTTGGGGCCATGACCGCCGGAGGGGAAGTGGATGCGATCGAAGGAATGGGGATCGGCGCCCATCGCTACCTGCTCGTCCCGCGGCTCCTGTCGATCTTTTTGCTGACGCCCTGCCTGGCGGTCATTTCGGTTGTTTCCGGAATGGCCGGCGCCGCGTTCATTTCGAGCGTGATGCTACACCTCAGCTACGGATTTTTTCTCGACCAGGTCATGGCAAACCTGCTGACGAAGGACATTCTGGCCGGAGTCGTCAAAAGCTTTTTGTTCGGCGGCATCATTGGAGTCATCGCCTGCTACAAAGGGCTTGCGGTGCGCGGCGGTGCCGTCGGCGTGGGAAGTGCGACGACTTCCAGCGTGGTGACCGCCATCAGCGCGGTGATCGCCTGTGACTCGCTCTGCAACATTTTTATGGTGGTCCTGTTTCCATGAGTAAGCCGGCAAAGAACCTTGTTGAGATGCGGGGGGTAAAGTTGGTCTTCGCGGGAAAGGTCGTCCTGGAATCCGTGGATTTCACACTTCCTGCGCGGGAGGTGCTGGTCATCATGGGACTCAGTGGCAGCGGCAAGAGCACGCTGTTGGGCATCCTGATGGGGCTGCTGAAACCGGATTCGGGCTCGGTGCTTTTCGACAGTCAGGAGGTTACTAAACTCTCCCGCTCCAAACTGAACGCGGTCCGGAAGCGGATCGGCATGGTCTATCAGAATGCGGCGCTGATCAGCTCGATGAATGTTGGTGAGAATATCGCGCTGCCGCTCACCGAACTCTCCGACAAAAGCGGCGACGAGATCGCGTCCATCGTCGATCAAAAGCTGGAACTGGTCGGGCTCGCGGATGCCCGGACCAAACTTCCATCGGAGCTGAGCGGCGGCATGCAGAAGCGAGTCAGCCTGGCCCGTGCCCTGGCACTGGACCCGGATCTGGTGCTTTTCGACGAGCCGTCCGCCGGGCTGGATCCCATCAACAGCAAAATCATCAACGACCTGATCATCCACCTGCGCGATGAGCAGAAGGTCGCGTCCATTGTCGTCACCCACGAGATGGAAAGCGCGTTTGCCGTCGCGACGCGCATGGCGTTTCTCCATGAAGGGAAAATGATTCTCGAGGGAACCCCGGACACCTTCAAAAACTCGGACAACCCGGATGTCATCGCCTTCCTCTCATCCTATTCCGCGCATTTACAAACCAAGGAGTAACCCATGCAAATCCACAAAAATGAAATCACCACCGGCATCCTGGTGCTGGCAACTTCCGCCGTCCTGCTCGCCGTCCTGGTCATCGTCGGGATGCCGGGCATCATCCGGCCTCTCAACACCTATCGCATCTACTACGACAACGCGAACGGGATCCGCCCCGGCGCCCCGGTCCTCCTGGCGGGCCGAGAGATCGGAAAAGTCACCTCGCTCGACTCGCCGGTCCCGCTGGAAAAGCGTCCAGCCAGCCACCCCGACTACGAGGTCGCCATTGACGTCCGCGTGGCCAGGGATGCGGAGATCTACCGCAAGGTGACCGTCCATCTGGTCCAGCAGGGGCTCATGGGACAGCAGGTCATCGACTTTCTCCAGGGAGATGCCGGCAGCGGACTGGCGGAAAATCATGCCGAGTTCGTGGGCGAGCGGGTGCCGGACGTTCCCGAATCCATGAACGATCACTTGAACCGCCTCACCGGTCCGGAATCCGACCTGGCCCTGACCATTAAAAATGCAAAGACATTCATGGAGACGCTCAACAATTCCAAGATTCAGAAAGTGATCAGCAACACCGAGGAACTCACCGACACGCTCAAACGGGAACCGTGGCGGCTTCTTTGGCCGAGCAAGCCCCGCGTGGAGGACGCGCAGCCGGCCACGGAGACAAAGAAGGAAAGCTCCCGGGAAAAACAGGATCGCCTTCACCGGGCCGCGGAAAAGAATTCCCGCTCGCGGTGAAGTCTGCGGGTAGGACAACACCCCATAGCCGCCAGCCAACCGTAAGGTATTCTTATTTCATGAAGGATTCACAAAACCCCGCGAACATCGTTCGCACAACGAAAGGACTCATATGTTAGGAACAATTCTGATCATTCTGCTGATTTTGATGCTGCTCGGCGCACTCCCGACCTGGCCACACAGCCGGGGCTGGGGATATTATCCAAGCGGAGGACTCGGCCTCGTGTTGGTGATTCTGCTAGTCCTCCTTTTGCTGGGCAGACTCTAAACGGGAGGGACTGTCATGTCAGACGTGGCAGAACCGAAATCCTCCCACCTCGGAGTCCTCCGGCGGCTTGCCCAGCTGTCGAAGGCGTTCTTCATCACCGGCAACCGCCGGGAGACGCGGATTCTCGTTGCCGCGATGCTATGCCTTTGCCTCGCTGTCGGCGTGGTGCAGGTGCTCGTGAGCTATGCGGCGCGGAATTTTATCACCTCGCTTGTCCAGCGGGATGCGGCCGCGTTTTACCACGACCTTTGGATTTACCTCGCCACGTTCACAATCGCGATTCCGGTCAGCGTATTTTATAGTTATACCGGCCAGCGCCTCTCGCTCTTGTGGCGGGAATGGATGACGCACCTGCTGGTGAAGCGCTACTTTTTCAACCGCGCCTACTACCGCCTGCGCACCTCAATGAGCGTGGACAATCCGGATCAACGAATCTCGGAAGATGTTAAATCGTTCACCACCGGCGTGCTCGGATACCTCCTCACCCTGATCAATTCCGTGGTGACGCTCTTCGCGTTCATCGGGATCCTGTGGGCGATTTCGTGGACCCTGCCCGTGGGTCTTGTCTTTTACGCCACTGTCGGCACAGGGCTCTCGATCCTGATCGGAAAGCGGCTGGTGGGGCTTCATTTCAATCAATACCAAAAGGAGGCCGACTTCCGGTATGCCCTCGTGCGCGTGCGGGACAACGCGGAAAGCATCGCCTTTTTCCGGGGTGAGAAACGCGAGCACCGCGATCTTCTGTCGCGCTTCACCGAAGTCGTAAAAAACACCACGTGGATCATCGGCTGGAACCGGACCCTCGGCTTCTTCACGAATAGTTACAACTATCTCGCCCTCATTCTGCCTACGCTCATCGTGGCCCCCTTGTATATGCGGGGTGCCATCGAGTTCGGTGTCGTGACACAGGCTCAGAGCGCATTCGCCCAGGTCCTCATGGCCCTGAGCGTCATCATTCTGCAATTCGAAGGCCTCAGCGCGTTCGCTGCAGGGATCAAGCGACTCGGCGATTTGTGGGATGAGCTGGATGATTACGACGCCGAGGACGCTTTGATGGAGACAGGGACGCAGCTTGCGGTTGACGAAGACGCTCTCCGGCTCAAGCTGAGAGACCTCACCGTTCAAACCCCCGGCGCGGAGAAAACCCTGACACGCAAGCTGAACTTCACCCTGCCGCCCGGCCAGAGCGTGCTCATCATGGGGGCAAGCGGAACGGGGAAAAGCTCGCTCCTGCGAACCATAGCCGGCTTGTGGCAGAGCGGAGAGGGCAGCATTGAGCGGCCGAAACTCAACGACCTGATTTTTCTGTCCCAGCGCCCCTACATGGTGCAGGGCAACCTGCGTTCCCAGCTGGTCTACCCGCAAAGCGAGGAAGGCGCGGACGACGATGTGATCCGGGAGGCTCTCAAAAAGGTCCACTTCACCGAGGTGCTGGACCGGGTGGACGGCGATTTCGGCCGCAGCGTGGACTGGACGAATATCCTCTCTCTCGGCGAGCAGCAGCGCGTCTCATTCGCCCGGATTTTTCTGCGCAAACCTGTTCTGGCATTCCTCGATGAGGCCACCAGCTCGCTCGACGAGGAGAACGAACGGATCCTCTACCAGAGCCTGCGCGGACTGGGGATCTCCTTCGTCAGCGTCGGCCACCGCAGCACACTCAAGGAGTTTCACGACCACCTGATCCTCTTGAACGTTGACGGCACGGTCGAGTTGTCGGAGTTGCAGCACGGCTCGCCGCCCTCCACCACCGGTGAAATTGAGCCTTGATTTGGCTGCTCCGGAGAGGGACACTGACCGGCATGATTGAGCTGGAAGTTTATGCGGCCGGGGTCAGGCGGCCGGACAAGATGATGGGGCTGGCTCTGGAACTCGATGTCCTGTCGGGGCTGCGCTACAAGGTGGATACCAACCATGACATCATTTACATGGAATTCAGTGCCGTGGTCCCCACCCAGCACGATATCGAGTCCATCTTCCGGAAAGTGGGACTGAACGCGAAGTTCGTCGGCCAACTCCCGCCGGAGGTCAGCTCAAAAAAGAAAACCGAGCGCATCGCTTGAGCTTCGCTGCCACCGGTCACTCCGGCTGACGTATTCCATGCGGGTCTTCTCCATATTCAGCGGGCTGTTTTCGCCGATCCTCGCATCGCTGGGTGAGCTGGCGATGCTGGCCGGCGATACGTTTGGCTCGATCGCACGCGGGAGGATCCGGATGGGCCTGACGATCCGCCAGATTGCCGAAATCGGATTCGGATCCCAGCTCGTCGTGGTGGTCACCGGCGCATTTACGGGCGCCGTCTTCACGGCCCAGGCATATTTCCAGTTTGCCAGCCTGAACATGGAAACCGCGGTCGGGCCGGTCGTCACCCTGGCCATGTTCCGCGAACTCGGTCCCGCGCTGACCGGCTTGATGGTTGCCGGCCGGGTGGGTGCGGCGATGAGCGCCGAGATCGGCACTATGAAGGTCACCCAGCAGATCGATGCCCTCCGCGCACTGGCGGTCAACCCGGTGGACTACCTTGTCGTCCCGCGCGCGCTCGCGATGCTGATCTCGATGCCGATTCTCGTCGTCGAGTGCGTCGGGCTGGGCGTCCTGGCCAGCTACTATGTCGGGGTCCATGTCTTGGGCATCACCGGGGTCTACTTTGTGGCGAATGTTCAAAAATTCACCGAGGGGAGCGACATCATGATGTCCCTCATCAAGGGGTTCGTCTTCGGCGGACTGATCGTTTTCATCAGCTGCCGCGAGGGCCTCCGGGCCAAAGACGGGGCGGTCGGGGTTGGCCGGGCCACGACGGCCACAGTGGTCACCTCCTCGCTCGCGATCCTCATCACCAATTTTTTCCTCACCATGGCGCTGAACATCCTTTTCCCCGCAGGCCAGCGATGATCGAGCCCTTGATCCATGTTCAGAACCTCGTCCAGCGCATCGGCGGACAGGAAATCCTGCGCGGCCTCAACCTGGATCTCTTCCCGGGCGAGACGCTCGTGCTCCTGGGAAAAAGCGGCGGCGGAAAAAGCGTGTTCCTCCGCCACCTGATCGGGCTCATGCGGCCGGTCTCCGGCAGCATCGTCTTCGAGGGCAGCGAGATCACGACCCTCAAGGAACGGGAATTGGAGCCGATCCGGAGAAAAATCGGGATGCTCTTCCAGGACGGGGCGCTCTTCGATTCGATGAACGTCTTCGACAACGTGGCCTTCCCCCTGCGGGAGCGGGGTGAGCACGACCCGGCGGTCGTCCGCGAAAAGGTCGCCCGCTCGCTCGCGATGGTCAACATGACCGGACACGAACACAAGATGCCGGTGAACCTCAGCGGCGGCATGCGCAAGCGCGTCGCCCTCGCCCGCGCGATCATCTCCCCGCCGGATGTCATCCTCTACGACGAGCCGACCGCCGGCCTCGACCCGATCGTCTCGGACAGCATCAACCGGCTCATCCGCCGGCTCCAGAGCCAGCTCCGCGTCACGTCTCTGGTCGTCACCCACGACATGGTCAGCTGCAACCGCGTCGCCGATCGCGTCGCTCTCCTGCATGAAGGCCGCATCCATTTTCTCGGCACCACCCAGCAGCTCCGCGACGCGCAGGACCCGATCATCCGGGATTTTGTGGATGGACGCTCGGGAGAAACCGTTTATTGAGGACCCATCACATGACCAGCGAAGAACGCTTCACTCAGACAAAAGTCGGCATATTCATTCTGATCGGCATCGTCACGATCGGCATGATGGTCGTTTATTTCGGCCGCCTCGGCGAGGGCGTCAGGAACTATTACAACCTGCGGGTCGAGTTTCCGAATGCCAGCGGGCTGCTCCGGGGATCCGAGGTGCTCCTGGCCGGCGCCAAGATCGGACGCATGGTCAACGATCCGATCATCCTTCCCGACATGAACGGCGTTTACGTGGATCTCAGGATTTTTGACCATGTGAAAATCCCGAGTGCCAGCGAATTCACGATCGGCAGTTCGGGACTCCTCGGCGACAAATTTGTGCAGATCGACCTGAAGCCGGGTGCCAAGGACTCTGCCCCGATCGCTCCGGGAACCACAATCAAGGGCACGAACGGCGGTGGCGGACTCGGCGGCATGGCGGAGGACGCGGGAGCGCTGGTCGCCGAACTCCGCACGACGGTCGGCAACGTCAACTCGGTGGTCAAAAAACTTGATTCAGGACTTCTCAACGAGGAGGGTATCGCCTCGCTTAAGGAGACCCTCAAAAATCTCCAGACAACCAGCTCCTCGCTCGCAGCCGCCTCCGCAAAGGTGGACGGCGTCGTCGCGAAGGCCGAAACCACGATCGAGAGCGGCAAGGGCACGATGGATTCCGCGAAAAAAGCGGCTGACGAGCTGCAGCACGCCCTTTCGGACATCCGCGCGCTCCTCCGCGAAGTCCGCCAGGGTCAGGGCGCGCTCGGAACGCTCATCGCCAACCGAGAAACCGCCGACAACCTCCGCGCCCTCGTCTCCAATCTCCGCAAATACGGAATCCTTTGGTATCGCGACGGGGAAAAATCAAAATCGCCCGCGCCGGAGAGGTAGTTCCATGGCCTGGAACTTCGATTACCTGATCATCGGCGCCGGGTTCTCCGGGCTCACGATGGCCGAGCGGCTGGCCACGCAGAAGGGAGCAACCTCGCTCGTCGTGGACAAACGCGCCCACATCGGAGGAAATGCCTACGACCGCTACGACGACCACGGCGTCCTCATCCACAACTACGGCCCCCACTATTTCCGCACAAACTCGCCGCGCATCCGCGAATACCTGTCGCAATTCACAGAATGGCACCCGGTGGATTACCGGATCCTCTCCTGGACCGACGGCGCCTACTGGCCGTTTCCGATCAACCTGAATACCTTCGAGCAGTTCACCGGAAAAAAATCCACGCCGGAGGAGATGGCCGCAACGCTGGAAAAATGGCGCGAACCGGTCACCAGCCCGGCAAACTCGGAGGAGGTCATCGTCTCGCAGGTCGGACGCGAGCTCTACAAAAAATTCTTCGAGGGCTACACGCTCAAGCAATGGCGCAGGCATCCGCGCGATCTCGACGCCTCTGTCTGCGGACGCATCCCGATCCGCACGAACCGAGACGACCGCTACCTCACCGAGGAATTCCAGGCTCTCCCGGCGGCGGGATACACCCGCATGTTCGAGCGCATGATCGCCTCCTGCGCGGACCGGGTGAAAATCCTCCTCAACACCGGTTACCGCGATGTGCTCCCGCACGTCTCGTTCAAACGGATGATCTACACCGGACCGGTCGATGAATATTTTGACTTCAGCGAGGGCCGCCTGCCCTACCGGTCGCTGCGATTCGAAGAGGAGTCGTTCACACCTCAGCAGCTTGTCGCGCGCGAGCCGGTCTCCGGAAAAAAGGGCTTCTGGCAGCCGGCCATGCAGGTGAATTACCCGAACGACCACGACTACACGCGGATCGTCGAGATGAAGCATGCGACCGGGCAGCTCTGCGAAAACACGACGATCGTGCGCGAATACCCGGACGACTTCGGCCTCGGCAGGGAACCCTACTACCCGATCCCCGCCCCCGATACCTCGGCCGTTTATGCGCGATACAAGGAGCGGGCCGACGCCGAACCGGACACCTCGTTCATCGGCCGCCTCGCCACCTACAAATATTACAACATGGACCAGGTCGTGGGCATGGCGCTTGCGGAATTCGACAGGATCTCCCGGAAGTAGCCGGACTCCCGCAGCACGGCGGTTTCCCGGAGCCGACGGTCACGTCGCGCGAATTTCCATCGGCGCTTGATTTCACGGAGGAAAACCTCCAATCACTTCCTCTCCGATGATCCATCGAACCATTCTGGCCAAAATCCACCCGACCGCCTTCCGCAAGGCTGCCAAGGCGGCCTCGGGCACGATTTCGGATCATGAGCGGAAACTCGTCGAATCCTGCCGGATGACAAACGAGGAAGTCATCCCGTTTCTCCGGACCCGGGACACCGGCCTCAACGAATCGGAAGTCGAATCCCTGCGCGAAGAGTTCGGACTGAACGACCTCGGAACGAAGGCGGAAGCCGGCTTCGTCACGGAGATTCTCCAGCGCTGCAAAAATCCGCTGGTCATCCAGCTTCTCGTCATCTGCGCGGTGTCGATCATCATGGGCGACTTCCGCTCCGCCACGGTCGTCGGCGGCATGATCGTCCTGAGTGTCGGCCTCGCCTATTTTCAGGAGAACCGCTCGGGCAAGGCGGTGGAAAAGCTCCGCGCCATGGTGCAGACAAACTGCCTTGTGCTTCGCGACGGCAGGGAGTTCGAAATCCCCATGGCGGAGATCGTCCCCGGCGACATCGTCACGCTGCAGGCCGGAGCCATCATCCCGGCGGACCTGCGCCTCATCGCCGCAAAGGACTTCTACGTCAGCCAGTCGTCGCTCACCGGCGAATCCATGCCGGTCGAAAAAAATGCCGGCGCGTCCGAGGTCGCCGGACGCGGGATCATCGAGCTCCAGAACGCGTGCTTTCAGGGCAGCAACGTCGTGAGCGGCAGCGCACGCGGCATTGTCGTCAACACCGGCGTGCGCACGCACTTCGGCTCGATTTCTGAAAAGCTCTCCGGCGAGCGCGTCCAGACGAGCTTCGACCGCGGCATCGCCGGATTCACGTGGCTGATGATCCGGTTCATGGTCGTGATGGTGAGCGTCGTCTTCCTGATCGTGGGACTCACGAAGGGCAACTGGGCTGAGGCGCTGCTCTTTGGTCTCTCGGTTGCCGTCGGCCTCACCCCGGAGATGCTGCCGATGATCGTGACGGTGAACCTCTCGAAGGGGGCGATGGCCATGTCGAAAAAGAAGGTCATCGTCAAACACCTGAGCGCGATCCAGAACTTCGGCGCGATCGACATCCTCTGCACCGACAAGACCGGAACGCTCACCCAGGACCGCGTGATCCTTGAAAAACATGTGGATGTCACGAACCGCGAAAGCGAGGACGTGCTGCGCTACGCCTACATGAACAGCTACTACCAGACGGGGCTGCGCAACCTGCTCGACCGGTCGGTGCTTTCCCATACGGATCTCGATGTGGACCGCGGCTGCCGCAAGGTGGATGAAATCCCGTTCGACTTTCAGCGCAAGCGGATGTCAGTCGTCGTGGACTACGAGGGCGACCACGTGCTCATCTGCAAGGGGGCGGTCGAGGACATCTACAAGGCATGCACCCACTACCAGGTCGACGATGAAATCCACCTGATGATCGACCTGATCAAGAGCGATCTGCTTGAGGAATACGAGGAGCTCAGCCGCGACGGCTACAGGGTTCTGGGCATCGCCTACCGCGAATTTCCGCAATCCAAGACGGTCTTCTCGGTGGCCGATGAGGGGGACCTGATTCTGCTGGGCTACATCGCTTTTCTGGATCCCCCGAAAGGCTCCGCCGCGAAGGCGATCTCCTCGCTGAAACAATACGGGGTCGAAACAAAAATCCTCACCGGGGACAACGCGCTCGTCACCCGCAAGATCTGTCGCGACGTGGATCTCGACCCGGGGAAAATCGTCACCGGCGACGAGATCCTCGGGCTCGACGAGGACCAGCTCGGCGATCTCGCGGAAAAAACGAGCGTCTTCGCCCGCCTTTCACCCGCCCAGAAGGAGAGCATCATCATCGCCCTCCAAAAGAAGGGCCACGTCATCGGCTACATGGGGGATGGCATCAACGACGCCCCCTCGATGCGCGTCGCCGATGTCGGCATCTCGGTCGATACCGCGGTGGATGTCGCCAAGGAATCCGCGGACATCATCCTGCTGGAAAAAAGCCTCCTCGTCCTCGAGGATGGCATTCTGGAAGGACGGCGGGTTTTCGGAAACATCATCAAATACATCCGGATGGGCGCGAGTTCGAACTTTGGCAACATGTTCAGCGTCGTCGGCGGCAGCTATTTCCTGCCGTTCCTGCCGATGGCCCCGATCCAGGTTCTGGTGAACAACCTTCTCTATGACGCCTCACAGATCGGCATCCCATCGGATCACGTGGACGACGAATATCTCGCCACCCCGCGCAAATGGAACATCGGCAACATCCGGCGCTTCATGACCTTCATCGGGCCGATGAGTTCGATCTTCGACTACGCGACGTTTTTCCTCATGCTCTACTTCTTCAAGTGCCACCTCTACTCCGATCCCGCAACGTCCCCGGAGATGAAGACGTATTATGAACACCTCTTCCACACCGGATGGTTCGTGGAATCGATCCTCACGCAGACGCTGATCGTGCACATCATCCGAACCAGAAAAATTCCCTTCCTCCAGAGCATCGCGAGCCCGTTCCTGCTGGCCACCACGGCAATCGTCATGCTCGCCGGAGGGCTGCTGCCCTATCTGCCGTTCGCGGGTTACTTCAGCTTCGTCCCCCTGCCCCCCATTTACTGGGCGTGGATTGCGGGATTTATCCTCTGCTACGCCGTCCTCACGCACCGCGTGAAGGTCTGGTTCCACAACAAATTCGGCATCGACTGATATGAAAAGCCTTCTCAACGCCCTGCAGGACGGACGCCTCATCGAGCTGCCCGACAACGACAAGACCAGCGCACTGGAACTTCTTGCCACGCTCATCGAGGCGATTCCGGACAACGACATCGATGAGGGCATCACCGAAAAAGTCCTCGAGCGCGAGCAGGTCCACAACACCGGGATCGGCAAAGGATGGGCCTGCCCGCACGCCCGGTGCTCGAAGGATGGAGAACTCCTCTGCGCGGTCGGCTGGAGCCCGAACGGCATCGCCTATGGATCGCCGGACGGAAACCCGGTCCATCTCGTCGTCATGTATTTCGTTCCTGACACCCAGAAAAATGCCTACCTGAAGGAGATTTCCTCCCTGGCCAAGGCGATCCAAAGCCAGGACGAGCTGCAAAATCTGCAATCGCTGACCGAGTTGGGCGACGTGCGCCACAGCCTGCTGGACGCCATCACCGTGGCACTGGAATCGACGGCGCCGGATGCCAGGGCGCGCATGATCCAACTCAAGGTGCGGCATGCGGAAGCGCACGAACCCACGCCTGTTTTTTCAGGAGTCTCCCCGGATGATTTCCTGCCCGTCTCTGTCATCTCAATTCCGGGAGCGAAGCCCGTCGTCCTTGCACAGAATCGCGACTTGGTTGAGGCGTTGGAAAGCGATGCGTCCCTTGGTTCCCGCCTTGGAGAAGGCGATTCGCTGCAGAGCGCCGGCATTCGCCTGATCCTGCGGCACGTGAACCACTTCCAACCCGACCGCTCGGTCTATGAGTTTCTGGCATTCAAACCTGCAAAACCCGGCGAACCAGGATCCGGATTGAAATAGCGCGGCGCGGTAATCCTCGGTGCTCGACAGAGTCGCGGGTTCGCGCATACGTTTCCGGTGATGTCCAACCTGGAAAAAGAACATCCGTTGGAAACGATCGGGACGGCCCCTGCCCATTCCGGCGGGCAAAGGACGTTTTACCGGATCGACGAGGAGAGTGGGACGCTTCTGCCATGCGCGCAGGGCGAGGGGCAGGTCATCGTCTACAATTCCCCGACCATCGACGATGAGGCGGATCTGCTCGAACTCCACAACATCGACTACCACACGCTCCAATCCTCGCTGGATCCGGATGAACTCTCCCGCCTGGAATTCGAACACGACCACGCCGCCTTCATTTTCAAGCGCCCGAAGAGCTTCTGCGCGGACGACAATTTCCTCCTAAAACTCACTTCGACGGGCGTCTTTGTTTATGAGGATTACCTGGTCGTCGTCATGCCCGACGACGCCCCCCTCTTCGAGGGCCGCGTTCCGTTCAAGATCCACTCGATCCAGGATGTCATCCTCCGGCTCCTCTACCAGACCATCTCGCATTTCGAGGGCCACCTGAAGGCGATCAACATGCTCTCCGACTCGCTCGAGCGACGGATCATCACCTCGATGGAGACGAAGCATTTGCTCAACATGTTCGCGCTGGAAAAAAGCCTCGTCTACATCCTGAACTCGATCAGCTCGAACGCGATGCTCCTCGACCGCCTCAAATCGGCCGCCGACAAGCTTGGACTGGACCACGAGCAAACGAACCTCCTGGAAGACATCATCATCGAAAACCAGCAGTGCCTGCGCCGGGCGGACATCTACGCACAGGTCATGCACGGCATGATGGATGCGCGCGCATCGATCGTCAGCCACAACCTGAACATCCTGATCAAGCAGTTCACAATCTGGACAATCGCGATCATGCTCGCCAACCTCGTCGTCGGGATCTTTTCCATGAACGTCCGGCTTCCGATGCCGATGGAAAGCGCGATGTGGCCGTTCTACCTGATCAACTTTTTCGCCATCGGATCGGCCATCGGTGTCTTCTGGCTTTCACGCGTGCGGAAATGGTGAAGCTCCTCCTTGCCGCATTCGCGTGCCTGACCTGCGCGTGGGCGCATGGCGCCGAACCCCTGCGTGTCGGACTGGCGGGCGAGGAGCCGTTCGTCGTCAAGGGACCGCCGTTCACCGGCGTCGCGGTGGATGTCTGGGAAAAAATCGCCGCCCTGAATTCCTGGACGTTCACCTACACGACATTTCCCTCGCTGGATGAAGGGATCCGGGCGGTCAACGCCGGCAAAGTGGATGTTCTTGCCGGAAACGTGGGAATCACAAAGGACCGCCTCTCGCTGGTGGAATTCTCGCAGCCGTATTTCCGCTCGGGCTTCCAGATCATGCTCTCCGAAGCCCGCCCGCATTCCGTCGCCCGGCTGGGAGCCGATCTGCTGGACCTCCTCAGGATGGAGGTCTTCTGGTATGTGGTCGCAGCGGTCGTCGCCTTCACGGTTCTCGTGTATTTTTTCGAACGTAGGCACAATCCGGATTTTCCGAAGACGACAGCCGCTGGCGCCGCCGAGGCGTTCTACTACGTGGTCACCCTCGCGCTCACCGGCAAGTCGGCCTACAAGGGATTTCCCGGAATTCTCGGCCGTCTCGTCATGGTGGCATGGATCATCCTCGGCATCATCACCGTGGCCTACCTCACTTCCAGCATCACCAGCTCCATGACTCTGGAAAAACTGGGGAACAGGATTTCCGGACCGGAGGACCTCCCGGGAAAGACGGTGGCCGTCGTCTCCGGCTCCACCGCCGAGCATTACCTGCGGGACAAGGGCATCACGATTTACCCGGCGAAGGACCTCGCTTCTGCCGTCGATGCCATGCTCGGGCAAAAGGCCGCCGCAGTGGTCGATGATGCGCCGGTCCTGCAGAGCTACGACTTCAACCACCCCCGGCTTCCCATTACAGAGGTCGGACCGGTTTTCGCCCCGCAGAACTACGGGTTTGCGCTGGCGATCGGGAGCCCCCTCCGGCTTCCGCTCAACCAGGCCCTGCTTGATCTGGGCGAATCGCGGACGCTTTCCGGGATTTTCCATGCCTACTTCGGCTCGGTCTACCAGCCGTGAGTTCCGGCTTTTCATCCGCGGCCGCCTGATTAGAGTTCCATCATGAAACGTCTGGATACCAGCCGGCTCTCCCGCCCCCGGCTGTGCGTGCAATCCCTCGCCCCCGCATTCGGGGACAACTACAAGCCGGGCTACATCGGCTTCACTCACACCGGTTCTTCCCAGCTCTCGACCGGCATCGCATGGTTCACCCGATGGTCACGCCTCAGCGACATCCACGTCTCCCACGTGCTCGTGGTAACGGGCAACAACGAATGCGTCGAGGCGCTCGGCGGCAAGGGGATCGTCAAATCCCCGCTGAACAAATATTTCGACGACCCGAAGACCCAGATCTTTTTCCGCAGGCCCCGGAAGTGCACGGCGGCAGTCGGCCAGAGGATCGCCGAGACCGCGCTCGCCCAGGTCGGAACAAAATACGACGACCTTCTCATCGCGGCGCAGATGCTCGAGGCCAGCTTTCTCCGCCGCTGGATGATGTCCCATTTTCACAACACTCCCAGCCACTTCGTCGGGCGCCTTCTGAACCGCGACATCCGCTGGATCTGCAGCGAACTCGCCTCTTACTGCCTTGATTGCCAGCCGGAATACGCGGACAAGGGCGTCCTCGTCAAACCGGACTACGCGATCGATCCGCAGGAACTCTTCGAGGACCAGGAGATTTTCGCCAACTGGCACTCCGAGCCGGAGGAGGGACCAAAATCCTCCGCCGCCCGCCTGGCGTGAAGTATCGCGGCCGAATCGCTCCCACTCCCACCGGGTTCCTCCACCTCGGACACGCGGCAACATTTCACACTGCCTTCCTCCGCGCACGGAACGCAGGCGGCGAGGTGATTCTCCGCATCGAGGATCTTGATCCGCACCGGTGCCGTCGCGAATTCACCGAGGCCGCCATCGAGGACCTCGAGTGGCTCGGGATCCGGTGGAGCGGCGCGCCGGTTTTCCAAAGCGAAAGGCGTGACCTCTATCTTTTGGCGTGGAAACGGCTTCGCGACGGAGGACGGATCTACCCGTGCACCCGCTCGCGCAAAGAGGTCGCCACTCTTGCCCCGCACGAGGAGGAGCCGGTCTTTCCACCCGAATGGAGGGGCGATACCTCGACGGCAAAATCCTTCAAATCCCCGGCGGGATTCAACTGGCGCTTCCGCGTCCCGGACAACCGTCGCGTCACATTCCACGACGGCCACTTCGGAAAAGTCGAAAAGACCGCCCTGCTCGATTTTGGCGACTTCCTCGTCTGGAACCGCGACGACATCCCAGCCTATGAGCTTGCCGTTGTGGTTGATGATGCGGAAATTACCGAGGTTGTCC
>QYQL01000060.1 GCA_007280915.1 Verrucomicrobiaceae bacterium | reverse complement strand
GCTGCATTTTATGCAGGCTTCCCCGAGTGCCCCCGCACTCCGGGGTTGGATCGAGCTTTTCCGCGATTATTGTGGAGTTTCTTCGGCTCAAACCGACCTTCTCTGGCAAGAGGCAGACGAACTGATCTCAATTTTTGTAACAATGTCGAAAAGAACAAAGGAGAAACGAAACCGATAATTTCACGCTTCAGGTTTCAAATTTCACCCCTTCTGTTTGCGCAGCGCGGGAAAATCCAAAAACAGTGTGTGGTCTTCGGCAAAAATCGCCGGAATGACCAAAGGCGGCAGCTTGCCCGCTCCTCCCGGTGGGGATAAGCAATCCCAAATCCGCTTTCCCGCTCCCACTTCGTATTTCGTATTCCGCATTCCAAATTCCCCATTTCCGAAAAACTGCCCCTCGTCTGATTTTACGCTTTCACGCTTCAAATTTCACATTTCATCTTTTTCTTCTCTGTCCCTGAATCACTGAAAACTTTCCCATCCCATTTCTAACCTATGAACCAAGGCCCACTAAACACGCGCACACTCACTATTGTGGGCGTGACGATTCTTGGTCTTCTTGCCGCCATCTATACAGGACGGGCGATCGCAACCGGAGATTTCAAGCTGATTCTGCTAGGCGCAGCCGCAGCGATCGCAATGACAGTCGGACTTTCCCTCGGAAAGTATTACTGGATGCTCATCCCGCTGACATTTTTTGCGGACGGTTCGATTGGCGCCATCTCCCTGCCATTCAGCTACAAGGAAATCGGGATCATCGGGGGATTCGGGCTGTATCTTTTCCATGTTTCCTTCAAAAAGCAGCCCTTCAGGAACACCACAAATGCCATGGATCTGTTCATTTGGGCCAATGCGGCATATCTGCTTTCTGTCTATATCAGGAACCCCGTTGGCACTTTGGCCATGCGCACCGAACTGGTGGGAGGGCGCCCCTATTTCACCCTTATGCTGACGCTCCTGGCATACCTCGTCATTTCGCAGGGCCGGGTCGGTGAAAAAATGGGGCGCAGGATGCCGCTCATCCTCGCATGCGCGATGATCATTCCCTCCTCACTTTTTATTCTTACAGAGTTTTTCCCGAAAACCGCGGGGGTGATTTATCCGTTTTACAGCGGCGTCAATATTGAGGACTTCAATCTCGGCCTGTCATCCGGAGGAGAACTTGAATCCACAGAGATACGCATCACGTCCTTGGCAAATATCGGAAGGCCGCTGATCCTGACCCTCTGCGCTCTCTACCCGCCGATCACGCTGGTGAACCCGATGTATTTCGGGAGGTTTTTTTTATGGGCCTCGGGGCTGGTTCTGAGCGGGCTTTCCGGCTTCCGGAATCTCATCATGGCGATTGCCGCCTACATGGTGATCGGCTCGGTTGTCCGCAAACGCTACTTGGATAACATGATCCTTGCCTGCATTGCGATTGCGTCCGTCATCCTGCTTTCGAGTGTCCACATGGCCGGGGCCCCCGTTCCGTTTGCCATTCAGCGCGCCCTGTCCTTCATCCCGATCGACTGGGACGCAGCGGCAATACGCAGCGCCGATGACACTGCCGACTGGCGGTTCGAAATGTGGAAGGATGCATGGACCCGTCCTGACCATATGCGCAGTAAAATGTTTGGGGACGGATTCGGCTACACGTTCAAGGAAATGATGCTCATGAGCGACGAACTGCTTGGTATCGGGGGGTTCATGAACTCAGCCAAATACGAGGGCCATCTCATTCGCGGTTCCTACCACAGCGGCCCCCTTTCCACGATTAAAAGAGTGGGCTTTGTCGGTGCCGTTTTTTTGATTGGACTGATGTTCACCGCTTTTCGTTTTTGCCTCGCGGTGATTGACAGGACGCGGAATACTCCGTTTTTCGCATGGACGCTTTTTATTTCGATTCCCATTCTTTACCTGCCTTTTGAGTATATTTTTATTTTTGGTGACTACACGAACGCCATAACGACTTTGTTTTTTTCAGGCGGGATGCTCAAAACCATTGATAACTCGCTGGCGCTTTGGAAATCCAAAGAAAACCCGGGGCCGGGGCGTCCCGCGTTGCAGCCTGTTCAGGATGATCTGGAGGCTCCCGGCCTCTCGAATGCGCGGTAAGGTTTCCAGGTTCTCTGCTTCTCCTTTTTCGGTCTTCAAAAGTCCCATGCGCATTGCTTTCCTAGTCGTTGACGACCGTTTCGACCAGCCCCACCCGAAGCCCTTTTTCGGATCCGCCCCCACCGCGCTCCTCCAGGGCTTCGCTTTGCTCGCGGGTAACAAAACCGGACTCACGATCGACCCTCGGCCTCCCGCGCCCGAAATCCACGTCATTTGCTGCGGGAAAAAGCCGGTCCCGGCTCCGGAAAAAATTGCTCCAAATATCTTCTACCACCAGCTCATCCTCCCCTCCTGGAGCTTTCTGAGGACGCTTCATGCCGGACCTGTTCTGGCAGTCAGAAAGAAGCTCCGCGAGATCAGGCCGGATATCGTCCACGCGCAGGGGACCGAGCGCTGGTGCGCCATCAGCGGGGCGCTCGCCCCCTTCCCGAAAGTCCTGACCATCCATGGCAATCTCCGCCTGATCAACAAGGTCACCCCGATGCAGCCGCGGGCGTATTGGAAAACGCAGGAAATGCTCGAGACTTTTTCGATTCCCCGCTTCGACGGCGTCGTCTGCATCACGAACTACACCGAACGGAATGTCGCCGACCTGGCCGGAAAAACCTGGGTCGTCCCCAATGCGGTGGACCTCGCGTTCTTCACCCTCGGAGAGGAGAGGGTCGGCACCCCGACGCCCGACGCCCCAAAGGTCCTCGTCGTCGGTCACGTCCAGCCGAGAAAAAACCAGAACGCCTTCATCGATGCGGTGACACCTTTGTCGGAGCGGCTTCCGTTCCATCTCCGGTTCTTCGGCGGAGCCGCACGCGGGAATCCATTTTGTGACGACTTCTTCAGCCGGGTGGAATCGCGGAGCTGGTGCCACTATGGCGGCATGTTGGGACGGGCCGACCTGCGTGAGGAGTTTCGCGGAGCATCGCTTCTTGTTCTCCCGTCGCTTGAGGACAACTGCCCGATGGTTGTTTTGGAGGCCATGGCATCGGGGGTGCCTGTCATTGCCCCGAACGTGGGCGGGGTTCCCGATCTCATCCGGGACGGAGAAAACGGATTGCTCATCGATCCGACCAGTGCCGGCTCCATGAGGGAGGCCGTCTCACGGATGCTTGGCGATCCAGAATTCGCCGCAAGGCTCGCTGAAAAGGCAAGAGAGGATGCCGAGGAGAAATATCACCCGAGAGCCATCGCCCTAAGGCATCTGGAGATTTATGGGGAGGTTATCCGCGCGAAGCGCGGGTGACCGTCGAGAGACGAACGTCCAGAGTCGAGAGCTAGACAAAGTGCATCGAGTGCCGAAGGTCGAGTGTCAAGAGTCCAGATAGAGGAGACGATAGTCGAGGGGATACCATGGAATGAATGCAAAAATTAACCCTCGAAATAGAAGAAAATTTCGATTTGAGAATATTGAAGCTTGGCAGCTGTCTCGTGCTCTGAATCGGAAGATTTACTTGGTTTCCAAGAAATTCCCCAAAGAGGAGCTTTTCGCGCTCACTTCGCAGATTCGCCGTGCGTCAGTTTCGATCGGTTCAAACATCGCGGAAGGCTCAGGAAGGAACTCCGATGCGGGCTTTGCTCATTTTCTCGAAATTGCCTATGGATCTTTGATGGAAACCGTCTCGCAACTCTTTGTCGCCCTTGACGAGAACTATATCACAGACGAATCCTTCGACGAATTGGCAGATGATGCAGACCTGCTCTCTGGAAAATCGTAGCCCTCTCAAAGTCTCTCGGCAGATCACCGAGGATTCAAAAGCCCTCGACGGCCGCCCCAGCCTCGACTCTCGACCCTCGACCGCAACATGAAAATCCTGATCGACCACAACGAGCCATTCCTCCTCACGCACGGCGGATTTCAGATCCTCATCGAGAAGACGGCTCAAGCTTTGCGCATGGAAGGGCTGGACGTCGAATATCTCCGCTGGTGGGATCCGGAACAAAAGGGCGACGTCATCCATTTTTTCGGCAGGGCAAACCCGGGCAGCATCCATTTCGCCCACGGAAAAGGGATCAAGTATGTCATGCACGAACTCCTCACGAGCCAGGGGTCGAGGAGCAAAACGCAGCTTCGCCTTCAGGGATTGCTCAACAAGGTTCTTCGCAGGTCACTCCCCTCATCGTTTCGTTTGCCCCTGCGATGGGACAGCTACCGGATGGCCGACGCCATTCTGGCCAGCACGGGATGGGAGGCGTGGATCATGCGGACTCTCTTCGATGCTCCAGCCAGCCGCCTTCACATCATCCCCACCGGCGCCGACGATGTCTTCTTCAAGTCCTCCGCCGGACGCGCCCCGGTTCGAAATTCTCCGCTCGTTTGTGTGGCCACCATCACAGAGCGCAAGCGTGTCCTCGAGTTGGCCCGGGCCGCTGCTCAGGCAGGCGTTCCACTGACCTTTATCGGAAAGCCATATTCCGAAAACGACCCCTATTACCTGAAGTTTCTTGATGTTGTCAAAAAGTCGGACGGAATTGTCTCGTATCGGGGGGCCATCGGCGATCACGCGAGCCTCGCCCCAGTCCTCCAGCAGGCCAGAGGATTCGTTCTCCTAAGCACAATGGAAACACAAAGCCTTGCCGCCATGGAGGCCGCCGCCGCGGGTTGCCCTCTCCTGCTCAGCGATCTCCCTTGGGCCAGGGACACCTTCGGGGACACTGCCACGTATCTCAGACCTCCGCAGAACACCGGGGATTTTTCCTCCTCACTCCCGGGTGCCCTGCGTGCATTTAACGACAATTCGTCTCGGCATGCCTCTCCTCCACCTCCCGCCACATGGTCCGAGGTCGCGCGCCAACTGGTTCGGATCTACAAACAATTGCTGATTCGGGATTGCTGATTGCTGTCAGAATCAACAATTTCTCCCTCCCCCTTCAACTCCCTTCTCAATGACCGTTCTGCATCTGCTCGGCGAACTTCGTCCCTCCGGAGCCGAAGTCATGCTCAAGCTGGCCGCTCCACATTGGCGGAAAGCCGGATGCAAACTCATCGCGCTCGCCACCGAATCGAATGTCGGGGAGTTTGCCCCTCAACTCGAAGCCGCCGGATTCCAGGTCCTGCACCTGCCATTTGGTTCCGGCCTTTTTCGATGGATCTGGCAATATCTCGCGGTCATTCGCAAGGAGAATGTTGACGTTGTTCATGTGCACTGTGAAAAGAACAGCGATCTTACAACAACCGTCCCCCGGATCACCGGTTGCAGGGTCTTCCGCACGGTTCATAACAACTTTCCCTACACAGGAGTTCTCAGGGCAAGAAAGATCGCCGCCAGGCAGTTTTCTCGTCTCTGCGGCTGCCGTCCCATAGCCATCAGCCCGTCTGTCCAGACCAACGAAAGGAATCGTCTCCATAACCCAACAACCCTCTGTTGGAACTGGTTCGACGATGTGCGATACCTCCCACCGACAGATGCCGAGCGCGCCGCCGCACGGGCTGAGATCGGACTGACCGACTGCGATATCGCCCTCGTCTCCGTTGGAAACGGGAACGATGTCAAAAACTATTCTGCCATCATTGAGGCGCTGGCGATGCTGCGCAAGCGTGATGTCGAGAGTCGGGAGATAAGCGACGAGCGCAAAGAAGCGAAAAAGCCCTCGTCCCTCGACTCTCGACCCCAGTCTCTTCTCTACCTCATGGTCGGGAACGAACATCCGGACCGGATTGAACGAAAAACCGCCGAACAACTCGCCGTCTCCGACTCCGTTCGCTTCTGCGGTCCACAGTCGGATGTGAGGAAATATCTCTGGGCAGCAGATATCTTTGTCATGCCATCTCACTACGAGGGATTCAGCATCGCAGCCCTCGAAGGACTTGGAACAGGTATCCCATGCATATTTTCTGAGTGTCCCGGACTCTCAGATTTCAAGGCGTTCCCGTTTGCCATCACATGGAGTGGCACAGATGCTGCATCGAT
>QYQL01000011.1 GCA_007280915.1 Verrucomicrobiaceae bacterium | reverse complement strand
CTGCGGCGTCGCCCCCATTCGCCCGCCTACGCTACGCTCCGGCAGGCGAACGGGGGCGCTTTGTGCTTGTCCAGGTTTGATCGCGCACTGTCCAAGTTTGATCGCGCCGCGACACTTGAAACATGCCATCCAACCGGCCGCGGGGATTGAAAGCGGAGGTGTTTGCCCTGCGGAGCACGGGCATCCTGCCGGCTTCCCTGAGTGGGAAGGATGATGCACTCTCTCCATTTTCAGGACTTGATAGGAATGGATGTTGGGAAATTCGTTGGACGGAAGGCGCTCGGCTGGGCATTTTTCACGGTATGAGGGGAGCGGTAATCGAAATTCTTCGATGGGGCGGCGGACGGAAATGCCGCCAGGCCATAAAAAGTCTGCGGAACGCCCTCTTGTTGCTGCTTGTTCTGATGCCTTTGGCGCGGGGAGCCGAGGAGGTCGCGCACGGTTTGGTGCGGGCTTGCAGTTCCATCTATCCGCCGCCGCTGGAGGAGGTCCGCTATGCGACGACTTACAACTTCACGGGGCATGTTCTCTATCCGTTCCCGGTGGTCTATCTGCACCGGGATGCGGCTGCCGCACTGCAGAAGGTGCAGGAGGATCTGGCGTCGCAGGGGCTCGGACTGAAGGTCTTCGACGGATACCGTCCGCTCCCGGTGCAGGCGAAGATGTGGGCGATCGTCCCCGACGAGCGCTACGTGTCGGACCCGCTAAAGAGCAGGGGAAAGCACACGCGGGGGACGGCGGTGGATGTCACGCTGGTTGACCACCTCGGAAACGAACTGCCAATGCCGACCGGCTATGATGATTTTTCCGAAAAAGCCCACCGCGACTCCGCAAAATGGTCGCTCGAGCAGCGCGCAAACAACCTGAAACTGGAAGCGGTCATGCAAAAGCACGGATTTGTGCCGTTCCCGTTCGAGTGGTGGCACTACGACCTCCGCGGCTGGGAAAATTACCCGCCGCTGGATATTTCCTTCGAGGAACTCGCACGCGGGGTGGAGACGGCCAAGCCGGCGGACTGACCCTCCCCGGGAAGGATTTTTGTCTCGAGTTTCGAGATCCGGTGGATGAGCCACGCGGCGATGTCAAAATCATCGCCTAGCGCCGAGAGGGTGATTTTCGATGGCTCCGGACAACATTGCAGGGCCGTAGTGAATTTTTCGCGCTGTTCCCGGGCCTCCTGCCCGTGGGGCTTGCTCTGCTCATGAAACCCGGTGACGCCTGCAGGATCGAGCGTCGCAGTGGCCTCGGCGGCAAGCCCGATGTTCGATTGCAACCACTTTTGAAGATCCTTGGCCACCTCTTTTTCCTCCGGAGAAAGTGCGGCGAAGGCATCGGCAAATTCCCCGACGGCCTCGCCGATATGCCGGATCGTGTGGAGCCAGGCCCGGTAACGCTGCAAGTCCAAAGACTGGCTGCTGGTCAGCTGGTTTTCCGATGCGAGACGCACGCAGAAATTTTCAATCGCCGCACCGAGTTGGACGAAAGCCGGCGAAAAATGGCTTTCCGGATCGGAGGAATCGGCTCCGCTGGCATCCGATCTGAGCGAAGAGATCAGGCGGGCGAGTTCCTTGGGCAGCAAATCCAGCGCGGTTGCGGGATCGGCGAGCGCCTGGCTGGTCAGAAAAGCCGGGGCATTGGGGGCGGCCTTGGGGTCATTCGGCCAGATCCTGTCCAACAACGTCGCGCAGGACGGCAGCAAGGGAGTCATCAGCAAAGCCGGAAGAAGATTGGAAAGCAGGAATACGACGGCGAGTTGGATCGGGGCGCCTCCGGAAATGTGGCTAATCAAGGCCTGAACAAGGGGGATTCCCGCGGCCTCCGCAAAGAAGAGGACCATCATCATCACCCCGCTGACGAGGCAGAAGAAGTCCTCCATGCGCACGAGACGCAGCGCGCTCCCGGTCAGTCCCATGGCAAGAAACAGCCGGAGCACGATCGCCCCGAGATTGGTCCCGTAAATCACCGGGAGGGCGTGGGAGACAGGTATCGCGCCCGCTCCGGAGAGCGTGATCACCAACATGGCGGCCCCGGTATTGGACTGGAGAATGGCGGCGGCCGCAATGCCGCAGAGGAACGCGGACAACGGAGTGCTGAGAGCGGTTTCCATTGTGGAATGAAACCATGCCGCGTCCTTCAGCGGCGCGGCTCCGGCTCCCATTTCCCCAAGCGCAAACAAGATCATCCCCACTCCAAGGAGGGCACCCGCGATGGTATTCCACGGCTGCTTGCGCACGGATCCCATGAAAATCCCGGCACCGCCAACGAGGTAGGCGATGAAAGGGTGGATGTTGAACGCCGCGAGAAACGCGAGCGCGGTCAGCCCGACATTGCACCAGACGACGACCACCCGCGCGGATGCGGTCTGGATGAGCCCGCTGCCCACCATGCTCACCAGAATGAAGGTCACCGCCGTCGCGCTCTGCATCAGTGCCCCGGCAACAAGACCCAGCAACGCCGCAAGAAGGGGGGTATGCGTGGCGGACTTGACCAGGTGGCGGAACCCCCCACCGCTCAGCTGCCGGAGATTTTGTCCGACGAGCTGCAACCCGAGAAAAAACAGGCCGAGTCCGAGGACGAGACTGCTCAGCGGGGACATGGTCACAAGTTTCGTGATGCGAACGGTCCGTTGCAAGCTCCATTCCCTGCCGATCTGGAGCACTGCAAAATGCCGGGAGCAGTCATCTGCAGGGAATGGAATTTATTTGAAAAACCTCTGGCGGCGGACGGCCTCGCGGGGTGATTCTTCACGCTGTGGAATCCCTTCTTGTGACCGGCGCGACCGGCTTTGTCGGGCGCAACCTGATCCTCCGCGCCGCCGCCTGCGGCACGAAAATCCATGCCCCGGTCAGAAACCCGGACAAACTCTCCGCATGCCTCGCCGAAGATGGCCTGCCCCGCGAGGGCGTCAACGCCCTGCCGGCGGAGCCGGCGAAATGGAGCGGAATCTCGCATGCCGTGCTCTGCGCCGGCGTGCTTTTCGCACGGACCCGCGAAGAATATTTCTCGGTGAATGTCGAGTGGACACTTCGCATCCTCCGCGCCCTGCCCCGCGAGTGCAGGGTGGTCCTGCTGTCCTCGCAATCCGCGGGAGGGCCGACCCCGGCCGGCCGGACAGCAAGGACGGAAGCCGATCCGGATTGTCCCATCACATGGTATGGCGAGTCCAAGCGGGTGCTGGAACAAAGCGTCGCCCGGGAATTTCCGGACCGCCGGATCACGATCCTTCGACCGCCCATGATCCTCGGCGCGAGGGATTCCGCCACGCTTCCTCTCTTCAAAATGGCGCGCGGTCTGGTCCGGACAAAACCCGGATTGCGGAGAAAATGGTTCAGCTACCTTGCGGTCGATGATGTGGTGGATGCGGCTTTTGCCTCATTCGAATGTCCGCGTCCCGGACCGTTCTATATCGCGGCGACTGATCCGATCTCGGACGTGGAACTTATCGCCTCGGCGGCGCGCGCGACGGGAAGCAGGGGCATCACCCTGCGGCTTCCCCTGCTCTTCATCCGCGCACTTGCGGCGCTGGTGGATGCCGTGCCGCCCTGGAGAGAATCCGTTCCCAGCCTGACCCGGGACCGCGCGCGGGAAATCTGGCCGGACCGATGGGTGGTCGATGCCTCGGCCTTTCGGTCTGCAACCGGCTGGAACCATCGGATCGGACTGGAGGAAGCATTGCAATCGGCCTACGGGCACTACTCCTCCACCGGCAGATTGTAACCCTCCACACAAGTTTGCCCCTTTTGTTTTCCCGGTTCGCGTGCTCTATTCCCCTTCATGGAATCGTCAAGCATCACCACGCTCTTCCTCGACATCGGCGGCGTCCTCCTGACCAATGGCTGGGATACCGCGCTGCGAAAAAAAACCGCGGAAAACTTCCACGTCAATTACGAGGAGCTCGACCACCGGCACCGTGTGACCTATGACACCTACGAGCAGGGAAAGATGCCTCTCGATACCTATCTTCAACAGATCATCTTTTTCGAGCCTCGTGACTTTTCCGCCGCGGACGTCACCCGGTTCATCCTCGAACAGGCCAAGCCCTATCAGGATACCATCGATCTCGTCCGGCGGCTCAAGGCCGTCTACGGGCTCCGGATTGCCGTGGTGAGCAACGAGGGCCGTGAGATCGCACAGGACCGGATCGCCCGATTCCATCTCAAGGAATTTGTGGACTTTTTCATCGTCTCCGCATTCGTGCATTTCAGGAAGCCCGATCTGGACATTTACCGGCTGGCCCTGGATGTGGCACAGGTCCGCCCGGAGGAGGTCGCCTACATCGAGGATCGTCCGCTCCTCTGCGAAGTTGCCTCTTCCCTCGGCATTCAGAGCGTCCTGAACAGGTCTTCATCCGAAACCCGGAAACTCCTTGGCGACCTCGGTCTGGCACTGTGAGCCAACTTCCGGGATTGACCTTGCAGCCTCTGCGCGTAATGTGAGCCCTTATCAACATGAACCTGAACAATTTGACATCTTTTGCGGCTGAGCCCTCTTCGACAAAGAACATTCTTGCGGGGGACGTCGAAATCACCGGCACACTCAAGTTCGACAACGAATTGATTTTTGATGGAAAGCTTGACGGGGAAATCGTCTCCGAAGGAGTGCTGACGCTCGGCAAGAATGCCAACGTGAAGGGAGAGATCAAAACCAAAGCGGTAACGGTGCACGGCACGGTGAACGGAAACATCACCGTAAGCGAGCGGTGTGAACTCAAGGCCAGCTCCCAGCTCAATGGCGACTTGAAAGCCATGCGGATCGTCATCGAGGAAGGCGCCACTTTTATCGGCAAATCCGAGGTGACGCCGTCCAAATCCTCATCTTCCTCCCGGGGGGTCACCCCGGTTGTTGAATCTTCGCGCTCCAAGTCTTCCGAGCCGGTGGGCTGAGATCTCCGCGCATGGCACGCATCCCGCAGAAGACACCCTTCCGGTGTCCCGGTTGCGGCTTTTCCCAGATGGAGCCGCCCCATCTGATTTCCACTTATTGCAGATCGTGCGGAGGACATTACGAGGTGGCAGGCCGGGCAGTCAGTGAGCCCGTCCTTCCCCCGGTTCCAGGGCTCCGCCCGGATGTGAAAAAGCGGAGCATCTTTTGTCACAAATGTGGAACCTCCCACCCCGCCTCGTCCCATGCACGAAGCACCCTGTGCCCGAGTTGCAATGCCGCAATCGATTTGGCGGATGTCACGTTCCACTCTCCGGCATCACTGCACGTCGACACAAGGGGAAAGCTCCTCATCGGTCCCGATGCCTCCCTGAGCAGCTCCTTGACAATCTGTGGATCGGCTCACATCCAGGGCAGGATCATCGGACGCCTGGTTTCCGAAGGTGAGGTCAGGATCGGCACAAACGAAGTTTGTGCCTGCCACATCGCGGCACCCGTCATCGTGATCGAAAAGAACAGGCGCCCGACATTCACCCATCCGCTTCAGACCGAACGATTGGTCGTCTTCGGATGCCTGACTGGGATTGTTCACTGTCGCGGCGTGGTGCACGTCCGCCGCGGCGGCCGGCTCGAAGCGGAAATTCACGCGAAGGCTGTCACCGTCGACAAGGGCGGAGTCCTCATGGGGGATTGCCACGTGTCTGGCAGCACAACACCGGTGCCCAAAAGCAATGAATGGCCGGCGAGTTGGCCGGGCTCACTCTGCGTTGCCCGGTAATTCCGAGCATTCAAGAAGCTGCTTTTCCAACTTTGCGGGCAGGCAACCCGCAAACACGGATCACCAAAAGCTCTGCGGGACGTGAATTTTGTCGCCGGGTTTGAGCTTGAGGTCCTTGGTAGGATTTTTGCGAACCTCCTTCATGTTGATGATGGTCACCTGGCCATCGCGCATGAGGTTCACCTTTCCCTGATCGGCATACTCGGTAAACCCTCCCGCCGCGGTGATCGCTCCGAGAACGGTGAGGTCGGCAGTGAATGCGACGCGCTGGGGCGATCGCACATCTCCTCCGACATCAACGAACCGCGCCGCATTCGGCACGGCGAGTGTAATCGAGGGGTTCGTGTAAATTTGCTGAGATTTGTAAGCCGACTCGATGGAACTCTGGAGTTGTGATTGCGTGGCGCCCGCGGCATGGATTTTCCCAATGTGAGGCATGTTGATAAAGCCATCACCATCCACGGTGTAAATCCCGGTCACCTGATTGATCTCATCCGCGGGAACGCCGCCAAGCCTGATTTCTATCTGGTCGCCTGCACGAAGAACCGCATCCTGCGCGAAAACGGCCGGGGACACGGCAAGGAGAATGCCGCAAAGAATCGCTGGAATGGTTTTAATAGGCATCATCGCTGGTATCCTCCGGTGTGTTTGGCGTTGAGGCGACAACCTGCTCCTTCTTCTTGCGGGCGGCCTTGCGCTTGTTATTTCCGGCCTTGTGGTAGTAGTTGTAGTAACTCGTGTAGTATTCGTAATGCTGGTCGTGCCGCACGTCCACATTGTTCAGGACGACCCCCAATATCGTTCCGCCCACATTGGAGACCGCCTGCTTGACACGCTGCAACATTGCGCGAGGAAAACGGCGATGCTGGACAACCACAATCGTGAGGTCCATCGCGCTGGAAAGGACCGATGCATCGCTGACGCCGAGAATCGGCGGGG
Organism: Verrucomicrobiaceae bacterium; assembly: GCA_007280915.1. Classification (GTDB taxonomy): domain Bacteria; phylum Verrucomicrobiota; class Verrucomicrobiia; order Chthoniobacterales; family Terrimicrobiaceae; genus QYQL01. The sequence goes on along the minus strand of QYQL01000011.1, from coordinate 42,137 downwards.
AGTCGAAAAAGATGATGTCGAACCGGCCTTTGACTTCCTCGATCAGCTCCACCATGCGCTGCGAATTCAACACACCGACAGCATCGCTGGGCAACTGTCCGCTCGTCATCAGATAAAGGTTGTTAACTTTTGTGAGGTGGACGACCTCCTCCAAATCCATCTCGGTGGTCAGATAGTCGCTCAAGCCCGACTCGTTCTCGATGCCGAAGATTTTGTGCTGGGACGGCCGCCGGAGATCGGCGTCGATGATCAGGGTCGTATAGCCACCCTTGGCGAACGTATAGGCAAGGTTGACCAAAGTTGTTGATTTTCCCTCACCGGCACCGCCGCTGATGATCGTAATGGTATTCGCGTCCGGGGATTTCCGGTTGAACTCGATGTTCGTGCGCATGATCCGGTAAGCCTCGGCGTCCGGATTGTCGTCGGTATCATTGACCAGCAGGCTGATGTTTTTCGGGATGACCGCCAAAACGGGGACCTGAAGAAATGTCTCCACATCCTCCATGGTTTTGACGCTCGTATCCAGATATTCGATGAAGAAGGCCAGACCGACGCCGAAAACGAGTCCGACCACCACACCGAGAAGAATGTTCAGCATGACGCGGGGACGCGCAGGAGCATTCGGAGGGGAGGGTTCGGCGCGCTCCCAGATGATGGCCGGGTTCTGCGGCATGGTCCGCTCCATGGTTTCAGTCGTCAGGCGCATCTCGGCCGCTTCGAGAACATTTTTGGCCTGGATGTAGGCGTTCTTTGCCTCGTAATAACCGGCCGCACGGCTTTTTGCCCCCTGCTGGCTCGATTGCGCTTCCTCAAGCCGCTTCTCCAACTCCTTGAGCGAGTCCTCGGCGATCTGGATATTGGCGGACAGACTGGTGCGAAGGGATTTGATCTGGTCCTGGAGTTGTTTTTCCATGACCTGCTTTTTTGCGCGAAGGGATTTGACGGTGGGGTGGTTGGGCCCGAGCCCGCTCTGGAGCAGACGGGCCTCCTCCGATGAGGCCTCCTGAAATTGCGGGAGAACCTGCGAGATTGTCGGATCCTGAATTTCCAATGTCGTGATGCTGCGCATCACCTGGTCGTCTGTCAGCTTGGCAATCTCATCGTATTTCGCGCGGAGGCTGGAAACCCGGAGCCGCTCGGTGCTCACCTGCTGCTCAACCGACAGCAGCACATCGTTGGCGGCATCGCGCGGATCCTGGACACTGTCGGGGTTGAGATCCTGGATCTTGTCCTCGATACGGATCCTTGCGGCTTCGCCCCGGAGGTCCTCCACTTTCTTCCTTTGCTTGGCCACCTCGTCCTGAAGCTGGGTCAGCGAACGGGAAACCATCTGCTGCTGGTCCTCGATCCGCTTCCGCTGGTATTCGTCGGCAATCCGGTTGGCAATCTCGGACGCCTCGTTCGGATCGGTGCTCATCACGCCGATCTGAATGAGCTCGGTGTTCCGGATTTCCCGGACATCGATCATGTTGCGGAGCCGGAAATACGCCTGTTCCTTGCTCGTTCCATATTCCCCTCTCCAGCGCTGTTCGAGTCCCAGCGAGTCGATGACAGGGTAGAGCATCTCCTTGCGCTGGATGATTTCGAACTGAGTCGTCAGGAATCTCGGGTCAAACCCCATCCCTCCCTGCCGGTCAAACACCTTCATCAGGGTATCATTTTCCTTCACCTGCATGGTGACGGCAGACTGATACTGCTTTGGCATGAAGTGGGTAACGACGGCTGCCGTGATGACAACGAGCAAAAACACCAAGATGATCAATGGTAGCCGGACCCGGATGACCCGCCAGTAATCAAGAAAGTGGAGTTTCAGCTCACCGCTGTCGTTGTTGTTCATGAAATCGGGAAATGGGTGCGTCGGCAGCCGTGAATTGGGAGCGATACGCTAGCATATCCATCCGGCACCGCGCAACCGGATTAGTGCACGGGGCAGGTCGGAGCTCAGAAAAAGAAGTTGACCCCGGCGAATGCGACGTTGCGGGTATACTCGAAATTGATGTTCTCAGGAGCGTAGACCGAAACAAACTGGTAGCCCGCGCTCAAAGAGATCGCCCGGTTGACCTTGAAATTCACGCCGACTGTCGCATCGAAAATGGTCTCGTAAAAGCTGCCGACCACTCCGGGCTGGTCGAAATAATCAACTTCAAAATTGAAGCCGAGATTGGCCGAAATCCTCGGGGTGAACGCATGGTTGACGGCGAGTCCGGTCCGGAAGGTTTCGCGCTGCGTGACGTTGGTCAGGCCGGAGGGCTCTGTTCCATATCGGGCGTTCCACGACAGGGTGGAAGCCGGGCCGAACTGGTAGCTGAGGTTGGATTCCATGTAGGGTCCGAAGTAGACTGAGTCTCCGTCGACCGGATTTTGATTAAACCGTTGTTCGGCACCCAGCCGGAGGGTCCACTTGAAGCGCGGATTGAAAATCTGGTCGAAGCCGACAAGGGCAAAGTTGCCGAAGCTGTTGAGCCCGGCGCCTCCCCAATAAGTAATCGGGTTCGCGCGATATTCTACCAGTATGGTGGTTTTCGGGAGGAGAAGCCAGCGGAACGACTGGTGGAGGGTCTGGGAAACAAACGACTGGGTGTCGTTCAGTGACTGCTCCAGATAGTAGTTCGCATAGAACTGATAGCCCGTGACAGTCGAGAATTTCTGAGTCCACTGGTAAGCGGCATCAATGGAGGTGTTCGTGTAGATGTAGTCGCCATTGACCCGGTTGGTGCCGCCGATGATGTTGGTATCGGGCTGCGCGAGGTAAGCAGTGGACGTTCCGATCGAAATCGTCAGCTTCGGGGTGGCGAGATAGACCGCATTCAGAGCAAACTGGCCGTTGAAATCATTCTTGTTCCCGGGGCGGGTGTAGTAGTAGGTGACGCCTCCACCCAGGTTGGCATCCAGTTTGAGCCTCGGCCCGCCGAAGGAATAGTCAACCCCGGCCGCCAGATTCGTATACATGCTTGCCGTGGGATCTGTGCGCGTGGTGAAAACATTGCTGTCGTAGCCCTCGCGGACTGATGCCGAAAATTTCAGCGGGGTGCCGGCAAGAAACCCGAGCGGATTGAACCCGGTATTATTTTCCCCGACCGGACGCTGGCCCACATCCGTCGGATAATCTGCAGGCCCGGGCGGCATAAAGAAACTATCCCGGCCGCTGAAACTTTGGACCTGAGCATTCAAAACCCCGGTCGTCGTTGCGGCAAGCATCAAGGCGGATAACAATGAGATACGACAAATTTTCATAAGCGTCACTTTGCGTTTTAACGGTCGCTCTTCGCTTGGCAACACAATTGAAGAAAAAAATCCGTCACATTTGGCGCCGGATCGGAGGCCAGAAAATCATGCAAAGCGTGGTGCTTCCTGATTTTTCCCCGTGTCCGAGGCGGAAAAACTCCAGTGAATTGCCGGACAGCAGAACTTTCGGTCTTCTCTTCAACCGGAAGCCAACCGGCTGCCCGAGCGCGCGGGATATTGTGGTCGAACCACGAAACCACACCGTCATTCGGATCTGCAAAACCTGTTCAAAAACAGCGGAAAACACAAGTTTGAACAGAGTTCGCGGAAAAGTGGAAAAGCACAATATGTAGTGGTTGGGTAAAATTTTTACCACCATATGGCGGATTTTTATTGACGGAGCATCTATCGAAAGTCATTCTCCGCAAACCTCGCGGGACTGAAGGGAAAAAAGGGTGACATTCCCGAGGATCCCTCCCGTTTTTTTCGCTAAATTTATATCATGGCAAATACCATCATCACACTCGGCGACCGTCAGTTTATTCTGGATCGCGACAAGGCGGAAGCCGCATTCGCAGCGAAGAAAGTCATCAACGGCCGGGAGACGATGTTCTTCAACATCCTGCCTCTGAAATACCAGTGGGCCTACGACCTCTACAAAAAGATGAAGGCGAATCACTGGGAGCCCGAGGATATCCAGATGCAGAAGGACTGCGAGCATTGGCGGGACACAAGCGGTTACATCTCGGAGGTCGAGCGCTGGATCATCAAAATGGGGATCGGATATTTCTCCGCCGCCGAGGGGATCGTGGGAGACAACATTCTTCATGTGATCCGCGAGGCCGTGACCGCGTCCGAGCTGAAGCTGGTGCTTGGCCGGCATGCCCACGAGGAAAACATCCATGCGGATTCACTCGTCTACATGATCAGCTCGCTCGGCATTAACCCGCACGAGTGCGAGGCGATGTTCGACGACATCGCGACCATCAAAAGAAAGACGGATTTTGTCGTGAGCAACAGCCGTGCCCTCCGGCGCGACACGGACCTTTCGATCACCGCCAACAAGCAGGCTCTCGCAAAAAACATGTTCCTCTTCGGCCAGTGCATGGAGGGCACCCAGTTCTACGGGTTATTCGGGATGGTGCTCGCCCTCTACCGGCAGAACAAGTTTCCGGGCATCGGCCAGATGTTCAGCTACACGCTCCGGGACGAATCGAACCACATCGAGCTTCTACGCCAGCTCTTCCAGGACCTCGTGGACGAGAATCCCGATGTCTGGACCGCAGAATACCGCGAGGACCTTCGCAACACGATGCGCGAGGCGGTCCGGCTCGAGAAAGAGTTCATCCTCGACTGCCTGCCTGTGGCAGCCGTCGGTCTGACCGCAGACGAATTCACCACCTACATCGACTACATAGGAGACCGCAGGCTGGAGGGAGTCGGACTGGAACCGCTCAACCCGCCGATCACCAACCCGCTCCCCTGGCTCTCCGAGATGATGGAGATCAAAAAGGAAACCAACTTCTTCGAGGGCCGCGTCACAGAATACCGCCGCGCCGTGGACACCGGCAGCGTCTCGGACGACGACCTCTGAGAAAGTTTTCAGTGTTCCGTTTTCAGTGTTCAGAAAAACACCTCTTTACTGATAACCGGACCACTGAAAACCGAATACTGAAAACCGAACACTGAAAACTTCCCTATGATCCGCCACATTTCCCTCGACGAAGACATCGCGCTGAAGCGCTTGGTCACCACCCCCCGCGAACAAAAGCCCGGATTTGCCTGGCGCGATGCCCTGGATCTCGATGTGTCCTCGCATCCGGAGATTCTGGTGGCAAGGAGCAGCGGTGAGGAACACGCCTTCAACCTTGCCGATGTGGCAGACGAGATCGGCGCCGCATTGACCGACCTTCTTCTCTCGCGGGAGGAAAAGGACATCTTCAATGAGGAAAACCGCGGGTTCGTGGCGAATGTTGCCCATTCGGTCGCAACCCGCCTTCTTGAGCAGGTTCGCGGGGGAAGCGGACTCAAGCTCTCCGAGAACGACCTCTCCCTCCTCATTGAAAAAGCGCTGATCGAAAATGACGCGCACGATGTCGCCAAAAGCCTCGTCTTCAAACGTTCGATGCGCTCGGCTTCCCTCACCTCCGGCACTGAAATCCCCGCTTCCGCCCCGGTCCATGTCCGCCTCATCCGCCGGAACGGCTCGGTGGTTCCCTGGATTGAAGCCAAGATCGAAACGGCCTGCCGGAAGGCCTTCCTGTCGACCAAGGAAAATGCGGAAGCCGCTGCCGGCATATCCCAGGCGGTGACCGAGCGTGTCCGCCACCGAGACCAGGCATTCGTCCACATCGAGGATGTTCAGGACATGGTGCAGGAGGAACTGATGCGGCAGGGGTATTATAAGGTCGCCGAAAACTACATCCTCTACCGCGCCCAGCGCGCCCGGTCGCGCGAGGACGATGCCTCCGAGCCATCCGAGCATCAGGACTCGCTCATCGTCGTGCGCCAGCGCGACGGACAGAACGTCTTCTGGGACGGCACCGAACTCAAGCGCCGGATCCAGTTCGGCATGATCGGCCTCGACCTGAACATGGATGCCACGCAGATCGAGCGCGAGCTGCGCCGGTCGATCGGCACCGAGGTCACCGAGGACATTCTCAAAAACACGATCATCCTCAACGCCCGGACCCTGATCGAGCGCGACGCGGATTTCGCAAAGTTCACCGCCCGCATCATGCTCTCCTACATCTACGAGGAGGTGCTGGATTGGAAGATCATGCGCGACGGGATCGAGGGCCTGCGGACCGCGCACAGAAAGGCATTCAAGAGCTACATGCGCCACGGGGTTTCGATCGAGCGCCTCTCGCCGAAGCTTCTCTCCTACAATTTCGACACGCTGGCCGACGCGATCGATCCGACGGCCGACATGGATTTCGACTTCCTCGGCATCCAGACCCTCTACGACCGGTATCTCATCGTGGACAAGACGAAGAAGCAGGCCCGCCGGATCGAGACTCCGCAATTTTTCTGGATGCGCGTCGCGATGGGGCTCTTCCTTGACGAGCCGTCCGACCGCGAGGAGTGGACGATCCGGCTCTACAACCTCTACAAGAGCCGCCGGTTCTGCTCGAGCACGCCGACCCTCTTCAACTCCGGCACCCTCCACAGCCAGCTCTCGAGCTGCTACCTCTACAAGGTGGACGACTCGATCGAGTCGATCATGCAGCGCGGCATCGCCGACAATGCCTACCTTTCCAAGTGGGCGGGCGGGCTCGGTGGTTCCTGGACGGCCGTCCGCGGCACCGGCAGCTACATCAAGGGGACCAACGGCGAGAGCCAGGGGGTCATCCCGTTCCTCAAGCTTCACAACGACCAGCTTGTGGCGGTCAACCAGGGCGGCAAGCGCCGGGGCTCGGGCTGCGCCTACCTCGAAAGCTGGCACAACGACGTCGAGGATTTCCTCCAGCTCCGCCGCAACACCGGCGACGACCGTCGGCGCGCCCACGACCTCAACACCGCGAACTGGGTGCCCGACCTCTTCATGAAGCGCATGGAGGCCCGCGAAAACTGGACCCTCTTCCGCTCGAACGAAGCCCCCGGGCTCCACGACGCCTACGGCAAAAAATTCGAGGAGCTCTACCTCCGCTACGAGCAGCTCGCCCGCGAAGGCAAAATCGCCGGAAAGGAAGTCCCCGCGATCGAGATGTGGAAGCAGATGCTCAAAATGCTTCTGGAGACCGGCCACCCGTGGATCACATTCAAGGATCCCTGCAACCTCCGCAGCCCGCAAGACCACGCCGGGGTCATCCACTCGTCGAACCTCTGCACCGAAATCACCCTGAACACCAGCGAGGATGAGACCGCGGTCTGCAACCTCGGCTCGGTCGTGCTCGACACGCACATGAAAGCCGACGGCTCGCTCGACCACGAGATGCTCCGCGAGACGATCCAGACCGCCGTGCGCGCACTCGACAATGTCATCGACATCAACTTCTACCCGACCGAGGCCGCCCGCCGGTCGAACCTCCGCCACCGCCCGGTCGGGCTCGGCATCATGGGCCTGCAGAACGCGCTCTTCAAACGGGGCCTCGAGTTTGCCAGCGACGAGGCCGTCGAGTTCAATGACGAATTCATGGAGGCGATCGCCTACTACGCCTACTCGGCCTCAAGCGATCTCGCCGCCGAGCGGGGGTCCTACAGCTCGTATCTCGGATCCAAGTGGGACCGCGGACTGCTCCCGCAGGACACCATCGACATCCTCGAGGAGGAACGTGGAATCAAAATCGACGTGCCCCGCGGAGGGCTCATGGACTGGACCCCGGTGCGCGAGAAAATCAAGACCCAGGGGATGAGGAACTCAAACGTCCTCGCCATCGCGCCCACGGCAACGATCTCGAATATCATGGGCACCACACCCTGCATTGAGCCGAACTACAAAAACCTCTACGCCAAGGAAAATCTCGGCGGGAAGTTCACCATCCTCAGCACCGAGCTCGTCCGCGACCTCAAAAAACTGGGGAAATGGAACGACACGATGCTCGAGCAGATCAAATACTTCGAGGGCGAGCTCAAGAATATCGACGGGATTCCAGAGGAACTCGTCCGCAAGCACCTCACGGTCTTCGGCATCCCGTTCCAGTTCGTGATCAACGCCGCCGCGCGACGCCAGAAGTGGATCGACCAGTCACAGTCGGTCAACCTCTTCATCAGCGAGCCGGACATCAAGATCCTCAGCCACATGTATCGCCGCGCCTGGCACACCGGGCTAAAGACGACGTATTACCTCCGCACGCTCGGAGCATCGAGCATCGAGGGGCCGACCACCAACGTCAAAAAGGAGCTCCGGGGGGTCGTCGCAACGGCGAAAAAGGAATTCGACGCGGAGGAGAAACTCGCCTGCTCGCTCGAGGCCATGCGCAACGGCGGCGAGTGCGAGGCCTGCCAGTAAAAGAATTTCCGGAATCCTGCTTGCAGCCGTCCCGGAAGTCACCATAATGGACAGTTCCAGTTTTTGAAGCCATGAGCATTATCGAGAAGATTGAAAGCGAGCAATTGAAGAAGGACCTGACCGATTTCAAAGTCGGTGACACGGTCAAGGTCCACACGCGCGTCGTCGAAGGCGACAAGGAGCGCATCCAGATTTATTCCGGGATCGTCATCGGACGCAAGGGCGTCGGACTGAATGCCAATTTCACCGTCCGCCGCGTCTCCTATGGCGAGGGTGTTGAGCGCGTATTCCCGCTCCATTCCCCGCGCATCGCCAAGGTTGAGGTCGAGAGGAAGGGATCCGTCCGCCGCGCGAAGCTCAATTTCCTCCGCGACCGCAAGGGCAAATCCGCCACGACGGTCAAGGAAAAGGCCGACCGCTCCGCATAGCATGCCCTGCTCGTTTGAGCAGGAACTCCTTCTTCACGCCCGCGGGATCCGCCCGGTGGCCGGCATTGATGAGGCCGGTCGGGGACCGCTCGCCGGCCCGGTTGTGGCCGCTGCCGTAGTTCTGCCGGAAAAATTTTCCCTGTCCGGGCTGGATGACTCAAAAAAACTCACCCCCCGGCAACGGGATCAACTCTACAGGGAACTCACATCGGATCCCTCGGTTGTGTGGGCGGCCGCCAGCGTGGACCATCTGGCGATCGACCGGCTGAACATCCTCCGCGCCACTCACCACGCCATGCGCAAGGCATTTCTTGCGCTCCCCGTCCGTCCGGCCCATGCGCTCATCGACGGGCTGCCGGTGCCGGATTTTCCCTGCGATCAGACCGCGCTGGTCGGAGGCGATGCGCTCAGCCTGAGCATTGCGGCCGCGAGCGTCATCGCCAAAGTCGAGCGGGACCGCATTATGGAAAACCTCGACAAGAAATACCCGAAATACGGATTTTCCAAACACAAAGGCTACCCAACCCCCGACCACCTTGCCAGACTCCGAACTTATGGCCCCTGCCCGGTTCATCGCCGCAGTTATGCGCCGGTTGCGCAAGCCTGCCTCCTCTGAGGCCGGACATATCCGCCTCGGGCGCGAGGGCGAGCAGGCGGCCGTCCGGCACCTCCGCAAGAACGGCTACAAAATCCTGCGCCGGAATTTCCGCGCCCCGCATGGCGGTGAGGTCGATGTCGTCTGCCGGCACGGAAACGAACTCGTCTTCGTCGAAGTGAAAACCCGCTCCAACGAGGAATTCGGACGTCCGGCCGATGCCGTGGATCCCAAGAAGCGCCGGCTCATCATCCGCGGGGCGATGAAATGGCTCCGCCTGCTCGACATGCCGGACATCACGTTCCGCTTCGACATCGTCGAGGTCATCGCGTCTCCGGAACCCGAAGTCCGGATCATCGAAAACGCATTCCAACTCCCGGACAGCTACTCCTACTGACCCGGAAGATTTGCGTGCCTGTGGCTGCCAGGCTATGGACCTGAAAAGCAGTTCATTTCACCACAAAGAACACAAAGGTCACAAAGAAAGAAAATTGCACCCGCTCCATCCCTTTTTGTTCTCACGCGCCGGGTGAATCTCATCGACAAGCATATCTTCATATATCCGCATCCCTTTGTGCTCTTTGTGCTCTTTGTGGTAGGATTCTTCCGCTGGATTTAGGATGAATGGTGCATGTCCGATCCCGCCTCCACCACGCCACGCGTATCCGACGACCTCCGAAGGATCCTTGCCATGGCAGGCGGGCAGGCCATGCCGGTCTCGGAGATTCTGAAGCACACGCAGGGACGCGGCCTGCAGACGATTGCCATCGTCCTGAGCTTGCCGTTCCTCTCGCCTGTTGCACTCCCCGGGCTTTCGATCCCGTTCGGCGTGGCGATCGCGATCTGCGGCCTGCGCATCGCCCTGCGCCACCAACCCTGGCTTCCGGGGTTCATCGCCCGCCGCAGCATCCCCTTCCCCGTGCTCGAAAAAACCCTTCACTTCGGGATCTCGGTCCACTCCAAGCTGGAAAAGTTCCTGCGCCCGCGATGGACGATCTTTTCCGACAGCCACGCCGCCCAGATGGCGGCCGGGTTCACCATCGCGCTCGCCGCGGTGTTTTTGAGCCTGCCGATTCCGCCACCTTTCCCGCTCACGAATACAATTCCGGGATTCGCGATCATCCTGCTCTCGCTCGGCATGCTCGAACGCGACGGGCTCGTCATGTGCTGCGGCTACTTGCTGACTCTCCTCGCCGCCGTCTATGTCGCCCTGATCGTCGCGCTCGGCGGCGCGGGCGCGACGAAGATCTGGCACATCATCGCAAACGCGTTCCAGGGCTAAAAAAGATCACCCTGCCGGGATGACTGTTTCTCATCCGATGCAAGGATCGCCAGAAATTCCTTTTCCTCGAGGACCTTGACGCCGAGTTCAAGCGCCCGCTCGAGCTTTGAACCCGCGTTTTCTCCAGCGAGAAGGAAATTGGTGTTCTTGCTCACAGCGCCGGTCACATTTCCCCCCGCCTGACGGATCATCTCTGCGGCCTCGTCACGCGACAGTGAAGGGAGGGTCCCCGTGAGAACAAATGTTTTTCCCTGAAACGGGGCTCCGGCTGAATCCATCGTTCCGGAAGAACCCCGGGGAAAAATCCCGAGCCTGCGAAGCCTCTCGAGAATTCCCCTCCCCACATCACAGGCAAACCATGCCAGAATAGCCGCCGCCGCAACCGGACCGACCGCCACAACCGCGTCGCGGGGACAGGCTCCACGCTTTTTGGAAGGTTGCGCAAAACCCGAGGCGATCAATTCCGACCCCTTGGCATCCGCCTCCTCCCTGCGCTTTTCATCACGCAAGCGTTGGAGCTCGAGCACCCCGCTCAGCAAGGTCGAGGCTGACAACTCTTCCAGAGTTTGATGAAACCTCGCGAGATCAAGCGCCGTCTGCTCCCCGACCTCCGGAATCGCAAGAGCATGAATCCAGCGGTGGAGCGGAAGATCGCTCGAGCGCTTCAGGGCCTCGAGGACTTTGGCGGCATTTTTCGCCCCAAACAGGCGCGGCTCTTCATCGGAACCGAGGTTGAGCGGGGCAAGGCGGTCCAGAGTAAGATCGAAGAGATCGATCGGCTCGTTGACAAGGCCCCGCTCGACAAGCTTCTCAGCGACAATGCCGCCAAGGGCTTCGATATCGAGCGCCTTGCGCTGAGCGAAGTATTCGATGCGGCGGGTTTTTTGGGCGGGACAGCCGGCGACATTCTGGCAGCGCCATGCCACCTGCTCGCTCTTTCCACTGGAAACTTTTTCTCTCGCAACGGGACCGCCGCACGCGGGGCATTTGCCGCCGGTGAATTTCAGAAAATCGAAAGGTTCGGTATTCTCCGGCCGCTTCTGCGCCACCACTTCAAGGACCTCGGGAATGACCATGCCGGCTTTGCGAACGATCACGGTGTCACCGATCCGGATGTCCTTTCTGCGGATTTCGTCTTCATTGTGGAGCGTGGCGCGGGAAACCGTCGAGCCTTGGACAAAGACGGGCTCCAGTTCCGCCACTGGAGTAAGGACCCCCGTGCGGCCAACTTGGATTGTGATGCCGCGCAAGACGGTTTCCGCCGGAGTGATCCATGGAACCGGCTTGTGGACGACCGCATATCCGGGAGCGCGGGTTTTCGAGGGGATGAGTGCCCAGTCGGCGATCCGGTTCACCTTGAGAACGATCCCGTCAATTTCATAGGGGAGTCGGCTCCTCAAATCGTGCGCCTCGTCATACCCGCAGACGACTTCATCGCGATATCGGGCGAGGACCTCGTCGATATCCGCGCACAACCACCACTGGCGCTGGGTCGGAAGCCCGAATGTCGCAAGGGACTCAAGCATTTCCGCGTGGGTTTCGAAGCGGATCCCCTCGCAGGCGCCGACCGCATAGAAGACCGCGCTGATCGGACGCTTCGCGACAAGGCGGGGGTCCAGTTGCTTGAGGGCTCCGGCGGTCGCATTCCGTGCATTGGGGAATGTCTTTTCTCCGGCGGCTTCGATCCCGGCATTGAGCTTCTCGAAATCCTTCGTGGCAATATAGGCCTCCCCGCGCACTTCAAGGAGCGGCGGTGGGTTCTTCATGGACAGCTTGAGAGGAATCGCGCGCACGGTCCGGAGGTTTTCCGTGATATCGTCACCGAACCGGCCGTCGCCACGTGTGACACCCTGCGCCAGCACTCCGTGCCGGTAGAGCACGCCGATGGAGACCCCATCAACCTTCGGCTCCATCACATATTCCACACGGTCCCGGCTGAGGAGTTTGCAAATCGTTTTGTCGAATTCCACCAGTCGCGCCAGCGTGTTTTCGTCCTGCCGGCGGACCCGGATTTCGTGGTTCGGCTCCTCCTTCAGATCCGGATGTTCAGCCGCGTCCACTTTTTCCAAAGAGAGCATCGGCTCCAGATGTTCCACGCGCTGAAATCCAACCGTGGGCGCACCACCGACACGACGGGTCGGGGAATCAGGAGACATGAGTTCCGGGTGCTTCGATTCCAGAGCGGCCAGCTCCGTAAACAGCCGGTCGTAATCGTAGTCGGAAACCGTCGGTGCCGCCTCCACGTAGTAGCGGCGGTCGTGCTCCTCAATCTCCCGCTGGAGTTCCTGGATTCTCTCTTGGTCGCTTGGCATAAAAATGTCGCAAAGTGGCGAGTCCCGCCGCGCTGCCGCCGAGATCGGCAAGCCAGTCGAACGGATCGCCTCCGCTCCGTCCGGTCACAAAGAGCTGATGGATCTCATCGGCCAGGCCGAGGGTGCACAGGATCAGGAGCACGATCAGGAAAAGCGTGGCCCACCGGATCGCAAAGGTCACCCGCATCGCGGCTCCGAGAGAGATCCCGCCAGCGAAAAAGAAAGTCAGGTGCTGAAGCTTGTCGGTGTAAATAATCCCGTGCGCCGGACCCGCCTTCCCCGGCTGGGTGCTCTCGTAGATCAGGAAACAGACCCAGAAGAAAAATGCCAGCCACAGCAACGGCTTCCAAATCTTCCAATCAGGCAGGAAATAGGGCAGCGCGCGCGAATGCATCAGGGTAGAGATAACAAAAACCCACCCCCGAACACACGAAATTTCACCCGAAGGAAACTGCACAAAAAAAGCGGCGCGGGAATTTCTTCCCGCGCCGCGATAAGGGGTATTGCGTGATCAGCCTCTCATCTTGCCGCCGTAGACGGCATCGTCGCCGAGTTCCTCCTCGATGCGGAGGAGCTGGTTGTATTTGGCGACGCGGTCGGTGCGGCAGAGCGATCCGGTCTTGATCTGTCCGGCGTTTGTGGCCACGGCGATGTCGGAGATCGTGGTGTCCTCGGTCTCGCCCGAGCGGTGGCTGATGACGGCCGTGTAGCTGTTTTCCTTGGCGAGTTCGATCGCATCAAGGGTCTCGGTGAGGGAGCCGATCTGGTTGACCTTGACGAGGATCGAGTTGGCGACGCCTAGGTCGATCCCCTTGCGGAGAAATGCGACGTTGGTGACGAAGAGATCGTCGCCGACGAGCTGAACCTTGTCGCCGAGCACATCGGTGAGCTTCTTCCAGCCGGTCCAGTCGTTCTCCGAGCAGCCGTCCTCGATCGAGATGATCGGGTATTTCGCGCAGAGCTTCTTGTAATAATCCACCAACTGGTCGGCGGTGAGCTTCGAGCCGTCGGATTTTTTGAAGACATACATCTTCTTCGTGGCGTCGTAGAACTCGCTCGAGGCGGCATCGAGAGCGATGAAGACATCCTTGCCGAACTTGTAGCCGGCCGCCTTCACCGCCTTGGCGATCGTGTCGAGGGCGTCCTCGGCCGAGGTGAACGCGGGCGCGAACCCGCCCTCGTCGCCGATCGCGGTCGAAAGCCCGCGCTTCTTCAGCTCGCCCTTGAGGGCGTGGAAAATTTCCGTGCCGGCGCGGAGGGCCTCCGAGAACGTCGGGAAATTCTTCGGGACGATCATGAATTCCTGGAAGTCGATCGGCGCGTCGCTGTGGGCGCCGCCGTTGACGATGTTCATCATCGGGACCGGGAGAACCTTCGCGTTCGGCCCGCCGAGGTATTTGTAGAGAGGAACCCCGACCTGCATGGCGGCAGCTTTGGCCGCGGCGAGAGAGACGGCGAGGATCGCATTCGCGCCAACCTTCTTTTTGGTCGGAGTGCCATCCACCGCGAGCATCGTCTTGTCGAGGCCGATCTGGTCGAGCGCATCGAGGCCAACGATCGCCGGAGCGAGGAGCTTGCCGACATTTGCAACAGCTTTGGTCACCCCTTTGCCGAGGTAGGCGGTTTTGATTCCATCGCGCAGTTCAACGGCCTCGTGTTCCCCGGTGCTGGCTCCGCTCGGAACGGCAGCGCGTCCCAGGACTCCTCCGGCGAGTTCGACGTCGGCTTCGACGGTCGGGTTTCCACGGGAATCAAGGATCTGACGGGCACGGATGGCGGTAATGGTAGTTGCTGACATATGATGTTGGTTGAGTTGAGTGAAATGGAACGCGCGTTAGAATCTCCGCCACGTGCAGGCTGACAAGAACAAATGCGGAGCGGAATTGACGGCGGTCAATTCGCCGCGTCAGTTCACAATCTGGACCGGGGTGCCGACCGAAACATTGTCGAAATAGATCTTCACCATTTTTTCCGGCATCCGGATGCATCCGTGGCTGTCCGGAACGCCGGGCAGGAACCCCTGGTGCATGCCGACGCCGGCATTGCTCAGACGCATGAAGAAAGGCATCGGAGCTCCGGCAAAGACACCGCCCGGCGGCACGGGATCCTTCTTCGCATCCACATTGCGGACGAGGACTTTGCCTGTCGAATCCACGTAATCACCGTAGAGATTAGAACGGTGATCAGGTTCCTTTTTGAGGATTTTGTAATTTCCGACCGGCGTGCCAAACCCCTCGCGTCCGCTGGAAATCGCGGAAACGCCAACCAGATGGCCTCCCTTGTAAAACGAGGCGGTCTGTTCGGAAAGGTCGATCACGATCGAGGGTGCTCCCGGCACCCCGTCGCCGTCCCAATACGAGTTCTTGTCGGCTAGCGTGGATGCGCTCGACCGCGCAATAATCGATCCATCCTGACCGAGGTATCGCGTGGCGCTGCTCGTGAGGCGGGTATCGTAGGACGCGCAGCCGCTGAGGGCTGCGAGACCGGTTGCAAGAAAAAGAGATGTCAGGCGGTTCATGGCTGGAAATTGGCGTCAATAAGCCTGCGAGGGACACCCCAGTCAAGCGCGGATCAGTGAAAAACGAAACGGATGACCTCGCCGTTGTCGGTTGAGCTGACGCTGAGTTCGTTGATCCGCCCCGCTTCTTTCCATACAGCCGCACGATAGGTGGCGGTATGGACCTCCTGCCGGCCGTCCCGGGCGGAGTGGGCGCCCCTCCATGCCGCTGCGAGAGCGGTCCACAGGGCGAAGCGTGCGGGAGCCCGCGAGGCGTCGCCGGACCAGCCGCCGCCAGCCATGGGCCCGGAGGCGTGGAACTTTCCATCGGTCATGGAGGTGAACTCGAGAATCGGAGCCGGGAGATTCTTGGTGAGGCGCATGACGACGTTGCCCCGCACATCGCTAGTTATCGCAGCGTCGCCGGCAAGCATCCCTCCAGGGTGCTTCCAGAGGAAGGTGGCGCGGGAGTTCTGCAGGGGAGGCGTCCAGTCGGAGGTGTCGATTTGTGAAGCGCACCCGGCGAGAAGGAGGAGAAGGAGGAGAAACGGTTTTTTCATGGAAATTCCGGCTGGAGGGCGAGGCGCGGGCAGAGCGGAATGAAACGCTGGGTATTCACGATCGCGCGGAAAAGGAAAAGCCGCCAGGTCAGGGCAAAAGAGGTGCCGACATTGCCTGCCAGCACGGCATTCACAGCCGGCACAATCTCCAGGATGTTTTGGGGGTTCAGCACGGTCTCCACAAATTCCTGGCGATACCATGCCCGGACGAAAGCCAGATATATCTTCATGACTTTCTGCATCCGGCATTGATAGCGGAGGAAAAGCTTCGCGGCCTGCCCGGGATTTTCCAGCGCACCATGGATGGCATCCGCCGCCTGCTCCGCCCCGAGCATGGCCAGGAAAATTCCGCTGCTGAAAACCGGATCGATGAAGCCTGCCGAATCCCCGGCCAGCAGCCAGCGCCGACCGTGAAGCGAGGAGTTCTGGTAGGAGTAATCCCCGCTGGCATAAACCGGGGTGCAGCGCTCGCTGCGTTGCATCCGCTGCCTCATGACCGGCAGCATGGAAATGCTGTCCGAGAGCACCTTCGCTGGAGTGCTGCGCAGCGAACGGAAGATCGAAGTATCCATAACCACGCCCACGCTCATCTTTGTCGGGCTCAGCGGGATCATCCAAAACCAGCGGTCCCTGGCACGGATCATCCGGGTCAAAGTCCCATCCATCCCTTCCGGCCGGTCCACGTTCTCGTAGTGGGCGTAAACCGCAAATTTGTTGAGCCCGTTATACGGAGCCTTCAAACCGAATTGCGACGCGAGCAGGGTATTCCGTCCCGAGCAGTCCATGACAAACTCCGAAGTCACGGGGCCGATCGAGGTCTCCAGACGTGATTCGTTCCCCGGAAACGTCACCCCTTTCACAGAAACCCCCTCGCGAACGTCGGCTCCGGACTCGCGGGCGTGGTCGAGAAGGATCTTGTCAAACTCCGCCCGCGGCACCTGGAATGCATGGTCCCCGCGCGGACGAAAGCCGTCCTTGAAGTAAAACCGGGATTCCTTCGCCCCGCAGCCGGATGCGATTTCAGCTCCAAATTTTTTGACGAACCCGGCACTCTCGATTTTTTCGAGGACGCCCATGCGGGCGAGTGTGGACATCGAGCGCGGGAGGAGGGACTCGCCGATGTGGAACCTGGGAAAGTGATCTTTTTCCAACACGATGACCCGGCGGCCGGCTTTGGCCAAGAGGGTTGCAGCGGTGCTTCCGGCGGGTCCGCCGCCGATGATGGCGACATCAACCTTCATGTGGCTGTTCCTTCCATCGGCATGCATTGGGTGCCGGGAGACCGATCTGGTCGAGAATGCGCCAGACAACGGTGTCCGCCAGTTGGTCGAAAGTTTCTGGTCGTGTGTAGAACGACGGCATGGCGGGAATAAGAATAGCGCCCGCCTCGAGAACTGCCACGGCATTTTTTGCGTGAATCAGGTTCCACGGCGTCTCGCGGGGCACAAGGATCAGCTTCCGGCGTTCTTTGAGAAAAACATCCGCCGCGCGGAGGATGAGCGACTCGCTGGTCCCGTGAGCGATCCGCCCGAGCGTCCCCATCGAGCACGGGCAGACGACCATCGCGTCGAAAATGGCCGAGCCGCTCGCAAATGGCGCATTCATGCTCTTGTCGGAGTGTTCGGTGATGTTCGGGGGCAGGCGCAACCCTCCGGCCTCCTCGTTCACGACCTGCTTCGCATACGGAGTCAGGACCAGATGCAACTCGTGTTCCGGCCCGGAAAGGTAATCGAGCAGACGCTGCAGGTAGATCGTGCCGCTGGCTCCGGTGGCTGCGAGGACAATGCGCATCAGATCAAATGGTTTTTGTGAAGCGCGCCTCGAAGCCCGGCCGTCCTGGCCAGAAGTTCGCCATAGCGCCGCACGTTGGTTGCGTCAGGCTCGACGCGCGTGGACTCATCGAGCTCAACAATCCTCGCGCAGATTCCGGCCAGATCTTTGCTGCCCGCGAACGTCCAGCCCGCCTGCAGAGCGGCTCCGAGCCCGGCCCCCTCGCCGCTGCGGAGACAGACGACCGGGACGCCGAAGACATCCGCGCAGATTTTTCTCCAGACTCCGCTGTTGCTCCCGCCGCCGGTGAGACGGATCTCGGAAGGTTGGACTCCCAGTTCGCGGAAGCGGGACAACCCATATCCCAGTCCCATCGTGACGGCCTCGGAGGCCGCGCGCGCCAGGTGGGCGGGCGTGAAGTTGTTGATGGTGAGCCCGTGCAGCACCCCGGTGCCATGGGGCAGGTTCGGCGTCCGCTCGCCGGTCAGATAAGGAAGCATGAGCAGCCCGTCCGCGCCCACAGGAACGGAGGAGATCGCCGCGTCGAGCCCAGCAAAATCCCATGAAAAAAGGTTTCTCACATGTTCCGTGATAAGGGTGAGGTTCATCGTGCAAACAAGCGGCAGCCAGTGGTCGGTGCTGTCGCAAAACCCTGCCACCTCGCCTTGTATATCCGCGACCGGAGAATCCGAATAGGCATAGAGCGTGCCCGAGGTTCCCAAACTTGCCGTGACCACGCCGGCCCGGATGTTTCCCGTTCCGATCGCCCCCATCATGTTGTCCCCGCCGCCCGCGCTCACGAGAATTTCCCCGGAGAGCCCCCAATCTGCCGCAAGGCTCGCAGAAAGTCTCCCCGCGGGCTGGCATGAAGGCTGGAGCGGCGGCAGTTTCGATGCCAGGTCGGGAGCAATGAATTCGACGATATCCCCCGCCCATGTCCGCGAACCGATATCCATCAAGGCGGTCCCCGAGGCATCGCCATATTCCATGCAGGCACGCCCGGTAAGCCGGAAGTTCAAATAATCGTGCGGCAGGAGGACCGTCGCGGTTTTTTTCCAGTTGTCCGGCTCGTTCTCGCGGAGCCACAGGATTTTCGGTGCCGTGTAGCCCGGGAGCATGGCGTTGCCGGTCCGCCGGATGATTTCCTGCTGTCCCCCGAAGTGATGCACGATCTCGTCGCATTGGGTGGCTGTCGAGGTATCGCACCAGAGCTTCGCGGGACGCACGACATCCCCCTTGGCATCCAGCGGAACCAACCCGTGCTGCTGCCCACTCACGCCAATACCCTTCACTTCCGCTTTTCGGGATCCCAAATCCCCGAGCACCTTCCTTATGGTCTCATCCGCAGCGGAAACCCAATCCGAGGGATATTGCTCCATCGCCCCCGGAGGAAGATCCGGAACAAATCCATACGATCGCTGGGCGGAGGCCAATACCTCCCCTGTCTCCCAATCGAGGGCAATGGTCTTCGTGCTCTGAGTGCCGCAGTCGATACCGAGAAAAATCATATGTGTCCGAAATTGCGAGTCTTCATGATAGCAGATGCCCGCGCTCGTTTATTCCTCCGGTTTTTCAATTTGCCCCTTCAACTCAGCCGGAAGGACACTCCAAAGCCGCGGGTGCGCTTCGATGAGTCGAATAATATCTCCAAGATCCTTTACGCGCTTGCTTTGACGACGACGGGCATCGCGCCAGGCCGCAATCTTGCCCGTCAAAGTATCCTCAAGAGAGGCGACGCGAAGAAGGATTCCATGAACATCGGCGGGAACAGACCTGGATGGGAAAGAATGGTATAATTCTTCTGTGCTCAGTTGTATGCTGACGCGCGAGGTTCCCTTGAAGTTGATCGACCACTCAAATCGAGTCGTTATAAAACCAGCGGCTTCGAGCAACGCAACCGTTTTATCAATCGCCTCGACTGCTACAACAAAATCGACATCTCGCGTAACCATCGGCTCTTCGGCCCAATGATTGACTGCAACCCCGCCAATCGCGCACCACGGAATATCAGCACGCTCAAGACAGGAGACAAAACGCATCACGTCGTCTGTGCCTCCAGCAGTCTGCCAGTCGTAAAACCGCTTGTCGGTCATGAAAAAGCACTACAACGCCAAGTCGCAGGTGGCGATTATTTCTTTGGCTGACGACCCCAAACTCATCGACCCACCCCACGAGGGCGGGCGATTGAAACCGGAGCGCGATCGTCGGATTCGCTGCAGCGTTTGGTCAGACGTCTGCATGCTTCCTCAACTCGTCTTTCATATCTCCAGGCGCAAGTATTTGGATACCCATCAAGCGACCGAAATTGTCGGCGTCAATATTGGTCCAGTAGGGCGTCTCAACCTCAAGCGTCTCTCCATGCCGGACGTCCATAATGTTCGTTTCCACAACATTCAGCTCACGCGAAGGCTGCAAGTAGATATAGCCAGCATTCACAGCGTCATCAAACGTGACTCTGGTAATCGCCGCTGCATCAACTTGGTCTGCGAGCGGCCCTCGCCCTGCGGCACGCAAGCCGCGTGACAACTCCGAGGCGAGAGATGGGAATGATGCAACGAGCGTGCTCATGAGGGCTAACAGGGGGATATTTTACTGATTCGTTTGTTTCCGTGCAACGTTGTATGGGTCGAAAATATGGGCATGCTTCGCAAGGGAGAAAGATTTGATTTTGAGGGCGCGCGCATAACGGCATCAGGAAACAGATATGGTTGGCTTGAGATATCCTGTTGAACTGAATCATGTTCCCGTCCGGCCACGGTAGTTGGGTCTCCGGACCAACCGCTGCGGATGGACCGGCGGGCCGGGACGTCCGCCCACGTCAGATTTTTCAACCTCCCCTTCCCATTTGATCACACCCTGTCCGACTCCGACCACCAGTTTTCGCGTGATTCCTCGGGTGTCTTCGGATTTGATAGTCGGGCATCATGGCAAGCACGTTTGGAACATTGCTCCGGATATCGACCTGGGGGGAGTCTCATGGAGGCGGCGTCGGGGTCGTCATCGACGGGTGTCCGCCCCGACTTCCCCTTTCCGAAGCCGACATCCAGCCGGATCTCGACCGCAGGCGGCCTGGGCAGAGCGACATTGTCACGCCACGCAAGGAAGAGGACACCTGCACGATTCTTTCCGGCGTCTTCAGAGGTGTCACCCTCGGCACCCCGATTTCCATCATGGTCCGCAATGCGGATGCGCGCCCGGAGGCATACCGGGAGATGGAAACCCACTTCCGCCCCTCCCATGCCGACTATACCTATCAGGCGAAATACGGAGTGAGGAACTGGGAGGGCGGCGGACGCTCGTCGGCCCGCGAAACAATCGGCCGGGTGGCCGCCGGAGCGGTCGCGAAAAAAATCCTGCGCGCGCTGTATCCGGAGATTGAGATTCTTGCTTGGGTCTCAACCGTCCATGACATCGGGTCATCGGTGGATGCCGCCGTCGTGACCGCCCGAGACATCGAGGCGAACGCGGTCCGCTGTCCTGATCCCGCTGCCGCCACGCTGATGATCGAGAGGATCAAGCAAGTGCGCGGCGAGGGTGACAGCGTCGGGGGCGTCATCGAGGCCGTGGTGCGCGGATGTCCTGCGGGCCTGGGCGAACCTGTCTTCGACCGGCTGGAAGCCGATCTGGCCAAGGCGATGCTCAGTCTGCCGGCAACAAAAGGCTTTGAGATCGGATCCGGCTTCGGGGGCACGCGTCTCCGCGGATCGGAACACAACGACCCGTATCAAATGGAGGACGGAAAGGTAAGGACAACAAGCAACCGCTCGGGAGGAGTTCAGGGCGGGATCAGCAATGGCGAACATGTGACGTTCCGGATCGCTTTCAAACCGACTGCAACCATCGCAAAAAATCAGGATACGGTCACCGTGGAGGGCAACGTCTCCACCCTGGCGGCGCGGGGTCGCCACGACCCGTGTGTCGTGCCGCGCGCGGTTCCGATCGTTGAGGCGATGACGGCTCTGGTGCTCTGCGATCATGCGCTCCGCCAGCGGGCTCTGGACGTCCTGCCGCGATGAATTTTGCCTCTCCGTTCTGGCAGGGGATCCTTTTCCTTGCCGCGATTCTTTTTCTCCTTTGGGAGACATTCGCCGGCTGGAGGCGGGGGGTTGTACGCAGCGGAATCCATTTCTGCGCCTTCATTTTCTCCGGAGTCCTCGGCATGCTGGCCGGGCAGGCAACCGCTTTTGTCGTGGAGAAGGTGGCACCCGGTTACGGATTTCTCGCGGGGGCGTTGGTTGGCTCGTTTTTGACGCTGCTGATTCTCGGGCTCATGCTTTTCCTGGGTGCCATCCTTTTCAAGCGCACCGGACAGCAATCCTCGGGGCTCGTGCGCTTGTTCTACGGCGCAGGCGGAGCATTTTTCGGTCTCCTGACCGGCCTGGCGTTGGTCTGGGGAGGGATCACTCTCATCCGGACATTCGGGGTGGCCGCAGGGATCGCAGCAGGCAACCGGCCGGCCGGCGCGATCCCTCCCATCGCGAAGGGAATGCTCACGTTGAAGGAATCCTTGGAGCTCGGACCTGCCGGAAAAGTCGTCGAGTCGGTGGATATCATCCCGCCGAAGATCTATGACATTCTGACCAAAGTCGGGAAGCTCACGTCCGACCAGGAGGCCATGATGCGGTTCCTCGACTACCCGGGGGTCCAGGAAATCATGCAAAATCCCCGCGTGGCCGCCCTGCTCAACGATCGTTCCGTATCCGCAGCCGCTGAACAAAAAAACTTTCTTCTTCTCATGCAGAACAGAGCGCTCCTGAACGCCATGCAGGATCCGGTGCTCCAGAAGCAGCTCACTGAGTTTGACCTTCAAAAAGCTCTCGATTACGCCTTTCCAACACCATCTCAGAAAAAACCATGACCGAATACACCGCCACCATCGGCCTCGAAGTCCATGTCCAACTCAAGACCCGCAGCAAGATGTTCTGCTCGTGCGCAGTCGAATACGGTGCCGAGCCGAACACAAACGTCTGCCCGGTCTGCATGGGCATGCCGGGAGCGCTCCCGGTGATGAACGAGGAGGCGCTCAAGCTCACCGCTCTCGCCGGCCTCATGCTCGGATGCGAAATCGGCCCGGTCTGCAAATTTGACCGCAAAAACTATTTCTACCCGGACATGCCGAAGAACTACCAGATCAGCCAGTATGACATGCCGTTCTGTCTCGGGGGATCGGTTCCGCTCCACGACCTCGCATATCCGAAGGACGCCCAGAAGACGATCGCAACCAGGGACAAAAAGATCCGCCTCACCCGCATCCACCTCGAGGAAGACGTGGCGAAAAGCTTCCACATGGAGACCGCGACCGGGATCGATTTCAACCGCGCCGGCACCCCGCTTCTCGAGATCGTCGGCGAAGCGGACATCGCCTCGCCCGAAGAGGCGTTCGCGTATTTGACCGTGCTCCAGCAGGTCATGATCTACGGTGGCATCAGCGATGCGGACATGGAAAAAGGCCAGCTCCGCTGCGACGTCAACGTCTCGGTGCGCCCGGTCGGGACAGAAAAATTCGGCACGAAAATCGAGCTGAAAAACCTCAACTCGATCTCGGGCGTGCGGCGCGGGCTGGCATTTGAGATTCCGCGCCAGATCGAGATCCTGCGCTCGGGCGGCACCCTCCAGCAGGAGACCCGCCGGTGGGACGACGTGCGGGGCGAGACGACGCTCATGCGCATCAAGGAAAGCGCGCACGACTACCGGTATTTCCCCGATCCCGACCTGCTCCCGGTCCGCACGGAACCGCTCGTGGCGGCCGCGCGCGAACGCCATCCCGAGCTGCCGTGGGACAAGCGCGCGCGCTTTGTCGCGGATTATGGAGTCAGCGATTACGACGCCGCCGTTCTGGCCAACGACCTCGCGCTGGCCTCGTATTTCGAAGTCGCCGCAAAGGGTGCCAAAAAGCCGAAGAACGTGGCGAACTGGATCCTGAACGACCTGCAGAGCTCGCTCTCGAATGCTTCGCTCGCGATTTCCGACTGCCCGGTCCCGCCGGAGGCACTGGACGAACTGGTCAACATCATCGACTCCGGAACGATCAACTCGAAACAGGGGAAAGACGTTTTTGCCGAGATGTTCACAACGGGGAAAAAGGCTGCGGCAATCGTCGAGGAAAAAGGTCTGAAACAGGTCAGCGACACCGGCGCGATCGAGGCTCTTGCCGACGAGGTCATCGCCGCCAATCCGGGCCCCGTCGCTGATTACAAATCCGGAAAAACGACCGCGCTCAACTTCCTCAAGGGCCAGCTCATGAAGCTCTCGAAAGGCAAGGCCAACCCCTCGATGGCCGGAGCGATTCTCGAGAAAAAGCTGCAATGACCCTCCCCGGCCTGATCGTCGGAGGTTTCCTCGCCGCTTCATCAACGCGCATGGCATGCGCCGCCCCGGGGAGACCGGCCTGATGCTTGACGCGTGGACAGCCTGGATGGACCAGGGGATGCTCTGGATCCAGCAGAGCGGGTGGATCGGGTGGATCTGGTTCATCATCCTCTACACGCTGTCCTGCGTGCTTTTTCTTCCGGGGTCGGTGCTGAGCTTCGGCGCGGGGGCGGTTTACGGGTTCTGGTCCGGAACACTGCTCGTGTCCCTCGGATCCGTCGCGGGAGCCTTCGCGAATTTTGTCTCCACGCGCTATCTCCTCCGCGGGTGGATGGCGCGGAAATTTGCGGCGAGCCGGAAGTTTCGGGCACTCGACCATGCGACGATGAACAACGGGCTGAAGCTGGTGATCCTGACCCGGATTTCCCCGATCCTCCCGCACAGCCTGGTGAGCTGCGCGTTCGGGCTCTCGCGCATGTCCATGCTCCGCTATCTCTTCGCCTCATGGATCGGTTTTCTTCCGATCAGCGCCGCGTATGCCTATGGGGGCGCGGTCATCGGACACGCAGCAAAAGGAGGCCTTCACCAAGGCCCTTGGAAGTGGGCCGCCTACGCTGTCGAACTGACCATCACGGTCCTCGTCACGATCTGGATCACCCGGATCGCGCACAACGCATTGAAAAACTACGCACCGGAGGTGGCCGAGGCGATTGAAGGAAATTCTGATGCGGAAACGCCCGCTCAAAATGAAGCCGGACTCCCATAGCCCCTCGTCCGCGAAACCGCTGTCCCTGCGTGACGCAAAACGCCCTTTTGTGCTCGCCCACTTTGCCGTCACTGCCGATGGCAAGATCAGCACGCGCGCGTTCACGCCCGCACAGTTCACCTCCCGGGCCGACAAGCGCCGGTTGCAGGAAGCGAGGGCAGCGGCGGACGCCATTCTAGCGGGACGCGGAACCGTGGAGACGGACAACATGAGCATGGGGCTTTCCGCGAAAGATCTTCGTGAGGCTCGGAAAGCGAAGGGTCTCCCCCCCGCCCCGATCCGCGTGATGGTTTCAAATTCGGGCCGGGTGGACTTGGAAGGAAAGGTCTTCAGCTACTCCGAGTCACCGTTGGTCGTGTTCTCCACAAGCCGCATGCCGGAGCGCCTCAGATCCCGCGTTGCACGCAAAGCGGACCTGTTCATTTTTCCGGGAAAAACCGTAGACCTTTCCGCTGCGCTGCAAATCCTTCGCGAGGATTTCGGGGTGAAGCGTCTTGTGTGTGAAGGCGGAGGCAGATTGCTCCGGGCGCTTGCGGAAAGGGACCTTGTGGATGGCATCAGGCTCACCGTGGCTCCGAAAGTGTTCGGGGGATACTCCGCACCAACGATCACCGGCTTGCCCGGGGATTTTCTCCTGCCACCCCAAGAATTCCGCATCATACGACAATCAGTCGAGGGAGACGAATGCATCATCGACACGATCCGCGCAGGATCCCGGATTTCGCATTTCCCATTTCGCATTTCCCATACAAAATAACCGGGTGCCTGACTTTTCCTACAAAGCAACCGAGCCGGAAGGAGGGACGACCACCGGGGTGATTACCGCCACGACCCGCGCCGAGGCTTACAGGATCCTTCGCGGAAAAGGTCTTCAGCCGGTCAGCGTGGGCGAGGGAGGTGCGCCGGCCGCAGGGAAAAAATCTCCCGTCGGGGATATCGGCCTCACCCGTCTGTCCTCGGCCCAGCTCCTCTATTTCACCGAGGAGCTCGCCGAACTGCTTGAAGCGGGGCTGCAGTTGGAAGGGGCGCTCAAGGTCATTGAGCAGAGACAGGAGAAGTCCGACATCAAACTGATTGCGGCAAAGCTCCGCCAGCGGGTGCGCGATGGCGTCAGCTTTTCACAGGCCCTGCGGGAGTGCGGAAAAACGTTTGATGCGCTCTATTGCAACCTCGTGGCCGCGGGAGAGGCGGGAGGGGCGCTACCTCAGATCCTCAAACGCCAGTGTGCGTATCTCGAGCTCATCGAGGATCTCCGCAAGCGGGTCGTCAGCTCGCTCATGTATCCAAGCATCGTCTTCGCCTCGGCGATCGTTCTCATGTTTATTTTCCTGACGTTCCTTGTTCCCCAGCTCTCCGTCCTGCTGGGAAAAACCGGGCAGAAGCTTCCCATGATCACGCAGATTCTGATCGCGGTGAGCGGGTTCTGCGGGAAGTGGTGGTGGGCGATTATCGCCTGCATTGGTGCAGCTATCCTTCTGATCAGGGCCGCCGTCCAGACCCCGGCCGGCAGGGCTTGGTGGCACCGCGCCATGCTCGACATCCCGGTGGTCGGCCCGGTCCTCCGCGCGAAATTTTATGCGGAGATGCTCCAGACCCTCTCCACGCTCGTTTCGAACGGTGTGAATCTGCTTCATGGGATCAACCTCATGCTGGCGGCCACGGCGAACGTCTATCTTCAAGGGCTGCTTGCGAAAGTTGCAGCCATGGTCGGTGAGGGCACCAGCCTTGCCTCCGCGCTCCGCCGCGTGGGATTTTTCCCGCCGGTTCTCATGGACATCCTTGGCGTCGGCGAGCAGACCGGCGACATCGCCGCCGCGCTGGAGCGCGCCGCCAGGCGTTATGACCGCGAGCTGACTTCACGCATCGGCCACCTCACCACCCTGATCCAGCCGGCGATCATCCTCCTCGTCGCCCTCTTCGTCGGCGTCGTCGCCTATTCGATGATCGCGGGAATTCTGACCAGCGTCAGCGCCCTCCGCTCACGATAAATCGCGCCTTTTCAAAATGAACATCAACGGAAAACACTACCGGACGATCTGGATGGAAGACGATCGCGTCACAATCATCGACCAGAGATTGCTCCCGCACGAGTTTGTCACGGAGGATCTGGTGACCTGCGAGGCGGCGGCCGTCGCCATCGCGGACATGCATGTGCGCGGGGCCGGGTTGATCGGGGCAACCGCCGGATACGGAATGTTTCTGGCAGCAAAAGAAGCCGCCGACACCGGAGATTTTGATGCACATATCCTGGCTTGCGCCAACCGGCTCAAGGCGACACGCCCGACCGCGGTCAACCTCGCTTGGGCGGTTGACCGGCAGTTCGCCCGGATGGCGGAAGCCACGGCGCCAGAAGCGAAAATTACCATCGCCCTCCGGACTGCCGGCGAGATCGCGGACGAGGATGCCGCGTATTGCCGCCGGATCGGCGAGCACGGAAAATTGCTTGTTGAAGAAATCAGCCGCCGAAAATCCGGGGCCACGGTGAACATCCTCACGCATTGCAACGCGGGCTGGCTCGCGTTTGTGGATTACGGCTCGGCCACGTCTCCGGTTTACGCCGCTCACGACAGCGGTATCCCCGTGCATGTGTGGGTCGATGAAACGCGCCCGAGAAGCCAGGGAGCCAAACTGACGGCATGGGAGCTCGGCCGCCACGGCGTCCCTCACACGCTCATTGCAGACAACACCGGAGGCCACCTGATGCAGCACGGCCTTGTGGACATGGTCATCGTCGGCACCGACCGCACGACCCGCACGGGTGATGTGGCGAACAAGATCGGGACCTATCTCAAAGCCCTTGCTGCGCACGATAATGGCATCCCGTTCTATGTTGCCCTCCCCTCCTCGTCCTTCGACTGGAACATGCGCGACGGGCTCGCGGAAATCCCCGTCGAGCAGCGCGGACAGGAGGAGGTCAAATATGCAGACGGGTGGATCGACGGACGGCGCGGCGAGGTCCTCGTTGCTCCCGAATCCAGCCCGGCCGCAAACTACGGATTCGATGTTACCCCGGCCAGGCTGGTGACCGGGCTGATCACCGAGCGGGGGATTTGCAGGGCCACGGAAGAGGATATCATCGGGCTTTTCCCGGAAAACCACGCTTGAGCATTCGAGTGTCGCGAGAGCGACGGACTGTTTCGCCGGGGATTACACCCGGCGGCGTTTGACGCGAATCAGCGCGAGGGATTTCTGGAGCGAGGCTTTCACCGTCGCATACTCCTCGTCATCCAGCTTCGTTCCGCGCATCGCCTCCTCAGCCCGCCGGATCGCTTCCTCCGTGGCAGATTCGTCAATGTCGCTCTCCTGGACCGCCATGTCGGTCAGAACAGCCACCTTGTCGGAGCTGATCTCCACGAATCCTTCGCCGACCGCTAGGCGCATTTCTTTGCCGTCCTTGAGCAGGCGGAGTTCACCAGGCAGAAGCTGGGTCATCAGCGGCACGTGTTGCGGAAGGATTCCAAGCTCGCCTTCAACGCCGGGAATAACCACCGAATCGACATCGTCGGAGTAGATCTTCTGCTCGGGGGTGACAATTTCTAGACGGAGCATGGCGGAACGGTTTAAGTTTTAAGGTTAAAGTTTTAAGGATGGAGAACTCGGACGCGGATCTTGAAACTTAATACTTAAAACTTAAGACTCCTTAATCATGTCGATGCCGCCCTTCATGTAGAAGTTCCCTTCCGGCACGTCGTCGTGTTTGCCGTCGAGGATTTCTTTGAAGCCGCGGATGGTTTCGCTGATCGGCACGTATTGGCCCTTGGTTCCCGTGAAGATCTCCGCCACATGGAACGGCTGGGAGAGGAAGCGCTGGATTTTGCGGGCGCGATACACGGTGAGCTTGTCATCGGGCGAGAGCTCGTCCATGCCAAGAATCGCGATGATGTCCTGAAGGTCCTTGTAGCGCTGAAGCACGTTCTGGACGCCGCGGGCAACTGCATAGTGCTCCTCACCGATGATATCTGCCGAGAGGGCTTTCGAGGTCGAGGACAGGGGGTCGACGGCGGGGTAGATACCGAGTTCGGCAATCGAACGCTCCAGCACGATCGTCGAATCCAGGTGGGCAAATGTGTTCGCCGGAGCCGGATCGGTGAGATCGTCGGCGGGAACATAGACCGCCTGGAACGAAGTGATCGATCCCTTGGTGGTCGATGTGATCCGTTCCTGGAGGTCGCCCATTTCCGCAGCCAGCGTCGGTTGGTAACCGACTGCGCTCGGCGTGCGGCCGAGAAGCGCGGAAACCTCGGAGCCGGCCTGGGAAAACCGGAAGATGTTGTCAATGAAGAGAAGCACGTCCTGGTTTTTCTCGTCGCGGAAATACTCGGCCATCGTGAGGGCGGTGAGGGCGACGCGCAGACGGGCGCCCGGAGGCTCGTTCATCTGGCCGTAAACCAGGGCGACTTTCGATTTTTCAAGATCGTCCTGCACGATGACGCCGGATTCGCTCATCTCCGCATAGAGGTCGTTGCCCTCGCGCGTGCGCTCTCCAACCCCGGCAAACACCGAGTAGCCGCCGTGGCCCTTGGCGATGTTGTTGATGAGCTCCATGATGACGACCGTCTTGCCGACGCCGGCACCACCGAACGCGCCGACCTTGCCTCCCTTGGTGAACGGGCAGATCAGGTCGATGACCTTGATGCCGGTCTCAAGGATCTTGGCCTTGGTATCCTGCTCGGTGAGCGGAGGAGCTTTCCGGTGGATCGGATATTTTTTATCGAACTTCACCGGTCCGCGCTCGTCCGTGGGGTCGCCGGTGACATTGAAAATCCGCCCCAGAACACCTTCGCCAACCGGCACGGAAATGGGGGCTCCGGTATTCGTGACCTCCATGCCGCGGCTGAGTCCCTCGGTCGAGCTCATGGCGATCGAGCGAACCCAGTTCTCACCAAGATGTTGCTGGACCTCAAGCGTCAGCCGGTTCGACTGGCCGCCGGCCTCGAACGTGATTTCCAGCGCATCGTAAATTTTTGGCAGCGCGCCGGCGGTTGGGTTGAATTCGACGTCCACAACGGGACCGATAACTTGGACAATTTTTCCTTTTGTGCTCATGGAGAGTGAAAAACAAGCGAGCGAAAACCTTTAAACGGCTTGCCAGAGTCAGACAACTTATTTTTGACTTTTCTCATGGAATGCCCCTTGAGACACCTGTTGCCCCGGCTGCACCTGGAGAACCAAATCTCCGGCAGGTGCGGCGTGAAAACGCGGGGTTGTTCACATCCCGCAGAGGAAACCCGCCGACCCGCAGTGCGCGGAATCCCACATGCTGAGCGGATCCGGAGGAGGGGAGGCCTGTTCCTCGCTGTATTTAAGCCTGTTCCACGCTCACAAGGCATCGCGAAAGCAGGACAAATGCGGCGAATCACGCCTTCTGCCCGGCCCGCGATCGAAGTGTTTCACGAGGCAAAACCGGAGAACTTCACAGGTTATTCACAACCCGGCTACCGCGTCTCCTGGCCGATGATGACAACGCAAAATTGCGTCTCCTGAACAGTCGCCTGGCCTTTGACAGCGGAATGAACTTTCCCGGTGATCTGACGAATCGAGAGAACGCGCGGTTGTCCCGGAGCAAGAGGAGCATCAGCCGCGAAGGAACGGCTTGAAAACCGGCGCAGTCCGGCATTCACCCCTTCGCTGAGAGTGATCCTGACCGCAATATGATTGGAAGTGAGCCTGCCATCGACATCCGCCTTCAAATTGGAAATCCGAGTGGACGAGACGAACCGGGAGGTTGTCGGGAAACTCTGAGCAAAACTGACATATCCGCCTTTTAGGTAGGACTCGGATGTCATCGTGCGGTCGGAATTGGTGATCTCGGACAACTTCACGCCGGCGAGCGCCGCGTTGAGTTCCTCCGCGGTTTTCACTTCGGGAAACTGCACGATCGCCAGATCGAGCTGTCCTGCATGGGCGGTTAATGATATCGCGAGTGCGGCAAGAAAGGTTCGCATGCCTCCCGCTTGCCACGCTGAGAAAAAAAAGCAATGCCATTCCATTGGAAAACATCAGACGGGGAACAGAGGACGGCCCTTGCATGGTGCCGGGAAACAGGCCAAGGCGTTCTGGTCTGCGTCCATGGCTTGAGCGGCAGCGGGGAACAATTTGGTCCGGTCGCGGAATTTCTCCGGGATTACTCCGTCTATGCCATGGAACTTCGCGGCCAGGGGTTGGATCCAGTGGTGGCCCGCCGGGCGATGCTTCTGGATCTGCCCGCCCAGCATCGCGACATCGCGGATTTTCTTGCGGCGGTCCGCGAGCGCCATCCGGGCGAGCCGGTCTTCCTTTTCGGCGAGAGCATGGGGTCGCTTCTTTCCGCGTCGTTTGCGGCCGATCATCCGGAGGCGGGCCTCGGAGGATTGATCCTGTCCGTGCCGGTCGTGGAACTGATCCGTCCGGTGCCGCGCTGGTTGAGCGCGACGGTTCGCGCGATCGCTTATGCATTTCCCCGGTTGAAGTTTTATCCCTCATGGTTTGTGAACGGGGAAACCGTCGCCCCGCCGCTGACCCGGGACCGTGCGTATCAGGACGCGATGCGCCAGAAACCCCATTACATCCGGATATTCACACTCAAATTTCTTTCCGAACTCGGCGACCTGATTTCCAGCAGCCACAACATCGCCGCGCGGATCACCACACCAAGCCTCGTCTTGGCAGCAGGGAACGATTGCTTTGTGAAGGTCTCCCAGGTCAGTAGCTGGTTTGCGAAATTGGCCTCTCCCGACAAGACTCTGAAAATTTACGAGGACGCCTACCACTTGTTGTGGCACGACCACGACTGCGATCAGGTTCTCTCCGACGTCGCGGACTGGCTTGCAAAACACCGCTGCTAGATCCTCCTCCAGCCCTCTGCAGGCTTGCATGAGAAGGCTTCCCCTGCTGGGATTCGCCAAATGAAATCCCTTCTTTCTTGCCTTGGCGTTGCGGTCGTTGCTTCGCTGGTTTCTGGGTGTCTGGTTTCCCCGGTGGAACGATCGGGCGGTCCGGGTTCCGTGACGGTCACCAACTCGAATCCCTCGGCCATCATGACGGCCGCACAGGATGTCTTCCCGGGTGCCGGCTACCAGGTCGGGCCGGTGAGTTTTCCGAACTCCATCTCCTTCGACAAGGGATCCAGCAAGTTTGCAAACATCATGTGGGGCAGCTACGGCAACCCGCAGACGATCCGCGTGCGGGTGAATATCACCCGGATTCCGGGAACGAACGACTTCCGGCTCTCGCCGAAGGCGTATTCCGTGAGCTCCGCAGGCGAGGCGGGTTTCGAGGACGCACGGCCGCTCATGAGTCTTTGGGCGTCGCAGTTCGGTCCGCTTCTCAGGCAGGTCGCCGCGCAGGCGGGCGGCGCGGGCGCAATGTAATTGCGATTGAGTTCCGCGCGGGAATGCCTTTGTCTCGGCGGATGGTTCGCACACGCTTCGCTCCCTCTCCCACCGGTTTCCTGCATGTCGGAGGCGCACGCACGGCGCTCTTCAACTGGCTCTACGCCCGCCAGAACGGCGGAAAGTTCATCCTGCGCATCGAGGATACCGACGCGGCGCGGAACACTCAAGAAGCCTACAAAGTCATCTACGACGGACTGAGCTGGCTTGGCCTCGATTGGGACGAAGGTCCGGACAAGGGCGGGCCGTTCGGCCCCTACCAGCAGAGCGAGCGCTCGGCCATTTACGAAAAATACCTCGCCCGGCTCGAGGCAGGGGGCCACGTCTACGAGGACGGCGGAGCGATCCGCTTCCGCTCGCAGCGCAAAACTGTCGTCGTCGAAGACATCGTCTGCGGGAAGATTGAATTCGACATGTCGAACCCCGCCACCCATCCGGACATGACGATCCGCCGGCCGGACGGGTCGTGGATTTTCCATTTTGTGAACGTCGTGGACGACATCGAAATGCAGTTGACGCACGTTATCCGGGGAGAGGACCACCTGTCGAACACGCCGAAGCACGTCGAACTTTACCAGGCGCTGGGCGCGACTCCCCCGAAGTTCGCCCACATTCCGCTCATCCTCAACCACGAGGGGAAAAAGCTGAGCAAGCGCGACGGGGGGTCGAGCATCACGTATTTTCTGGATCTGGGATACACGCCGGAGGCGGTCGCAAACTACCTTTGCCTGCTCGGGTGGTCGCCGGGCGAGAACCGGGAGATTATGGGAGTCGCCGAGATTCAATCGCTTTTCGACCTGGCCGACATCAACCGGAGAAATGCGATCTTCGACCTCGACAAATGTTTTTGGCTGAACGGCCAGCACCTCATCCACATGAGCCTGGACCGCTTCGAGGAACTCGCCCTTCCGTTTGTGGAGAAGGCCGGGGTCCCCTATGGCACGAAGGAAGCCCTGCGCCCCGCGCTCGCCATCGTCAAGCCGAAGGTCAAGCACCTGAGCGATGTGCCGGATTGGATCGGATTCCTCTTCACCGAGGATTTCGCCTTCGATCCCGAGGCGGTTGCCAAGAGCCTTGCCAAGCCGGGTGCCGGCGACCGCCTTCAGGCGCTCGGTGCCGCGCTGGCCACCCTCACCGAATGGTCGCATCCGTCAATCGAGGCAAAATTGAAGGAGACCGCCGCAGCCATGGGAGTCAAGACCGGTGAACTGGTCCATCCGGCACGCGTCGCGGTCAGCGGGCGTTCGGTCGGACCCGGACTCTACGAAATGTTCGAGGTTCTGGGAAAAGATCGCACGCTGGCACGCTTTGAAAAGGCCCGCGGGATGGCCTCGTAGAATTTTTATTTCCCTGCCGCAGCCTTCGCAGCCTGCTGGCGCAACGCCCGCAGGCGCTGGCTGGCAAATTGAGTTCCAGGCAGGGTGAGGCTGACTTCATACTCCCTCATGGCTTCGTCTTTCTTTCCGACACCTTCGAGAAAAAGCGCGTAATATTCATGCACGGCCGCGTTGCCGGGATCGAGCCGGATCGCTTCGATGTGCGCGATCCGCGCAGGCTCAGATTTCCGGAGACTGGAAAGCGCGATCCCGAGCATGAGCTGGTTCCATCGCTCCTCCGCGTCGGACTCCGTGGATCGGCGCAGGAAATAGACCGAGCGAACAAACGTTTCCTGCGGCTGATCCGATGAGGGAGCCGACTGGAGGAGGGCCTCGCCCAACAGGAGGCGCAGTCGGGAGTGCGTCGGAGAAATCTCGAGACCGAGTTCCGCAGCTTGGATCGCAGACGCGGCATCCTTGAGAATCAGCGCGTTTTCCGCGCGCAGCGAAAGGTGTTCCGCGCGCGCATTTTTTTCCAACAGCAGGCCGAGGAAGACCCCCGCCGCGCAGGCTGCCAGCCCGGCCATCCACCGGGGAAGCCATCCGCCGCGCGAACCCGAGGACACCCCGGTATTCGCCAGCATTCCGGCGCATGCCGCCGCGAGCAGGGCGTTCGCCGGGATCTGCATGTTGAAATCAAAAAGCGAATGGGCCGAACAAGCGGCCAGTGCGCTCAAGGATCCAATAGTGAAAGCCGCTGAGTTGCTCTGCGGGCGGCTTGAGACGGCCATACGGTGGCGCAGGGCGTTCAGAAAACCATCCAGTCCGGACTTCCAATTCACCAGCAAGGCCGCCACGAGCAGGACAAGCCCGATGAAGCCGAAATCGGCCAGCGTCTGCGCCCAGTCGTTGTGCGCGAACGTATCATCATAATCGGAGTTGCAATCGCGCAGGCGGCGGGAGAGCTGGGTGAAGGATCCCGCCCCGGTTCCTGTCAGCGGCTCAAGCTGAGCCTGCCTCAGAGCCGCGGGCCAGAGTGTGACGCGGTAGGTGTCCTCGGCGATCCGGCTCATCCGCGCCTGAACCGTGGGGCTCTTGTAAAAAAGGAAATACCCTCCCCCGAGCGCGGTCGTCAGCGTTGCAAGGGTGACCAGGAGGATAACCAGCCGCCTGTCTCTCGCTCCGACGCCAAGAGCGAACAGGCTCAGGATGAGAAAGGTGACCATCCCGAAGCAAAGTCCGATCATCCCACCCCGACTCAGCGTCAGGACGGTTCCGGCAATACAGACAGCCGCCAGGTAGGCAAAAATCACTTTGGCCCACACGGCGCAGCGCCCGAGGCAGGCAATTCCCAACGCGAGAAACGCCATGATGTTGAGGAACCAGGCGAGATGGTTTCCGTTGAGAAAAAGCCCGTGCCCCCTCAGATAAACCGCATCGGGTTTCAGATACCATGCCCGGATCTGCTCGCTGAACCACGGAAGCGGCCAGTAATAACCCGGAGTAGTGAACTGGATGGAGGCTACAACGACCTGCACGACGGCCGCCGCAAAGAGCAGGCAGACAAAGACGTATCGCGAGGATGGGGTCGTCAGCACGCACGCAAACAGGCAGTAAACGGCGACGCAGGCGGCGACCAGAAACGTGTAGAAGAGCGAGAGTTCCTGGCCCGGCGAATGCAGCGACCGCCAGAGAAAGTATCCGGACGCCAGCAGCGTCACAAAAAGCGCGGGCAGGCGCGGAGGAACCGCCCGCTTCCAAAACAGTGCCGCCATCCCAAGCACTCCCCCGATCGAAAGAAGTCCATAACTGGGGATGCTGAAAACCGTCCGCATCAGCCCGCCGTAAAAGAGCTGCGCCAAAATGATCGCCATGGCGAGCAGGACAGCGACAAGGATGCGGATCACGTCCGCCAGCATGCCTGAGCAGGTGCCATCCGCTCAACTCCGAATATCCGCTGACTCAAATGACTCTAACTCAAGCTGGATTTTGGGCGTGGCATCGGCGTCCCGCCGATGATCCAGCGAAACATGGCCGGGACGGCCATGCCACTTTTGCTTACGTTCGTGCCATTCTACGCTGACTTAAATCCGTTTTCCGGCTACAAACCGTCATGGAGTTGACGGAGAAATTTCTCGTCTCGATGTGCGGATGGCCGGTTTTCAAGGAAGCAAGGGCGATGCATGCCGCCGGGAGGGTTTCCGAGGCTGCCTATACCCCACCGGTCCTCAGGGGGAAAATCTCCGCGGATGGAAAAGCGTTTTTGGCGGGCCTGAAGATCCGGAATGCCATTGACGTCGAGAACCTCTGCCCCTGCCGCGATTCGCGGGTCCGGGGGATCATCTGCGCGCATTCCGTCGCGGTCGGGCTTGAAGTATTGGCGCCTTCGCAGGAAACAAAATCCGCCTCCTTGCCGTCGCAGCCCCAATCCGCGCGCGTCCCGTCCACGTCCGAACTGCCGAAAGTGGTTTTGTCCCTAGAGGGATCGCTGCGGCATCTCGAGGCGGACATCTCGTTTCAATACACACGGCCGGGATTTTCCAACCATGCCGCGGAGGCTGCTGCCATCGGCGAACTCATGGCCTGCGGATTCGAGGATGTGCGCGGGAAGGCGGCGCTGCGCGGGGAAGAGTCGGTGGTGGGATTTTTTGCCGCCGCGCTCCCGAAGCTCAAAGCAAAATGGGATGTGCGCGAGGGCGAGCGCTTCGCCCATGTCACCCGCGACATCGTCCGCATTGAACCTCATTTTGCCATCCGGGAGAAAGAGGACGGATGGCTCGACTTTCATGTCCATTTCACCGCGGGCAGCGACGCCGTGCTGACACAGCAGGACGTCCAAAGACTCCTGCAAAGCGGCACTCCGCACGTGAAGCTCAAAGATGGACGCCTGGCCGTGCCGGATGCGGGTTTGGCAGCCGACCTCGAAGAAGTGCTTCGCGATTGCGACCCTTCGCAGGAACGCGGGGCTTACCGGGTCCGCCCGGCGCAGCGCGAATATCTCGAAGAAAGCATCGCGGCTTGGAGCGGCAAGCCCGTGG
The DNA here is from genome assembly GCA_007280915.1 of Verrucomicrobiaceae bacterium. Lineage (GTDB taxonomy): Bacteria > Verrucomicrobiota > Verrucomicrobiia > Chthoniobacterales > Terrimicrobiaceae > QYQL01. The sequence continues at coordinate 5,718 of QYQL01000011.1, read as the reverse complement.
AAACGTCATTGCCGGACATTCCTCTCGGCCCGCTCGGACCAAGGCTCAGGCCATATCAAGTCGAGGGGGCGCGCTGGCTTCTCCACCTCGCCAGAGAAAAATCCGGGGGCCTCCTCGCCGATGAAATGGGCCTTGGAAAGACCGTTCAAGCCCTGGCCATGATCGAATCCCATCCGGGGCCCCACCTCGTCGTCTGCCCGTCATCGCTGGTGTGGAACTGGCGGCGCGAGGCGGAGCATTTCACCCCGGGCCTCCGCGTGATCGGCATCGAGGGATCCTCGCGGGAAAAGCATTTGGAATCCCTCGGATCGGCCGACATCGCGATCACGAGCTACGCCCTGCTCCGGCGCGACATCGACCGCTACCGGAACATCCGATTCTCGACGGTGATCCTCGACGAGGCCCAGCACATCAAGAACCCCGACAGCCGGAATGCCAAAGCCGCCTGCGCGCTTGAGGCGGATGCGCGGTTTATTCTCACCGGCACTCCGCTGGAAAATTCCCTGCGCGATGTCTGGTCGCTGTTTGATTTTCTCCTGCCGGGATATCTGGGAAGCCGGAAGGACTTTCAAGAGCGCTATGAAAAACCCCTGCTGGATGGCGAATCCAGCGCGCTCTGGGAGCGGCTCCATCGGCGGGTACGACCACGCATGCTCCGCCGAAAAAAAGCGGACCTCCTCAAGGACCTTCCGGATAAAATCGAGCAGATTGTCGAAGTCGAGCTCTCTCCCGCGCAGAAGGATGCCTACACACGCCTCCAGATCGCCGCCCGCGCGGAAGTCGATGCGCTCCGGGAATCCGGCGGCAGCGCCAAAATTAAGATTTTCACCGCCCTCCTGCGCCTGCGCCAGGCCTGCTGCGACCTCCGGCTTCTGGGCGCGGATGCACCGGGCTCATCGGCCAAAATGGACGCCCTGCTCGAACTCATCGGCGAAGCGGTGGATGGCGAGCACCGGGTGCTCGTCTTCAGCCAGTTCACCTCCATGCTCGACCTGATCGGCCCGGCGCTCGACGAGGCAGGATTCGCCTATTGCCGGCTCGACGGCTCGACAAAGGACCGGGCGTCCGTCGTGGAAAAATTTCAATCCGACGCCTCGATCCCCGTCTTCCTCATCAGCCTGAAAGCAGGCGGCACCGGGCTCAACCTCACCGCCGCAGACACGGTCATCCATTTCGACCCCTGGTGGAACCCCGCGGTCGAGGCGCAGGCCACCGACCGCGCGCACCGGATCGGACAATCCAAAGTCGTCACCTCGATCAAACTCATCGCCCGCGACACGGTCGAACACCGGGTCATCGCCATGCAGGAAAAAAAGCGCGCCATGATCTCCGGCCTTCTCGACTCCGAGTCCACCGTCCCGGACGCAGCGGAACTGATCGAACTCATCGGGTGAACACGCGACAGTGCGCATTTTCGGGTTTACTTGGAGATTCGTCCGTAGGATAGTTCACTTTCTGTCGCTCACGTGGCGGAACTGGCAGACGCGTACGGCTCAGGACCGTATGGGGCAACCCTTGGAGGTTCGAGTCCTCTCGTGAGCACCATTTCTTTTCTGTGTCCCGATGGCTGCGCCAGCAAGACCCGGAGTTCGTCCGGGGAACGTTTTCCTCGATTGCGGGGCGGTATGACCTTGCAAACCATCTGTTGAGCGGCGGGCTGGACTTTCACTGGCGGTCCTGCGTGGCCCGAGTTGTCCGGAAATCGGCTCCATCGAAAATTCTCGACCTCGCGACCGGGAGCGGAGACCTCGCGATCGCGCTCCGGAAAGCGTGTCCGGCCGCCATGGTGGTGGGGGCGGATTTTTGCCTGCCGATGCTGGAGGAGGCGCGGCGGAAAGCACTGCCGTTTCTGGTGCAGGCGGACGGGCTTGCCCTGCCGTTTGAAAGCGGGTCGTTCGACGTGGTCACGGTGGCATTCGGCCTCCGGAACATGGCCTCCTGGGAGAAGGCGCTTCTCGAGATGGCTCGCGTGCTCCGTCCCGGCGGACTGCTGGTGGTCCTGGATTTTTCCCTGCCCGCCAATCCGCTGCTGCGCGCGGTCTACCGGATTTACCTCCATCATCTCCTGCCCACGATCGCCGGTTGGGCAACCGGACGACCGGAGGCCTATGAATATCTTGGCGAATCGATTGAGAAATTCCCGAGCGGAGTCGGGATGAACGCCCTGCTCAATGCCTGCGGATTCCAATGCCGCCGCCCGAAACCGATGTGTTTCGGAATCGTGACGCTCTATGCCGCGGAAAAACCGGGCGCGGTCGGCCTCAACGATCAGGCGTAGGAAACAATCGCCTCTGCCGGCACGTCATCCAACGCAGCACGCCCGCCCAGCGCGGAAAGTTCGATCAGAAAAGCCGCCGTCACCACATTCGCCCCCGAGTGGCGGATCAGCTTGATCGCCGCACCCGCGGTTCCGCCAGTGGCCAGCAGGTCGTCGATCAGCGCCACCCGCTCGTCTTTCTGGAATGCGTCGGTGTGGATCTCAACCTCGGCGCTCCCGTATTCGAGATCGTAGGATTGGGTGATGGTGTGGAAAGGGAGCTTCCCCTTTTTCCGGATCGGAACAAAACCGAGCCCGAGTTCGTAGGCAACCGTCGCGCCGAAAAGGAAGCCGCGCGCGTCGATGCCGGCAATCTTGTCGGCCTTCTTCGCGCGGCAAATGCGGGCGAATTCCCCGACCGCTTCGCGGAAGAGCACGGGATCGGCCAGAAGAGGGGTGATGTCGCGGAACAAAATCCCCGGCTTGGGAAAATCGGGAATGTCGCGGATGGCTGACCGAAGGCGTGATGAGATGTCCATATTGATAAAGAAAAAGCTGTGCGGGAAAGCGCGCAATCCGGCCCTGTGGGTTCAGTCCCCGAATGAAATCTCCACCGCACGGGCGGTTTCGACCATCTGGCAATCCGGGCTGACACGCCGGAGTTTGTGGACCGCGTGTGAAATCGGGACATCCATGGTGACGTAGTTTTGATAGCTCACCATCGTGCCGAACCTGCCCTCGGCGACAAGCTGGACGGCCTTGACTCCGAACGTCGTGCCAAGAATCCGGTCGAGCGTGGTGGGTGCTCCGCCGCGCTGAAGATGGCCGAGGACGCAGGTGCGGACTTCCTTTTCGGTGCGTTCGCCGATTTCGCGTCCGACGATCTCGCCGATGCCGCCGAGCCGGTGCTCGCCGCTGGCGGTGGAGTGCCGTTTTTGGCGTCCATCCTTCGAGGACGCGCCTTCGGCGACAACAATCATGGTGCTCTTGGCTCCCTCGTGTTCGCGGCGCATGACCTCGTCGGCGACCTTTGCGAATTCAAACGGAATCTCGGGAATGAGGATCACATCCGCGCCGCCGGCAAGGCCGCCGTGCAGGGCAATCCACCCGGCATGCCGCCCCATCACCTCAAGGACCATGACGCGCTTGTGGCTCGTGGCGGTCGTGTGAAGGCGGTCGAGCGCATCGGCCACGCAAGCCACGGCCGAATCAAAACCGAATGTCCTCGCCGTCGCCTCCAGATCGTTGTCAATCGTCTTCGGAACACCGACAACCGGAAAACCTTCCTCGTGAAGCTGAAGGGCTGTGGAAAGCGACCCGTCCCCGCCGATCGTGATCAGGGCGTGGAGACCGAGGGCATCAAACGTCTGGCGGGCTTTCGCGATGATATCCGGCGGGATGGCCATGACATCTCCCGCGCCGACCTTCGCGACGAAATGGCCCTTGTTGACCGTTCCCAGGATCGTTCCACCGAGATGCATGATCCCGGCGGTCGCCCGGCGGTCGAGAATCGTGTAGTCGCCCGGCGGCAGAAGCCCCTCGAAGCCGTCTCTAAATCCAATGAGTTCCCACCCGAGTTTGTCAGCTGCCCGGCTTGCTCCTCGGAGCACGGCATTCAGCCCGGAACAATCGCCTCCACTCGTCAGGATACCAATGCGTTTCTTTTCCATAATGCCTTAAAGAGACTGTGACTTCGGAGTTTTGCGGCCCTGCGCCGCCCACGCGTCATACAGCTTCCATCCCTGCTGAAAAAGCGCGCCGCCTTCGCCAAAGCGGTCCGGAGAGCGGAGAAGAACCACGATGATCCGGCGCGGAGTCACAAAGACCTTCTCCCCGTCACGCTGGGATTCCGGAGACCGGTCGGAAGAAAGAATGAGGCAGTCACCAGCCCGCCGAGTGCGTCCGGTTTTCACTCCGTCGATCCCGTCCCTCCCGACAAGTTCATTCGTGTTCCGGAGATCGAAAGGCATGTGAACTCCGTTGCGGAAGATCTGGATCTGGCGGTCGGCCTGGGCGACGTAAAACGGAAAGCCCGAGACGTTGTAGGCGTAACGTGTCAGGCGCGCCATGTCGGCGGCCGTGGAATACGGGGTGGCGCCCTCCTCCATCCCGTCGAATCCCGAAGGGTTGAGGAACAGGGTGCGGCTCATCCCGAGGGAGCGGGCGAGCGCGTTCATGTGGGCGACAAAGTTTCCCACCGGATCGAGATTCGAGCTGTTCGGAAGCCTGGTTCCGACATATTCGGCGAGCGCGGTGGCGGCGATATTGTCGGACGCGAGAAGCGCGCTGTAGATCAGGTCGCGAAGGCTCACCTGGTCGCCGGGCTGAAGCCCCACCGGATTCACGCCGCCCGCCGCGAGAGCCTTTGCGGAAATGTCGGCGTGCGTCGAAAGGTCGGCGTTGTTCACCCTCGCCCAGTCGAGCGCGACAACCGCGGTCGCCACCTTCGTGAGGCTCGCAACGGGAAGCTTTTCATCCTTCTTGGAAGACGCAAGGATATGGCCGGTCTGGTTGTCCGCGATCAGGTAGCTTTCAGCAGCCGGAGCCGATGTCCACGCGGAAGCTGCCACTGCAAACACTGCAATTTTTTTAATAATTTCCATGCTTTTTTCTGAAAACGACTCGGACATTAACGGCCGGTCATGCAAGATCAATCCCTTTCATTCGCCGGATGTTCCCGCGATCTTTTGACCGCGATCATTGCTGAAACCATGAGACGCCGGACTCCGCCGCCGCGGCAGCGAGGGCGGCGGGAGCGAGGAGGTTGCTGCGTGTGATCGCCTGCACATGGCCATCGCAGAACAGGATGTGGGCGGAGGCATCCCGGCCTTTTGAAAAAACCACACCGGCGGGAGCGGCGGCCGGGGAGTAGTCGTCGATCGGAGCGAGAAATACGACATTGGCTGGGAAGTTGATCTCGTAGATCCGCAAGCTGCGCACCCCCGCATCGGGTTGGAGGGATGAGTTCATTCCATAGTTGAAGTAGTAAACTTCGGGATCCCAGATTTTGACCGGCTTCGTTCCTGGGCGGATCCAGAGGGACGGAACACCCGGCCTCGGGCGCTCGCCGGGAGGAAGCCCTGCCAGAGGGGATTCGGAGATGTATGGAGGAAGCGCGTTGAACCACGCCCGCGGCTGGGGATCCGTCATCGGCGTCCTGCCGACTTCGGGAAGCTGGTTGCCATTCTCAATGAGATACAGGTTCAATGCGATCCCCCATTGCTGGAGGTTGCGCGCCGCCGCGGCGGATTCGCTCCGGGCTTTCTGCCCGCCAAGAATCGCAAAAAACGTCATGGCGAGCGCCGCCAGGACAACGGTGCCGGCAACAATCCGGACCAGGCCCAGCGGCGAAGGGCGAGTGCCGTTCATGGGGACTCTTTCCAGTCAGCGGGAAGGCTCGCGGAAATCACGCCGGGATTTGCGCGCAGGTATTGCAGAAAAAAATCGAACTCCGACGTTTG
>QYQL01000098.1 GCA_007280915.1 Verrucomicrobiaceae bacterium | reverse complement strand
GGACGGACCTGGGAATCAAAAAAATGCTGCCGCTTCTCATCCGACTGGCGGGTCCACGGCTCGGCGACAGCTCGCTGCGCGTAATACTCGTTCCACTGGTCCTCGATCCCGCTCCGTTCCTTCTCCCGTCCGGCGTCAGGCACCTCCGGCGACACCTCCTCAAGCGCGGGGTTCTCCCGCAGCTCGGTATCCACCATTTGGCGCAACTCGGCGAGTGGAGCCTGGAGAATATTCAGGCTCTGCTGCATCTGGGGCGACAAGGTCTGCTGCAATGCCAGCCCGGCAATCTGTTCCATTCCCGCCATTCCCGTCAAAAGTCGGGCATGGATCGTGCTTTCGCAAGCAATAATCACGCCAATATCAACCTGCAGGCAAATATAATCCCGTCAAATCAGAGAGACATTTCGGAAGTCGGATTTCGGAAGTCGGAATGATGGGGCGCACAGCGCCCGCGCTCCGCGCGGGATTTCTTCACTTCCGCATTGCCTCCCCGGCTACACCTTCGACTTGCCCGATTGACGAAGCGCTATCGCGCCGGGTGTTCCGCATTCCGCATTCCGCCTTCGGGAGATATCCCTTTTGTTTTTTAAAGAACCGGTTTCAACTCCCGCCCCATGACCGAGCCGGAAGCTTACATCGCGTTGAACATGATCCGCCAGGTGGGGCCGGTGCGCGTGAAGCGGCTTCTGGAGGCTTTTGATTCCCCTGTGCGCATATTGACCGCCGCCGTTTCCGAGCTTCGGAAAGTCGAAGGGATCGGGCCGGACGTCGCGGAATCCCTGCGAGGCTGGGAGAGCCAGGTCGACTTGGCGGACGAGATGCGGCGGGTCAAGGAATTCGGCGCGAGGGTGGTAACGATGGGGTGTGCGGATTACCCTGCACTGCTGCGGGATATCTACGATCCGCCGATTGTGCTCTACGTTTGGGGGGATCTTAAGGACCGCGACCGGCACGCGATCGGGGTCGTGGGCACAAGGAAACCGAGCCACTACGGAGCCGAGTGCGCGAAGAAGCTCTCCTACCAGCTCGCCTATGCGGGGGTGACCGTGGTGAGCGGGCTTGCGCGGGGAGTCGATACCGCCGCGCATCAGGGCGCGCTCGCCGCCAAGGGCCGCACGATTGCAGTGATCGGCAGCGGGTTTCTCTCTCTTTATCCTCCGGAAAATCTGGCCCTCGCGGAAAAAATCGCCGGGTCCGGCGCGGTCGTCAGCGAGTTTTCGATGACAGTGAAAGCCGACCGCCAGACATTTCCGATGAGGAACCGGATCATCAGCGGCTGCTCGTTCGGCCTACTGGTTGTCGAGGCGGGAGGTCGGAGCGGAGCGCTCATCAGCGCAAACCAGGCCGGCGAGCAGGGACGTTCGATCTATGCGGTTCCCGGACGGATCGACCAGCCGAACGCGATCGGCTCGAACCGGCTCATCCAACAGGGCGCGAAGCTGGTGACCGGCGCGGCGGATATCCTGGACGACATGGGAATGCTTTTTGCCGAGGCCCCGGCGCTCGCTGCGCCTGCCACACCGGATCTTGCCGGAAATGAGGCGGCTGTCTATGCCGCGATCGGCGAAGCCGAAACACCCTCCGATGAGATTACCGCGAGAAGCGGGTTGCCAAGCCACGTTGTGTCTTCTACGTTGCTCGCCCTCGAAATGAAAATGCTGGTCCGCCAATGCCCCGGGAGCCGGTTTGTAAAACTCCGCTGATTCTTCCCATGTCCAAATCCCTTGTTATCGCAGAAAAGCCCAGCGTGGCCGCCGATCTTGCCCGAGTACTCGGCAAGCTCCCGAAAAAAGACGACTACTTTGAAAACGAGGACTATGTCGTCACCTCGGCAATCGGCCACCTCGTCGAGCTTTGCCTGCCCAATGAGATGGATAAGAAGCGCGGGAAGTGGAGCTTTGCCAACCTCCCGATCGTCCCCGACCACTTCGAGCTCAAGCCGATCGAGAAGACCCAGTCGCGATTCAACCTGATCAAGCGCCTCCTCAAGCGCGCGGATATCACCGAAGTCATCAATGCCTGCGACGCCGGCCGCGAGGGGGAGCTGATTTTTCATTACCTCATCAAACTCTCGGGGACGAAGAAGCCGACCAGAAGACTCTGGCTGCAAAGCATGACATCCGAGGCAATCCGTGAAGGCTTTGCGACCCTGAGGAAGGGCGAGGAAATGGTCCCGCTCTCAGAGGCGGCGGTCTGCCGCAGCGAAAGCGACTGGCTTGTCGGAATCAACGGCACCCGCGCCATGACCGCCTTCAATTCCAAGGGCGGAGGATTCCAGCTCACCCCGGTCGGACGCGTTCAGACCCCGACGCTCGCGATCCTTGCCGAGCGCGAGGAGAAGATCCGCGCGTTCCAGCCCCGGCCGTATTTCGAAGTGCATGCCGACTTCGGCGTCCAGGCCGGAAGCTACCACGGGCGGTGGTTCACCGAAGGGTTCAAAAAAAACGGGGATGAGGACGCGAAAGCCGAGCGGATCTGGGACAGGCAGTCGGCCGAGGAGATTGTGGCGAGGTGCTCGGGCAAGCCGGGCATCGTTGTCGAGGAGAAGAAGCCTGCCTCGCAGATCGCCCCGCAGCTTTACGACCTGACAACCCTCCAGAGGGAGGCAAACTCACGGTTCGGGCTCAGCGCGAAGCGGACTCTCCAGCTCGCGCAGGCCCTCTACGAACGGCACAAGGTCCTGACCTATCCAAGAACCGATTCGCGCTACCTCCCCGAGGACAACCTCGCCAACGTGAAGTCCGCGATGACGAAACTGGAGGCACCGGATCTCGCCGAACACGCCCACAAGGCGCTCTCGCAGGGCTGGGTGCGCCCGAATAAGCGGATCTTCAACAACGCAAAAGTCACCGACCACCACGCCATCATCCCGACCGGCGTCTCGCCGAAGTCGCTCGACGATTTCGAGATGAAAATCTACGACATGGTCGCCCGGAGGTTTGTGGCCGCCTTTTATCCCGCCGCCCAGTTTGAGGTGACGACGCGGATCACGCGCGTCGAGGGCGAGTCATTCAAGACCGACGGAAAAATCATCACCGACCCGGGCTGGCTGGCGGTTTATGGAAAGCAGGCGGCGGGCGGCGACGATGAGCCGGGCGTCTGCAGCATTTTTCCCGGAGAGACCGCACGCACCGAGGCGATCGAGATCCGCGACAACGAAACAAAGCCGCCTCCGCGATACACGGAAGCCACTCTCCTCTCAGCGATGGAGGGAGCCGGCAAGCTGGTCGATGACGAGGAACTCCGCGAAGCGATGAGCTTGCGCGGGCTCGGCACCCCGGCCACACGCGCCCAGATCATCGAAGGACTCATCCTCGACGGATACCTGATCCGCCAGGGCCGCGAGATCATCACCACGTCAAAAGGCCTCGCCCTCATCACCCTGCTCCGCGGGCTCGGCGTCCAGGCACTCACCTCGCCGGAGATGACGGGCGAATGGGAGCACAAGCTCAAGCGCATGGAGCGCGGCGAGATGCCGCGGCCGCAATTTATGGACGAAATCCGGGCATTCACAAACGACATCGTGGACAAGGCGAAAAACTTCACCGGCGACACGGTCGAGGGGAATTTTGAACCGCTCGATGTCCCCTGCCCGAAGTGCGGGCACGCCGGCTTTGTCGAGTCGTTCAAGGCGTTCGAGTGCGGCGCGAAATGCGGTGCGATCGTCTGGAAGAACATGGCCGGACGCCAGTTCGAGCGCGACGAGGTCCGGGCGCTTCTCGAATCCGGCCGCACGCCGGAACTCGAGGGATTCCGCAGCAAGCTCGGCCGCCCGTTCAAGGCGGTCGTCAAGCTCGACTCGGGCACGGAGTTCAAGCAGGGCTTCGATTTCGGAGACTCCGACGATCCCGCCCGCAAGCTCGATTTTTCTACACTGCCCGTCCTCGGAAAATGCCCGTGCTGCGAAACCGGCACAATCCACGACACCGGCTCGTCCTGGCAGTGCAGCGCCACGCCCGCCTGCAAATTCCGCATGGGCAAGGCGCTCTGCCAGAAAGAAGTCCCGCGCGAACAGGTCGAAAAGCTCATCGCGACCGGAAAAACCGACCTCATCCCGCGGTTCATCTCAAAAAAAGGCCGGCCGTTCTCCGCATTCCTCACGCTCGATAAGAAGTCCGGCAAAGTCGGCTTCGAGTTCGAGGAACGCAAACCCGCTGCCAAGAAGACCGCGCGCACACGGGCGGCTTCCAAAGCCGCCTGACTTCGCTTCAACCAGCGGCAACGCTCTCCAGCACCCGCAAGGTCTCCCGGGCATTGCGTTCGATCGAGAATTCCGCGGCTCTCGCGACGCGTGCGCCCCGGGTGGCCTCGCGGATTTCCGCATCGCGCCACTTTTCGATTTCGACAGCAAGCGCCCCGGCGTCACCCTCCGGAACGACTCCCCCGTGGAGTCCGGGTTCGATGATTTCCGAGAATCCGTTTGCAGGTGTCGTGATGACCGGCAACCCGGCTGCGAGGGCTTCCAGACAGGCGTTGGAAAACGGATCGTAATATGTCGGTAGCACGAAGACGTCAGCAGCTCCAAAGAGCATTCCCAATTCGTCGGTGGGACCGGTGAACCTCACCCGATCGGACCGGAAGGCTTCCGCCGGTCCGCGTCCCGCAACAATGAGGATCGCGTCATCGAGCGCTTCCACAGCCCGGATGGCTGTGCGGAGCCCCTTGCGCTCCCATCCGGAACCGACAAAGAGAACACCGAGTTCCCTCTCCTTGAGCCCAAGCTTCTTGCGGGACTTCAGGCGGTCTGCAGGAATCGCGGGCGCGGAAAGGCCGTTGTAGACCACATGAATTCTTTCGGAGGGAAACTCCGAGCAGGAAAGGATCTCATCCCGCACAAGCCGGGAATTGGCAATGATCGCCCGCGTGTTGGCCGGATCGAAAATCCGTCCCTCCAGCCGCAGGAGCTGGCCGTGCTTCGGATTCAGCCAGCGGGTGGCACGTTTCCAAAACGGCTCGAACCCTGCGCGGCGCTTCAGCCACGCCGAATGGACCCCGTCTCCGGCCCGGAACACCTCGCAGCCCGGGACTCGCTCCAGGCTGAGATGGATGTCGCAGCCGGTCCGGGCCGATGCGAATGCCGCCGCAAATTCTTCCGGGGTGTTTCCTTCAAGACGGATGATGCCGCGGTGGACCCAGCGCGACTCCGGCCAATCGCGCGTCGTGACCAGCACCGGTTCGTGTCCGAGAGAGGCCAGCGCGGAAGCCAGGCGGATGAGATACGCCTCGGCACCGCCGGTCGAGGAATGCCCGCGCCGGACGAAGCCGATTTTCATCAGGAATGAGATTCCCGCTCCGCTTTCGGAGGGCGTCCCAGAAGCTCCCACATGGCCTCGTGCGGGGCTTTTTTCTCGTAGAGCACCGCATGGATCTGCGCCGTGATCGGAGCCTCGACGCCGAGTCGCTGGGCACACTGCCACGCGCTCAAAGCCGTGGGAATCCCCTCGGCGACCATCTGCATTGAAGCCTGGATCTCCTCCGGCGAGTCCCCGCGCCCGAGACGCTCACCCACCTTGCGGTTCCGGCTGTGACGGCTGAAGCACGTCACCATAAGGTCCCCCACCCCGCTGAGCCCGAAAAACGTGTCGCGCCGGCCGCCGAGGGCTACCCCGAGGCGCATCATCTCGGCCAGCGATCTCGTGACCAGCGCCGCCTTCGCGTTGTCGCCCATGTTGAATCCGTCGGACGCACCCGCGGCGATCGCAAAAATGTTTTTGAGCGATCCTCCCAGCTGGATCCCCGTGACATCGTCGCTCGTGTAGACGCGGAAACTCGGCAGCGAAAAAACCTTCTGCAGCGGCTCGAGCAGATCGGCATGCAGGGATCCGATCACGCCCGCGGCCGGGACCTTCTGCGCAACTTCCTCGGCATGGTTGGGGCCGGAGAGCACGGCGATTCTGGACAGGGGCATCACCTCCCCGATCACGTCGCCCATCAGCTTTCCGCTGTCGTGCTCGATTCCCTTCGTGCAGGACACCACGACCTGCCCCTCTTTCGGACCGAGCGAGGCGATGCGCGTGGCGACCTCCCGCGCCGCCTTCGACGGGGTGACAAAAAGCATGAGGCCGGCATCCAGCGTCTCGGAAAGATCCCCGGTCGCGTAGACGTTTGGAGGCAGCCGCACGCCCGGGAGATAGGCGGTATTCGTACGCTTGGAGACGAGCTCCTCGACAACCTGCGGGTCGTGCCCCCACAGCAGAACCTGCCCGCGGTGCTCGGCAAGAAGAACCGCAAGAGCCGTGCCCCAGCCTCCCGCGCCGATGATGCTGATTTTTTTGAACATGAAATTTTAGGAACGGGGTTTCCGCTCAAAGCGTTTTTCGGTGCCTGCAAGCAGACGCTTGATATTGTCCTTATGACGCCAGATCGCAAGCGCGCTCATCAAGCCGGAAATCAAAACCAGCACGGGATCGCATCTCCCGAAAAACCAGGAATCCGGGCTCCCGAAAAAATACAGGGCAAGCGCCGCACTGGGCAGGGTCACCGCAGAACCGAGGGAGGCGACCGACACGAAGCGCGTCGTGAAAAACAGAACCAGCCAGATAAAAAGGCCGGACACAAAGACCGCACCGGGGAAAAGCGTGAGCATGATGCCTGCGGAGGTCGCGATTCCCTTGCCTCCCTTGAATCCCAGCCACACGGGAAAACTGTGGCCAATGATCGCGAAGAAGGCGGCCATCACGGCGACGTGCACAGGCAAGGGCCCCTTCCAAACACCAGCCAAGGTGTAGCCGGAACACACGGCCAGCGCGCCCTTGAAGGCATCCGCCGCAAACACCGCGTATCCCCACTTTTTCCCCAGCACCCGCAGTGCGTTGGTCGCCCCGATGTTTCCGCTCCCCGCTTTCTGGAGATCCACTCCGCAGCAACGCCCGGCAAAATACCCGCTCGGGAACGATCCGATCAGATAGGCGACAATGGCGGTGGCAAGATATGCGATCACCAGAAAGAAATCTCCCGCAGAGGATTTCTCCTCAAGAAAAATCCTTGAACAAAATTATCAAACGAATTCCCGGACAAGCGGTGAATTCACCCGATATTGACGAACGGAGGGACCGGGCAGTCGAGCGTGTCGGAGATCGCGCGGAGGAATTCCACCTGCCCATCATTCACTTCCCCGTCGTGCATCACAACCGCCCCGGCTGCGGTCAAAACCGTCCGCTTCACATCCGGGGCCGCCTGTGCGATTTTATCGAGCGCCAGATCGAAGGATTGCAGATCGATGGTATCCGATCGCTCCAGCGGGAAAGCGGACGGCTTGACAAGAAGTTCTGCGACTCCGGAGCGGAACGCCTCATTCTTCTGCTCGGACGTTCCCGGATCCATCGTCGCCAGTGAAGACAGCAGGATTCCCACCTCAGGCAGCAGCGGCAGCAACGTCTTGTATTGGACCTTGGTGCCGGTCGCATTTGAAAAATACAGGTCCAGATGGCGGAGCAGGATTTTCTGCAGGGTATATTCAAAAAGGCTGATCTCCCCGTCCGCCTCGACGAGTTGCTTCACGTTGGTGCGGAAGACCTCGTATTGCTCGCGCGACATGTGGCGTAGTGTCGGGATGGAGATATCCACCAGACCGATCCGTTGGGCGGAGTTCAACTGACCCCGGCGGGAAAAAAACGACAGCATCTCACCCCGCAGCGCGTCATCCACCTGAAGAAGAGCCGCCTGACGCGCCTGCATGACCGGGTCCTCCGAAAGGAGCAAAGAATAGACCAGAGCGCAGGCGCCATGAAGTTCCCGGCTCGCCGTTCTGGAAAAATCCGGAAGGCCAGCAAGCAAGGCCGCAGCCTCGGCCACATGCGGCTGGCCGGGCAGGAGAGCCTCCGCCAGACGGCCGCCCACTCGCGAACCTTTCGGCTCCTTCGGCGGCACAACCGGGGCCCTCGCTTTGGCGGCGGCAATGTCGAATTCCGGAGCGATCTGCTCGATCCGCTCCTCGATCGGCGGATGCGTGGCGAAAAGCGCCATCCACGAATCGCCGACCCCGTTGCCAAAAAACAGGTGGCTCGCCTCCTCGGCGCGCGGGCTTTCCAGCCGGGAGGAAAACTTGGCGATCTTCGCAAGCGCCCCCGCGAGGCCGTCCGGATTCCGCGTGTATTGGACCGCCGAAGCATCGGCGAGAAATTCCCTCTGCCGACTCACCGCCGCCTTGATGAGCTTCCCAAAAAACACCCCAATCCAGCCGATCAGGTAAAGGGCCAGTCCCGTGGCGAGAAAGACAAAGACGCCCGCCCCCTTGCTCCGACCCTCGGAGGAATCGTCAGACCGGGGAGCATAAACGCCCATCCGGAGGACAATCCCGCCGATCAGGGCCAGCAGAAGGATCCCGTTCAGAACTCCGATGAGGCGGATGTTCAGCCGCATGTCCCCGTGAAGAATGTGGCTGAACTCATGTGCAATCACTCCCTGCAGTTCGTCGCGGTCCAGCCGTTCGATACATCCGCGCGTCACCCCGATCGCCGTGTCTCCCGGGCCGTGGCCGGCCGCAAACGCGTTGATCGTGGAATCCTCAAGCACGTAGATCTCGGGAACCGGCACCCCCGAGGCGATCGACATCTCCTCGACCACATTCACCAGCCTCTGCTCCGCGGGATCCGGGCTGTTGAAGTCCACCGGCACGCCTCCCAGCATCGCCGCAACCGCTCGCCCCCCTTTCGACAGCTCCACCATTTTCGCGATGCTCCCGGTCGCCACCAGCCCGACCACCCCGACCGAAACCATCAAAAACAAATCCGGATCCGTCAGCGCCAGTCCGAAAATCAACGCGAGGGCAATATGCAGGGTCAGGATAATCCCGGCCACCGCCAGAAGAAAATAGGCGATCAGCCATCGGGTCCTGACCTGCGCCCGCGCCTGCTTGTCGAAAAAATCCATCCCGCCGCAGTCTCGCCAACACGCCCGCGCGAGTCAAAATCCAAAACCGCCAGCCCCGGGCGGATGGGTGCACAAAAACATTTTGAGCAACGCGTTGACACCGATCGTGCGGCTGGTATTTCTAGACGTTTCTTCTTTTTCCTTTATGTCCAAAAAACACAAGTCAGTGAAGTCTGCATCGACCCGCAAGGGCAAATATGTTTACACTTGGGGCGACGGCAAAGCCGACGGTGACGGCAAGATGAAACCCCTCCTCGGCGGCAAGGGGGCCAACCTCGCCGAGATGACCCGCATCGGTCTTCCGGTACCCGCCGGGTTCACGATCACGACGGAAGTGTGCACGTATTTCTACGACAACAAGCGCACGTATCCGAAAGAGCTCCAGTCCCAGATCGAAGCCGGGGTACGCAACATGGAGAGGATCATGGGCACAAAATTCGGCGACGCCAAAGGCTTCCCTCTCCTCCTCGCCGTGCGTTCCGGCGCCCGCGACTCGATGCCGGGCATGATGGATACGATCCTCAACCTCGGCCTCAACGACGAGTCCGTGGCCGCACTCGCGCTCGCGACGAAAAACGAGCGCTTCGCGTGGGACTGCTACCGCCGGTTCGTCCAGATGTATGGCGACGTCGTCATGGGGGTCCAGAAGCGCGAGGGCGAAGACCACGAACCGTTCGAGACCATCATCCACGAATTCAAGCACGATAAATACCATGCCGATATCGTGGACAGCGACCTCACCGCCGGGGACCAGCAGGAGATCGTCAAGCGGTTCAAGGCCCTCGTCAAGGAGCGCACCGGAAAAAGCTTCCCCGCGAATCCCTGGGACCAGCTGAAAGGCGCCGTCGGCGCTGTCTTTGGATCCTGGATGAACGATCGCGCGATCGTCTATCGCCGGAAATACAACATCCCCGCCGCATGGGGCACCGCCGTCAACGTCCAGGCCATGGTCTTCGGCAATACCGGTGACAAGTCCGGATCCGGAGTCGCGTTCACCCGCAACCCGGCCAATGGCGTCAAAGAGTTCTACGGGGAATTCCTCATCAACGCGCAGGGCGAAGACGTGGTCGCCGGTGTCCGCACCCCCGAGCCGGTCGCTCTCCTCAAGAAGCAACTGCCGAAGTCGTTCGCCGAATTGGAAAAGGTCCGGCAGACGCTCGAGAAGCACTTCAAGGATGTGCAGGATTTCGAGTTCACGATCCAGGAAGGCAAGCTGTTCATGCTCCAGACCCGGAACGGCAAGCGCACCGCCGTAGCCGCGCTCAAGTTCTCGGTCGACATGGTCAAGGAGAAGCTCATCGACTGGAAGACCGCGATCATGCGCAACCCGGCCGACCAGCTCGACCAGCTGCTCGCCCCGGTTTTTGATCCGGCCGAAATCAAGAAGGCCAAGCTTCTCGCGAGCGGCCTTCCCGCTGGCCCCGGCGCCGCTTCCGGCAAAATCTACCTGAACGCCGACCGCGCGGCCGCCGCCGAAGAGAAGGGCGAAAAAGTCCTTCTCGTCCGCACCGAGACCTCGCCGGAAGACCTGCGCGGCATGATCGCCGCCGAGGGCATTCTCACAGCCAAGGGCGGAGTCTCATCGCACGCCGCGCTCGTCGCCCGCCAGATGGGCAAAGTCTGTATCTGCGGCGCTTCCGCCCTGCATATCGACTACGACAAGAAGACCGTGACCGTCTCGGGCGAAACCTTCAAGGAAGGGGATTTCCTCTCGATTGATGGCACCGCCGGCACCGTCTATGGCGGCCAGATCGCCACGGCACCTTCCGAGATCATCACCGGCCTCATCCACGGCAACAAGGCCGCGCAGAAGACCGAGAAGTTCAAAAACTTCATCCAGCTCATGGACTGGTGCTCGAAGGTCGCGCGCCTCGAAGTCCGCACGAACGCCGACAATCCGGAGCAGACCGAAAACGCCATGGCGTTCGGCGCGACCGGCATCGGGCTCACCCGCACCGAACACATGTTCTTCGAGGGCGACCGCATCGACGCGATGCGCGAGATGATCCTCGCCGAGAAAACCAGCGAACGCATCGACGCCCTCGCGAAGCTCCTCCCGTATCAGCGGGAAGACTTCACCGGGATCTTCAAGGCTCTCAAAGGCTACCCGGCCACCATCCGCCTGCTGGATCCGCCGCTCCATGAGTTCCTACCGCACGATCACGGCTCGCAGAACGCCCTCGCGCAGAAGCTCGGCGTCAGCGCCGACAAGATCGCCCAGCGCGTCAAGGACCTGCATGAGTTCAACCCGATGCTCGGCCACCGCGGCTGCCGCCTCGGGGTTTCCTATCCGGAAATCACCGAAATGCAGGCCCGCGCGATCTTCGAGGCCGCCGCCGATGTGGCGAAGAAGAAGATCAAGGTCAAGCCGGAGGTCATGATCCCGCTCGTCGGGTTCAAGAAGGAACTCGACCTCCAGGTCGAGATCGTCCACCGCGTGGCGAAGGAAGTCATGGCCGAGAAGAAGGTCAAGTTCGACTACCTCGTCGGCACAATGATCGAAGTCCCGCGCGGAGCAATCACAGCCGACGAAATCGCGAAGACCGCGCAGTTCTTCAGCTTCGGCACGAACGACCTCACCCAGACCGCTCTCGGTATGAGCCGCGACGACATGGGCTCGTTCCTCAACTCCTACACCGAAAACGAGGTCTTCAAGAAGAACCCGTTTGCCACCCTCGATCAGGACGGCGTCGGACAGCTCATCAAGATCGCCATCGAAAAAGGCCGCAAGACGAACCCGAAAATCAAACTCGGCATTTGCGGCGAACACGGCGGAGACCCGGACAGCGTGAAGTTCTGCCACAAGGTCGGCCTAACCTACGTGAGTTGCTCACCGTTCCGCGTGCCCGTCGCGCGCCTCGCAGCCGCCCAGGCTGTGCTCGAACAGGAGAAATAATTCCCTCCCGTAAAATAAAAGCCGCCCGCGGAGAAATCCCGGGCGGCTTTTTGCTGCCCGTTACACCCGGCTTACGCGCCTTCAGCCTGGGCGGATACCCGCCTTGGCGGGATCTCCGAGCCGAACGGCTTTGTAATGAACGCTTCAACATCCATCCGCATCATGGAATAGTCGAGGATAGGGCTTCTTATTTATGACCGAACATGCCGCTGCGGGTGACAGACGGGAAGTCATCGGTGCGGAAAGGAGCGGCCGGCAGGCCCGACGCGTTGCGGAGGTTGCAGGTCGGATTGTCGGCCCAGGCATACCGGACGGCGACAGGCTCAGGGATTGCGTCCGACCAGACGCGCACAGCATCCCCTTCGATTTTTGCACTTGCCCAGACCCACTTGCGGTCGGCTCCGCAGATGGCAAACCCCTCGAGATCGCTGTCGGGAGAGTTGCGGACCAACGGTGCGGTTTCACCGGTCAACGTCCGCACATCGTGGCGTTCAGGCAGGGGACCGGCGACAAGCCCGCCATCGGCGCGCATAAAACTCAGGCGGACGGCACGGCCATCGATCTTCATGGAATCAAAAACCGGCCCGCTCGCGACGACATTTTTTCCGTAGGTTTGAGCCAGGGCGAGTTTCGCCAGGCGTTCGCCTGCAACCTTCTTGTTTCGCGGATGAATGTCACCTGTCTCGCCGGTATCGATCAGCACCGCCTGTCCGGTCGCGGGCAGCGAGAGCGCGAGGGATTGCGACTCGCGAAGCTCCGCCCACTCGCTTTCGGAAGGCTCCATTTTTTTCGGCAAATAATTCGCGAGCTGGCAAAAAAGGAAGGGCAGGCCCGGCCAGTTCCTCCGCCAGTCTTGGATCAAAAGTGGAAACGCCCTCCGGTATTGATACGCACGCCCGGCATTGCTTTCCCCCTGATACCAGAGAAATCCCGCCAACCGGAACGGTGCGATGGGTGCGATGATGCTGGTGAAGAGTTCGGCTCCCACCGCTCCGCCGACGATCTTGGGAGGCACGGGCAGGGACCTCATCATGGTGGCGGACGGTGCCGGCAGGGCAAACTCCTCTTTTGCCCACCAGGTTCCACTCAAACTGATCGGGCCCACCCAGAACGAACTGCTCCCGCTGAGAAAAGCCGGAATGGCAGACGGGGCAAAAACCCGGATCGCGATGACCGCTTTGCCGGGCTTTATCAATGCGGGAGGGATGATGTAATAATGATGGAAGTCCGCTCCCGGGAATTTCTGCGGGGGTGTTTCGGCTATTTTTTCTCCGTTCCAATAAACCGTGTCGAAACCGTCCATCACCCCGAGTTGCATTTTGACCGTTTCGTCGACGAGTGATGAGGGGATCTCGATTTCCTTTCTGACCCAAACCGCTCCGAATTCCGGTAACCCATGCCCCGCGATCCGGCCGGGCAGATTGAGTGCCACCCATCCGCCCGTTGAAGCTCCCGGCGCGGAAAAAGATCCGGGATCGGCGCAGCCAGGGTCCTTGCGTCCGTTGGTTTGCAGCCACTCCGCCAACGCACGCTGATACTCGGCGATCTTTTCCGGATAGGCCGCTTTGCTGCCGGCGAGCAGTTCATGTCCCTCCGCGATTTCAGGATCTTCGGCCAAGGCCGCCTGGCTCATCCACGCTTCGATCTCCGTGCCGCTTCGCGCCGCGTTGATGATCCCCACTGGTCGTCCGAGTTCCTTCCGTAAAGACTTTGCGAAGTAGTAACCGACGGCGGAGAAATTTCCAGCCGTCACGGGAGCGGATACCGACCACCTTCCTTTCGCCGCGTCCTGCGATGAACCGTCAACGTGAAACTCCCTCAGAAGCGGATCCGAGGCCCGCGCGATGTCCTGCCCGGCATCCCGCGTGTTTTTCAGCATCGCCGCCATGTTCGATTGGCCCGATGCGAGCCAAACCTCACCGATCGCGACATCCCGGATCACCACCTTGTCGCTTCCTTCAACAACCATTTCGTGTGGTCCGTCAGGACAATTCAAAAGGTCCAGGGCCACCATCCACTTTCCGTCCTTTCCCGCCACGGCTTCGGCTGAGGCTCCGGCCAGCGAAACTTTGATTCTTTCCCCCTCGGCGGCCCGGCCCCAGACCGGTGTGGATGGGGATCGCTGCAGGACCATGTGATCGGAAAACAGCTCGGACATTTTCACCGCCGCCAAACACGCGGCCGGCGCAATCAGCACGCAAAGAAGGAGTGCCCAGCTCTGCACAATCCGTCTCATTTAGGCTATTTGTTCCCGGCCATGTTGCTTGGGACGAGCTTTGACGGATCCAGGACGACGTGTTTGATCTTCTCCCGGCGATATGTGTAGGTGATGTGGACCAGCCCGTCGCTGGTTTGTATGACGGCCGGATAGCTGAACTCCTTGTGCGGTTCATCTTCGAGCACCAACGCGGCCTGCCATGATTTCCCGTCTTCGGAAACAGCGACATTCAGAGGAGAACGCGGGCCGCTCTTTTTCCCTTCGCTGTTGCAGGAATGGTTGTAGACCAGCAACTGTCGTCCGTCCGCAAGAGTCACAGCGTCGGTGCCAGCGTTGTTATTCGGCAGGCTGGTGAGCGACATCTTTCCCCAGGTGAGCCCTCCATCCGCAGACCAGATTTCAAAAATCCTGCCCTGCTGGGTGCGGCCCAATGCTTGAAGCCGGTTGCCGGGATGAAATAAAATGCTCGGCTGGATTGCGGCGATTTCAATACCATCGTTGACCGGCTCAGTCCTGGTCCACGAGGCACCGAGGTCCGGAGTGCGTTCGAAATGCACCCGCCATCCCTGATCTTCGCTGCTGGACGGACAAAGAAGGTCGCCATTCGCAAGCTGCACCGGTTTATTTTTGACGGGACCGCAAAATCCATCTGGCAGTCGGCGGGGTTGCGACCATGTCTTCCCCTCATCCCCGCTGGTCGTCAGCATCCCCCACCAACTCTTCGGCGTCGGGCCCGCCTTGTAGAAGAGAAGCAGCGGCCCGGACTTCGGCTGGAAGAGCACCGGGTTCCAGGCCGGGTATTTCTTCCCATCGGACTGTCTTCCATCGGCCACTTCCACCGGTTGAGTCCATCTGCCATCCTCCTGCCGCGACAGCCAGATACCGACATCGGGGTTGCCCTCCTTTGTGCCGCCGAACCACGCGGTGACCAACCCGTTTTTTGTTTCAGCGATCGTCGAGGCGTGGCACTGCGCATGTGGGGCCTGCTCGAAGAGAACTTCCGATTTCAAAAGTCCGGGCGGCCGGCCGGAAGCGGGCTTGTTGCATGCCGGGATGGCGGAGAGCGACAGAGCAAGAGCGCACACGAATGGGTATTTCATATCAATCTTCAACCGCGACAGGCATGGGAAACAGGGATCAGCGCCTTGACTGGAAAAATGTAGATCCGTATGAGTGCGAGGTGTCAATTGGCATTTCGCGATTCCATGCGTGGGCCGTCGTCGGCCTCCTCTGGCCGGTCGTGATGCTGAATTATCTGGACCGGCAGATGGTTTCCACGATCCGGGCCTCGATCCGCGCGGATATTCCCGGCATCGCCAACGACCAGGACTTCGGCACGCTGATGGCTGTTTTCATGTGGGTCTACGCGTTTCTGAGTCCTGTGGGCGGATACATCGCGGACAAATTCAACCGGCGCTGGACGATCATTGGCAGCCTGTTTGTGTGGTCGGCGGTGACGTGGGCTACCGGGCATTGCACGAGCTACTCCCAGATGCTGTCCTGCCGCGCGGTGATGGGAATCAGCGAAGCCTTTTACATCCCGGCGGCGCTGGCCCTCATCGCGGATTTTCACCCGGGCCCCACGCGGGCTCGCGCCGTGGGCATTCATCAGAGCGGCATCTATGCCGGTCTGGCGCTTGGAGGGGTCGGTGGCTACATCGCGCAGACCAGTTCGTGGCGGAACTGCTTCACATGGTTCGGTGCGGCGGGGATTGCATATGCGCTGGTGCTGCTCGTCGCGTTGAAGGACAAGCCGTCAAGCGTTGAAGAAACGAGCAGGTTGAAAGGTCACCCGGTGACCATCGGGGATACCATCCGCGCACTGTGGTCCCAGCCGGCATTTTGGATTCTCGTCGTCTATTTTACGCTGCCCGCCATCGCCGGCTGGGTGACCAAGAACTGGTTGCCAACGTATCTGGCCGATACCTTCAAACTCAGCGAAGGCCCTGCGGGACTTTCCGCCACCGGCTACATCCAGATGGCATCGTTCGTCGGGGTGCTTCTGGGAGGAGTCGTCGCGGATTGGTGGATGCGGGCGACGCCGCGCGGGCGAATTTTCACCAGCGCGCTCGGCGTGTTCCTGCTCGTGCCCGCGCTGCTCGGGATGGGATTCGCGTGGAGTTTCGGGGCAGCTGTGGGATTCATGCTGCTCTTCGGACTCGGCTGGGGCTTTTTTGATTGCAACAATATGCCGATCCTCTGCCAGGTCGCCCGCCCGGAACACCGCGCCACCGGGTATGGATTCATGAATCTGGTCAGCATCAGCACGGGGGCAGGAGCCACGGTCGCGCTAGGATGGATGCGCGACCACGGGATCAGATTCTCCATGGCCTTTGCCATCTCAGCCGCGCTGGCATTGATCAGCTCGGCACTGATCCTTTTTCTCAAACCCGCTCAAAAGCAGGATCCGAATGAATATTAAATCCTCTCAGCCTCTCTGCGGCATTGTCCCGCCGCTTGTCACTCCAGTGCTCGGTCGCGACCGGCTGGATGCAGAGGGACTCGAACGAATCATCGAGCGCGTCGTGGTAGGAGGAGTCCACGGGGTGTTCCTTCTCGGCACCACCGGCGAAGCTCCCAGCCTGAGCTATCGGCTGCGCCGCGAGGTCATCGACCGGACTTGCAAGTCGATACGCGGCCGGGTGCCGGTCATCGTCGGCATCACGGATACGTCGATTGTCGAAGCTGTAAACCTGGCCAGACATGCCGCCGAAGCCGGAGCGCAGGCGGTGGTCACCGCGGCGCCGTATTATTTTCCGGCCGGTCAGCCCGAGCTGATTGATTGGGTGCATCAACTTTTGCCGGAGCTGCCACTGCCGGTCTATTTCTACAACATGCCTCAGATGACAAAAGTCCGGTTTGATCCCGACATGATCTGCGAGCTGGCCCAGATGGACGGGATTGCCGGGCTCAAGGATAGTTCCGGCGATTTGAATTACTTTAAAAAAATTGTGGAAATCGCAAAGTCCCGTCCCGATTGGCGTGTGTTTGTCGGTCCGGAGCACCTGCTCGTCGAGGCACTGCGACTGGGCGGGCACGGCGGCGTCAATGGAGGAGCCCAGGTGGATCCGGCCCTGCTGGTCGGACTGTATGAAGCCACGCTGCAAGGCGACGAAACCACCATCACGGACCTTCAATCCCGACTGCTGAAGCTGGGGGAGATTTATCTCATCGGAAGCCATGCCTCCTCGGTGATCAAAGGCATCAAGTGCGCACTGGATCTCATGGGTGTCTGCTCCGGAGAAATGGTCGAGCCGCTCCGCGCATTCCGCGAGCCCGAACGCCGGCTCGTCGCCGATCAACTTCTATCCCTTGGCCTGCTGCAAAACGGCTGACAGCCGCCGGAAGAAATTCAGCAAGACAGAGGAGGAGTGTCTGTGAAAGAATCTCTATTATGAAGTGCCTTCCCTCAATCATCTTCGCCCTCAGCCTGATCGCCGGCCCTTCCCCCGCTGTGGAACCAAGCGTCAGTCCGAAACCCAACATCATCATCATCCTCGCCGACGACCTCGGACGCGAAGCGCTGGGGTGCTATGGGGGAGCAAATTTCAAGGGCGCGGGCACGGTGCGCACGCCGAACCTGGATGCGATGGCGAAGAACGGCATGCTTTTCAACCGCTGCTTTTCCACACCGGTCTGCTCGCCGGCGCGCTCCGAACTGCTCACCGGAAAATACAACTTCCGCACCGGGTTTCCGGACATCGCCGGCAGGAGCGGTGCCGTGGAAAGTCTCGATGCAAAAGCCCACCCGACTCTGGCCGCCCTGCTGAAGGAGGCCGGATACGTCACGGCCATCGCCGGCAAATGGCATCTGGGACCGCCGGATGATATGAAGGTCCTGCTCGGCCCCACGGACAACGACACAAATTATCCACATCCTCGCGAATGCGGCTTCGAGCGGCAGTGCGTATTTTCGGGAGGACATCTGGAGTTGTATGGCAAGCCCACGCCGGACGACTACACGCCATCCAGAATCCAGGACTGGGTGCTGCGCTTTCTCGAAAGCCGCAAAGGAAAATCCGAACCGTTTTTTCTCTATTACCCTTCTCCGATCCCGCACAAGCCACTTCGCCCGACCCCCCTCAATCCCGACGGCAAGCAACTGGTCAAACAGAACTACCCCTATCTCATCGAATATCTCGACGGTCAGGTGGGGGAGGTCATGAAGAAACTCGCGGAGCTGGGACTTGATAAAAACACGCTGGTGCTTTTTTCCGGAGACAACGGAACCCATAGCGAAATGGTGACCGAGATGTGCAACGGCAATCAAATCAAGGGAGGCAAAGCAACCATGAAGGACACCGGCTCGTGGGTTCCCCTGCTGGCCGAATGGCCCGGCGTGATCAAGCCCGGATCGGTGGACGACAACATGGTCGATTTCACAGACTTGATGCCGACATGCCTCCAACTGGCGGGAGTGGCCGCACCAAAAGGGATCGACGGAATCAGCTTCGCGTGGCAATTGCTCGGACAAACTGGCACCCCGCGCGAGTGGATCCACTCCCTTTTCAAGGATCAATACTTCGTCCGGGACACCCGGTGGAAACTGAGGGAAAACGGAGAGCTTTATGACGTCGCCGACTCTCCCAATCAGGAGGCACTCGTTCTGCTGGAAAATGACACCCCAGACTCAAAAGCCGCCCGGATCCGCCTTCAGTCGGTGCTGGACAATTTGCATCCCGATAAAAAGGGAACGACTCCATCAAAAGAACAAGAGCCGGCAGACACAACTGGCGGCAATGAATAAAAAAACGACCGCCCTTTTGCCTTCGCCAACCTTATGAAAATCCTCCAGACTCTTCTTCTCGCATTATCCCTGTTCGGCGGTTGCCTGCACGCCGCCGAACGCAAACCGAACTTCCTTTTTGTCTATACCGACGACCAGCGGTGGGATGCCATGGAAACGGTGCAAAAGGAGATGGGCGAAAAGGGGCGGTATCCATGGTTCCAAACGCCGAATATGGACCGGCTCGCCGCAGGTGGCGTGCGGTTCCGCAATGCTTTCGTCACGCTTTCCCTGTGCTCGCCCAGTCGTGCGGCCTTCTTGACAGGTCGCTACAACCACCTAAACGGCGTCGCTAACAACTCGACTCCGTTCCCGGAAAACAGCACCACCTACGCGAGCCTCCTGCGCGAGGCCGGATACAAAACCGCTTACATCGGCAAATGGCACATGGGCAGCCAAAAAGGCCAGCGGCCAGGATTCGATTACTCGGCCAGTTTTATCGGTCAGGGCAAATACATGGACTGTCCGTTTGAGATCAACGGCAAGACAACCGCCACCTCGGGATGGGTAGACGATGTTTCCACCGATTATGCGATCCAGTTCATGAAGGAAAACCGTGACGCCCCGTTTTCACTCACGGTCGGCTTCAAATCCTGCCACCAGCCGTTCGCACCGCCTGAGCGAGCCAAAGACCGTTTCTCAGGCGCCGAGGCCCGCCCAGTGCCGAACATGGCAGCCAGGGCTCCATTTCGTGTTTCGCCGGAGGGAAGCGCCGCTGGCCGCGCCCCAACCGATGCCGATCCAAAAATGAAAACCAACGCGGGATACTTCCAGTGCGTTTCCGCGGCGGACGACTGCCTCGGCCGCCTTCTCGATGCTCTTGACGAACTTGGCCTGGCCGATGACACGGTGGTCGTCTTCACAAGCGACAACGGTTACTACCACGGCGAGCACGGGCTGCTCGACAAGCGCTCGGTTTACGACGAATCCCTCCGGATCCCGCTCATTGTGCGCTATCCCAAGCAGTTTGAAAAAGGAAAGGTGTTGGATGAGATGGCGCTCAACATCGACATAGCTCCGATGCTCCTCGACCTTGCCGGGGTCCAGATCCCGGCGGACATGCAGGGCAAAAGCCTTACTCCCCTCGCCTCCGGAAAGAAAACAGACTGGCGCAAGTCGTTCCTCGCGGAATATTTCCAGGAGAACCGCTTCCCGACCACCCCGACCATGCTCGCCGTGCGCACCGACGATGCGAAGCTGATCAAATACTCCGGGCACGACGAGTGGACCGAACTATTCGATCTCAAGGCCGATCCCTATGAGACAAAGAACCTTGCCGCCGATCCCTCACACAAGGACCTGCTGGCGAAGATGAGCGCCGAATTCGACGCGCAGACAAAAGCCGTCAATTTCCGAGTGCCGGATTATGTGGACAAACCATCGGATCCAGCGTCCGGTCGAAGTGCAGAAAAGGGAGGCGAGTGAGGGACAGGATTTTACCCGCGTATTGACTGACGGTAAACCCTAGGCGGAACCCCCATGATCTTCCGGAAGCTTCTGGAAAAATAGTAGGGGTCATCATACCCGAGGCGGTTCGCGACCTCCTTGACGCTGAGCGACGTGAGGGTGAGGAATCTGCAGGCCCTCTGCATCTTCATGCGGATGAAATATTCCATCGGGGAAAATCCGGTATGCTGCGAAAACAGGCGCGAGAAATGGGTCGTGGAAAGCCCTGCCTGCCGGGCCATCTCCTCCACCGTGAGCGAAGAATCCTCGTGCCGCCTCATGAGGTCCATGGTGACATCCAGACAGGCGGCGCTGGCGGTTTTCGTGCGGGGATGGAAGGCGCGATTGTTGAAGAACAGGCGACCGAGAATGTGGCGGATCGCCTGCGACGCACAGATGATGCTTTGCTGGGTGAATCCGTCGGAAAACGCCTCGTAGGCGTCGGTGAACAGGCGGCTCAATTTCGGGGCGAGCGACGCGTCCACCGGAACGATGTGGCAGCCGGGTTTGAGCAGCGTGAAAAAATACGAGGCGTCGTCACCGGAAAAATGGACCCAGTGGATCGTCCACGGGTCCCGCTGGCTCGCGCCGTATTTATGCGGGGTGTGGGCGGGCAGCAGCAGCGCCTGACGGGCCTTGAGGGTGTGCCGCCGCCCATGGATTTCAAACCAGCCGCTTCCGCTCGTGCAAAGAATGAGAATATTTTGCTCCGAGCCATCCGCGCGCTCCCGCACATGGTGCCGCGCCCGCGGAAACCAACCGACATCCGTCGGACAGAGGCCGGAGACCAGGATGTGCCGTCCCGCTTCCTCCAGCACCGGCGGAGGCACGACAAACATGATTTGGCCTGAAAATCCATCCTGCTTCTGAAGCTCTTTCATGCTGTTCCTTGAAACTGCTTGTTTTTTCCTGACAATGCAAAGGTAGAATAGTCCATCAAATAGTCGTGCGGTGCATTGTCGCACCGCCTTGCATGGCGTAGCTTCGGGTTCATGAAATCGCGGCGTGCTGGCTGGTGCCGCGTTCAGGCTTTATTTCCCCGATGAGCACTGTCCGTATACACAAAGAAGAGGTCACCCTTCCCACGTATCTTCCGGCTGAGCCCGACAAGAACCCGATGTTTCTGGAGAAGCGCGTGTATCAGGGGAGCAGCGGAAAAGTGTATCCGCTGCCGTTTACGGACCGCATCGCGGAAACGCCGGAGGACCGGAAGTGGCAGGCGGTCTGGATCGAGAACGAATATCTCCGCGCGATGGTGCTGCCCGAACTCGGCGGACGAATTCATATTTTGCAGGACAAGACCAACGGATACGATCTCATCTACAACCAGCCGGTCATCAAGCCCGCGCTGGTCGGATTGGCCGGGCCATGGGCGTCGGGCGGTATCGAATTCAATTGGCCGCAGCACCATCGCCCCGCGACATTTCTCCCGGTGGATTACGCGGTCGAGGAACACGCCGACGGATCGAAGACGATCTGGTGCGGCGACCACGACCCAATGTCCCGGATGAAGGGCATGCACGGCGTCTGCCTGCATCCCGGCCGGGCCTGCCTCGAGCTCAAGGTGCGCGCCTACAACCGCACCATGCTCGCGCAGACATTTCTCTGGTGGGCGAATGTCGCCACGCGCGTCCATGAGGCCTATCAGAGTTTTTTTCCGCCGGATGTTTCGTATGTCGCCGACCACGCGCGCCGCTCGATGAGCGGATATCCGCTGGCACAGGGCCGCTACTACGGGGTGGATTATGGCGGTCGCGCGCGGAAGGGCATTCCCAAAAACGAAGTCCCCTCTCAGTTCGTTCCCCCGCATTGTCGGAACCAATCCGCAATCCGCGATCCGCAATCCGCAATTCCGGATTACTCCCCGAACGACCTTTCCTTCTACGCGAACATTCCCGTGCCCACGTCCTACATGTGCATGGGCAGCAGGCAGGATTTTTTCGGGGGCTACGATTACAGAGCGCGGGCGGGAATTGTTCACATTGCGAACCACCACATCTCGCCGGGCAAGAAGCAATGGACGTGGGGAAACCACGAGTTCGGCTACGCGTGGGATCGCAATCTGACCGACCCGGATGCTCACGGCGCATCCGCTCCCTACATCGAGATCATGGCGGGGGTTTACACAGACAATCAGCCGGACTTCAGTTTCCTCCAGCCCGGTGAGACAAAAACATGGAGCCAGTATTGGTATCCGATCCGGGAGATCGGGCCCGCGCACCATGCCAGCCTTGATGCCGCGCTCTCGCTGCGGGTCATCGGGTCGGCTGCACGGGTGGGAGTTGCGGTTACGAGAAAGTTTGCTGGAGCCCGAATCAAGCTCGCAGCCAAGGGGAAAAATCTGTTTTCCCGCACCCGCGACCTATCGCCCGGCGCGCCGTTCGTCGGAGAAGTCAAAATTCCCGACGGCATAAAGAATACCGATCTGCTTTTGCTCGTGATCGACAGGGACGGGCACGAAATCATTTCCTACCAACCGGAGCCGCGACTGGAGGAAGAAGTTCCTGCCCCCGCGACCGAACCGCCTGCGCCCGCCGACATCGCAAGCGCCGATGAACTCCACATCACCGGCCTGCACCTGGAGCAGTATCGCCATGCCACCCGCTGTCCAACTCTCTACTGGCGCGAGGCTCTGCGCCGCGATCCCGGCGACTCACGCTGCAACAACTCGATGGGCCTCTGGCATCTTAAGCGCGGCGAATTCGACACCGCAGAATTACATTTCCGGAAGGCCATCGAGCGGCTGACACGGAGGAATTCCAATCCCTATGACGGCGAAGCCTTTTACAATCTGGGCCTCTGCCTTCGCCACATGGGCCGCGATGCAGAGGCCTACGATGCCTTCTATAAATCCGTCTGGAACCAAGCATGGATGGCAGCCGGATACCATGCGCTCGCGGAAATGGATTGCAGCCGCTCCGATTGGGTGCTTGCGCTCGACCACCTCAACCGCTCCCTCCGTTTCAACACGGACAACACGCGCGCACGAAACCTCAAGGCGATGGTCCTCGGCAAGCTGGGACGGCTCAGGGACAGTGACGCCCTGTTGAAGGACACGCTCGCCCTGGATCCGCTTGACTGGTGGGCTCGCCATTTGAACGGCGAAAATATTTCCTGCGACGCGCAGGCTGCGCTCGATATCGCGCACGATTATGCGCGCGGCGGATTTTTTGACGAGGCCATCGGGCTTTTGCGCGCCACGAGAGCCCAATCACGCTTGCTGCCGGATCAAAGCTCGGGCGCTTTGCCGCTCGTTCATTACACGCTCGGCTGGCTCCACGAAAAATCGGGGAATCGCAAAGCCGCGCTTGCGAGCTACAAAATCGCTGCCCGCCAGCCGTCCGACTATTGCTTTCCCGCACGGCTGGAGGAGATCGGGATCCTCGAGGCGGCGATGCGGGCGAATCCACGCGATGCCAAAGCTCCGTATTACCTTGCCAACCTGCTTTATGACAGGCGGCGGCACGAGGAGGCGATCCGGCTTTGGGAAAGGTCCGCCAAACTCGACGGAAACTTCTCCATCGTATGGCGCAACCTCGGGATCGGATATTTTAACATCCTGCATGACGCAGGCAAAGCCAGGGCGGATTACAATCGGGCTTTCCGGGCGAATCCGTGCGACGCCCGGTTGCTTTACGAGCGCGACCAGCTGTGGAAGCGACTCGGAGTCGAGCCCGCCAGGCGCCTGCGCGAACTGGAGAAACATCGCGCACTGGTCAGTCAGCGCGATGACCTGAGCGTCGAAATCTGCGCGCTCTACAACCAGACCGGTCGTCACGAACAAGCGCTGGCACTTGTGGGCGCCAGAAACTTCCAGCCATGGGAGGGAGGCGAAGGCGGGCCGCTAGGCCAGTATGCCCGATCGCATCAGGCCCTCGGGCGCATCGCTCTCGAACGGGGCGATGCTGCAAAAGCCCGAGGTCATTTTGAGGCGGCGCTGTCCGTTCCAAAAAATCTCGGCGAAGCCAGGCATCTGCTCTCAAACCAAAGCGACATCCTCTATTGGATCGGATGCGCGCTGGCGGAACTCGGTGAAAGGGCGGCGGCAAGGAAGCACTGGCTTGCGGCCGCGAACTTCACAGGGGATTTTCAGGAGATGAGTGTCCGGTCGTTCAGCGAGATGACGTATTACTCGGCACTGTCGTGGGTAAAGCTCGGGCACATGGCAAAAGCCCGGAAACTTTTCGGCGACCTTCTCATCCACGCCCGGAAATTGCAGAAAGCGGAGGCGAAGATCGACTACTTCGCCACCTCGCTGCCAACAATGCTTCTGTTCGACGACGACCTGCAGTTCCGACAGGTGACCACCACCCTATTTTTACAGGCACAGGCTCACATGGGGTTGGGGAGACTTGCGAACACCCGTGCTTTGCAGGAACTGGTCTTGAAGCGCGATCCGAACCACGCTCTCGCGGCTGATCTGAATCAAACAATATGAAAATCCCGATCCTTCACTCTTGTCGCGCCCTCGCGTTGGCAGTCTGTCTCACCGCTTTCCCAGCAAATGGGGACATCCCTCTTGCTGGCACATGGAGATTCCAACTCGATCGCGATGACTCAGGTCTGAGCGGACGCTGGTTCGATCAGGTATTACCGGGAAGCATCCAACTGCCGGGAGCGTTGCAGAATCAGGGCCTCGGCGACGATATTTCGGCCGATACCCAATGGACCGGTGGCTCGGGAGTTGAGCAATGGCTCAAGCTGCCGAAATACGAAAGGTACCGCCAGCCAGGAAACATCAAGATACCGTTCTTCCTCCAGCCGGAGAAGCATTATGTGGGAGTGGCATGGTATCAGCGCGATATCGAAATCCCCGAAGGTTGGAAGGGACGGCGGGTCGTATTGACACTGGAGCGCGCGCACTGGGGGACACAGGCGTGGCTGGATGACAAGCCGCTCGGATCAAACACGAGCCTGTCTACTCCGCATGTCTACGACCTCGGTGTTGGGCTGACTCCTGGAAAGCACCGCCTCACCATCCGGGTGGACAACCGGCTGCTGGTGGCCGTCGGTGCGCGTGCCCACAGCGTATCCGATGAAACCCAGGGGAACTGGAACGGGATCGTCGGCGAGATGAAACTCTCAACGACAAGCCCGGTTTGGATCGAGGATGCGCAGGCCTACCCCGACATCTCCAAGAAATCCGTGCTGGTAAAGGTGAAGATCGGGAACGCGCCAGGCAAGGCGGGTGAAGGCACGTTGAAAGTCGGAGATGTCAGTCAAAAGGTGGAATGGACGAAGGATGGCGGGATGGCGGAGCTGGAAATCCCCCTCGGCAAAGATGCGAAGCTCTGGGATGAGTTCACGCCCGCGCTCCAGAGGCTCACCGTGAAGCTGACCGGGGACGGCGCGGATGACGAACGCCACCTTGTCTTCGGCCTGCGCGAGATCGGAGTCGATGGACGCCAGTTTGTCGTCAACGGCCGCCCGACATTTTTCCGCGGCACACTCGAGTGCTGCATTTTTCCTCTTACCGGTTATCCGCCGACCGATGTCGAGTCATGGAAGCGGATCATCCGGATCTGCCAGGCGCACGGGTTGAATCACATGCGGTTTCACTCGTGGTGTCCACCGGAGGCGGCGTTTGTCGCGGCGGATGAACTGGGTTTTTATCTTTCGGTGGAGATCGCGGCGTGGGCGACCGTGGGCGACGGGCAACCTCTTGATCAATGGCTCTATGACGAGGCCGGACGTGTACTCAAGGCTTATGGCAATCATCCATCGTTCGTGATGATGCCCTACGGGAACGAGCCATCGGGTAAAAATCGCGACCGCTGGCTCGGCGACTGGGTGAACCACTGGAAGCAGACTGACTCACGACACCTCTATACCAGCGCGTCCGGGTGGCCGGCGATCCCGGAAAACCAATACCACGTCACCGGAAATGCGCGGGGCCCCAGAGGCTGGCTGGGGCTGGACTACCAAAATATCTTGGATGACGTGAAAAATTTCCGGGGGACGGTGGAGAATATGGATGTGCCCGTGATCGTTCACGAAATGGGGCAATGGTGCGTCTATCCAAACTTCGACGAAATGAAGAAATACACAGGGCCCCTCAAGCCGAAGAATTTTGAGATCTTCCGTGAGTCGCTGAAGGAACACGGAATGCTCGATCAGGCAAATGACTTTTTCATGGCATCGGGAAAACTTCAGGCGCTCTGTTACAAGGAGGACATCGAGGCGGCGCTGCGGACGCCCGGTTTCGGAGGCGTTCAACTGCTCGACCTGCACGACTTTCCCGGCCAGGGCACGGCATTGGTCGGAGTGTTGGACCCGTTCTGGGACAGCAAGCCATACATCAACGCAGCCGAATACCGCCGTTTTTACAACTCCACAGTGCCGCTGGCGCGACTGTTGCGGAACACATGGGCGTCCAATGAGACATTCACGGCGGACGTCGAGGTCGCGCACTTCGGTGCCACGCCGCTAGAGAATGCCCAGCCGTATTGGAAGGTTCTGGCCGCCGACGGACACCAAGTCGCCGGCGGTGAGTTCCCGGCTCAGACCATACCCATCGGACATGGCACGAAGCTGGGGAAGGCCAGTGTTACTCTCGAAAAAATGCCCTCCCCCGCGAAATACAAGCTGGTCGTCGGACTGAAGGGCACGGAATTCGAAAACGACTGGAATTTCTGGGTTTATCCGTCGGGGTCCCCCGCCGCGCCTGCAAATGTGCTCGTGGCGACATCGTTTGATGAAGAGGTGCGCATGCGCCTGGCAGATGGCGGAAAAGTGTTCCTAGCCTCGAATCAAATTGGAATCGGGAATCCCATGCTTACCTTTCAGCCGGTATTTTGGAATCGCTTTATGAATCATAAGCAGCCCCGCCAAACCCTCGGTCTGCTGTGTAACCCGAAGCATCCGGCACTGGCTCAATTCCCGACGGACTATTTTCAGGACTGGCAGTGGTATGACATCGTGACCGAGGCGCGCGCGGTCGTGCTGGACGGCATGCCGCGCGATTTGCGTCCGATCGTGCAGCCGATTGACGACTGGAACACGAACCGCAGGCTCGGGCTGGTCTTCGAGTGCCGCGTGGGCAAAGGCAAGTTGCTCGTGTGCGCGGCGGATCTGTCGAAGGATCTGGAGCACCGTCCTGCCGCACGACAGCTCCGTGACAGCCTGCTGGCTTACGTTGCGAGCAAGGAATTCAATCCAAAAGTCGAAATCCCGGAGGCGACGCTTGCCGACATTCTGGCGCGCACCAAACCTTCCACCTTGGTCAAACTTGGGGCGAAGGTGATCGCCTGCGACAGCCAGGCGGACGCTTTTCCTGTCTCAAACGCATTGGATGGCAACCCAGATACATTCTGGCACACGCGCTATGGAAAAATTGCGGATCCGATGCCCCATCATCTGGTCATCGACCTTGGCCGCGAGATGGAAGTGAGCGGCATCAAGTATCTTCCCCGCCAAGACCAGTCCGCAGGCCGCTGCGTGGACAGCAAGGTGTTTTGCAGCAACGATCCGAAATCGTGGGGCGAAGCCACAGCTACCGTCCGCTGGGAGAACAACGACCAGTGGCAGACACTCGACTTCGGCAAGCCCATCAAGGCCCGTTACCTGAAGCTCCTGATCAAATCAGAAGTCAACGATCACCCCTTTTCCAGCGTTGCCGAACTCGACATCATCCAGCCATGATCCCCTCACCTCAAAACGAAGCATCGAACCTCAAGGCCGACTACAACCTCGGCTATGTCTGGCTGATTTCCCTCGTCGCCGCGATGGGCGGACTGCTCTTCGGATGGGACTGGGTTGTCATCGGCGGGGCAAAGCCGTTTTTTCAACGGTATTTCGAACTGACCAGCGAAGCACAGATCGGCTGGGCGAACAGCTGCGCGCTCATCGGCTGCCTTTTCGGAGCGCTGGCGGCAGGCGTGCTGAGCGACAAGTTCGGTCGCAAGCGATTACTCATGCTGGCGGCTCTCCTGTTTGCCGTGACCTCCATCGGCAACGCGCTCGCCGGCGATTTCACTCTCTTCATCGCCTGGCGGATGCTCGGTGGAGTGGCTATCGGCCTGGCCTCCAGCCTCTCGCCGATGTATATCGCAGAAGTCGCTCCCGCGCAGATCCGCGGGAGGCTCGTCTCCCTCAACCAACTGACCATCGTTGTCGGTGTCCTGCTCGCGCAATTCATCAACTGGTATCTCGTGCGCAATCTTCCGACGGGCGCGACCGATGAGTTCATCCGCAACTCATGGTTCGGGCAGCAGGGCTGGCGCTGGATGTTCGGGCTGACCGCCGCACCGGCAGTGGTGTTTTTTCTCGGCATGTTCCTTGTGCCCGAAAGCCCGCGTTGGCTGGCGAAGAATGGCAAAGCCAGTCGCGCCCGTGATGTATTGGTGCGCATCGGCGGAGAAAGGTATGCGGGTGACGCGATGGCTGACATCCAGTCGACGCTGGCCAGCGAGGAAATCCAACACGTCCGCTTCGCCGACCTCCTCGAACCGAAGATGCGCAGGGTGCTGGTGCTGGGGGTGACGCTGGCGGTCATCCAGCAATGGTGCGGCATCAACGTGATCTTCAACTACGCCGAGGAAATCTTCCGCGCTGCCGGATACGACATTTCCAGCGTGCTGAAAAACATCGCGTGGACCGGTTCGGTGAATCTGGCATTCACGTTCGTCGCCCTCGGGATTGTGGACAAGGCCGGACGGCGTCCGTTGATGCTGTTTGGCTTTGCAGGGTTGGCCGCAATCTATTTCCTGATCGGCCTGTGCTATCACGGCGGCGTCCAGGGCTGGCCGATGCTGGCGCTGGTGCTGGCGGCAATCGCCTGCTACGCAATGTCGCTCGCTCCGGTGACATGGGTCGTCATCTCGGAGATTTTTCCGAACCGCATCCGCGGAGCCGCGATGTCCGTGGCTGTGATGGCGCTCTGGCTCGCCTGCTTTTTGCTGACCTACACGTTCCCCATGCTGAACGCCAAACTCGGCTCGGCGGGGACTTTCTGGCTTTATGGGGCGATCTGCGTCCTCGGCGTCGTGTTCATCTTCTTCAAACTGCCGGAGACGAAGGGGAAGACGTTGGAACAAATCGAAAAGGATCTGGTAGATTGACTCATGGCTCATTATTGGAATTCCTGAGATTGTCCACCCCATGGCAGCCGGTTCCCAGCTGGAAGGAGAGTCGGTATTACGACGGAAACGCTGCGGAAGCCAGGCGACCTTCAAAAAAGAAAACATAGTGAAACGTTTCATCACGCTCGTCCTGCCGTGTTTGGCGATCTACTCATCTTCCTTTGCTGCAACTCCGCCAGCCAAACCAAACGTCCTCATCATCCTCGCCGATGATCTCGGCTACGGCGATATCGGGGTGCAGGGACAAAAAGAGGTCGCGACACCGAACATTGACTCTATCGCAAAAAACGGAGTCCGTTTCACCAACGGCTATGTGAGCGGGACCATGTGCAGTCCGACGCGTGCCGGGTTGATGACGGGACGCTACCAGACGCGATTCGGCCACGAGTTCAACCCCGTGAAGCCGGAGGACGGACTCGCCACCACCGAGGTCACCTTTGCGGACCGCATGAAGACAGCCGGCTATGTCACCGGGCTAGTTGGAAAATGGCATCTGGGAGAGGTGGAAATTGACCGTTTCCATCCGCTTCAGCGGGGGTTCACGGAATCCTCATATTTCGCAGGCCAGAAGAAGCTTCCTCCTTTGACTGTCTTGAGGGGTCGGGAGCAGGGAAAAATCGATGAGTTCATCGGTCAGGCGGTCGCTCAGGAGGCGAACGCATTCATCACCCGACACCGGAACGAGCCATGGTTTCTCTATATGACTCCCAGCCTTGTGCATATCCCGATCGAGGTGCCGGAGAATGTCCTTGCCCGCGTGCCTGCGGATGCCGGAGACGACAAGCACCGCGGGTATCTCGCCAGCATCGTGGCGCTCGACGACATGGTGGGTTCGGTTCTGGAAAAACTCCGCGAACTGAATCTCGAAGAGCGCACGCTCGTCGTCTTCCTCAGCGACAACGGCGGCACGGTCGCTGCCAATAACAAGCCCCTGCGCGGAGGCAAAGGCCAGACGGCGGAGGGCAGCATTCGGGAGCCGTTTCTTGTGCAGTGGAAGGGCGTCATTCCGGCTGGCCGGGTGCTCGACCAGCCCGTGATCTCGCTCGATCTGCTGCCCACGGCACTGGCCGCTGCCGGCAGCGAAGTGAAACCCGAATGGAAACTGGACGGCGTGAACCTGCTGCCGCTTCTGAAGGGAGAAACGTCCGCCCCCCCTCATCCCGAGGGGCTGTTCTGGAAATTCGGCGACCAATGGGCCGCGCGGATCGGCGATTGGAAACTCGTTCAGACTGGAAGCAAGCGGCTCCTCCCCGTCGCTCTCTACAATCTAAAAGATGACATCGGCGAGAAGCAGAGT
>QYQL01000087.1 GCA_007280915.1 Verrucomicrobiaceae bacterium | reverse complement strand
TCGTCAACTGCGCGCTCTCCCCGCTTGAGACGGAGGTTGTCGCCCCCGGATTCAAACCGAAAGTCCGTGAACAAGTCGGCCCCGGCGAGATGGAGCGCGCCGTGCCATGGGATTCGCTCACAGAGGAACAAAAGAAGTTTCAGGCCACCAAGATGGCCATCCACGCCGCAATGATTGATCGCATGGACCACGAGATCGGACGCGTGCTCGACCAGGTGCGGGCGATGGGCGCATGGGACAACACGATCATCCTTTTCCTCTCCGACAACGGCACGAGCGCCGAACTGATCGTGCGGGGCGACGGCAACGACATGTCGGCAGCGCCGGGATCCGCCGGGTCGTTTCTGTGCCTCGGGCCCGGATGGTCGAGCGCGGGGAATTCCCCGTTCCGCCTCCACAAGATCTGGACAAACGAGGGCGGCGTCTCGACTCCGCTCGTCGTCCACTGGCCGAAGGGGATCTCCGCGAAGGGCGAACTCCGGCATGATGTCGGACACGTCGTGGACATCGTGCCGACGCTCCTCGAACTCGCGGGCGTGAAACCCGAGACCCCCGCTGGTGCTCCTGCGTTCCCCGGCCGCAGCCTGGCTCCCGCGCTTGCGAAGGATGGGAGCGCCCCGCGCGACTATGTGTTCTTCAACCACAGCGGCAACCAGGCGCTGCGCATGGGAGATTATAAAATCGTGTCCTCGGTGAAAAAACCGGGAGGCTGGAGTCTCTACGATCTGGCAACCGACCGCTGTGAAATGAAAAACCTCTCGGCGGAGCAGCCCGACCGCGTCGCCACGATGGCCGCCAAATGGCAGGAGCTCCAGGACAGCTTCACGAAGGACGCCGGCGACAGCGCGCCGGAAAAAAACAAAGGGAAGAAAGCCGGGAAATCGGACAGCGCGGAATAAGGGAGCTTGGCTTTGCAATACAGCAGACTGGCGCTCATTTCGTGCCTGCTTCTCGCCGCCCCGGCATTCGCGGCGGATGACCTGAAGCAGGCATTTGAAAATCCTCCGGATTCCGCCCGGCCGTATGCATTTTGGTATTGGGTGAACGGACACATCACCCGCGAGGGGATCTCGGCCGACCTTGAGGGAATGAAGCAGGCCGGCCTCGGCGGAGTGATGATCTTCAACATCGGCAAAACCTTTCCCGCGGGCCCGGTCCGGTGCACCACGCCGGAATGGCGGGAGATGATGAAGCACGCCATCCGGGAGTCCGCGCGGCTGGGCATGGAGGTCAACCTCAACAACTCGTCGGCAGGCTGGTCGGGCAGCGGCGGACCATGGATCACGCCGGATCTCGCGATGAAGAAACTGACCTGGAGCGAAACGCGCATCCAGGGAGGAAGGCATGTCGCGGAGGCATTGCCCGCACCGCCCTCCATCACGGAATACAAACCGGAATTTTTCGAGCCCGCGAAAAAACTCGATTTCTACCGCGACATCGCCGTGCTGGCATTTCCCACGCCGGAGGCCGAAAAAGAAAATCCGGACGCCGCTTCCGTCACCGCCAGCGATCCGGAATGCAAGGTGGCAGCGCTGATCGACCACGACGAGACGACCGTGGCCGGATTGAATGGCCGGCCGGCATCCCTGCGGTTCGAGTTCGCAAAACCATTTCCCGGCCACACGCTCGAACTGCGCTTCAAGCGCGGCGGGGCGGCCGTGCAGGGAGGGACGCTCTTTTCCTCGGACGACGGAATGGACTGGCGGAAGGTGCGGGATTTTGAAGTCAGGAACGAGATGCCGGTTTCCGCTCCGTTCGAGGCCGCGCCCGCCCGGTTCTGGAAAATCGATTTCGCCGTGAAGGGCGGGGCTGCGCCGATCCAATTGACAGAAGCCCGGCTGCTGCCCGGCTACCGGATTGAGGACTGGACCGGCATGGCGGTTTTCGACTGGATCGGGATCGACAGGCCGCAACCGCCGGCGGCAGACGCCACGGCACCCGCGGACTGCGTGATCCCGCGCGGGAAGATCATCGATCTCACAAGCCGCCTCAAGCCGGACGGAACTTTGGATTGGAACGCTCCTCCCGGCGACTGGACGGTCCTCCGATTCGGATACACCCTGACAGGCCAGATTACAGGAACCACCCCCGCCGCGGGCGGCGCGGGACTCGAAGGCGACAAGTTCAGCAAGGAGGCGGTGGATGTGAGTTGGAAGAATTCGCTTCAGCCGTTCTGGGACGACAAGGAGATCGATGAGCATGTCCAATACGTCCACAGCGACAGCTACGAAATGGGCGCACAGAACTGGTCGAACAATTTTCCCGCTCAATTCAAGGACCGACGCGGGTATGACCTGACCACCTGGCTGCCCGCGATGACAGGACGTGTCGTCGAGAACCTCGACCAGTCGGAGCGCTTCCTGTGGGACCTGCGGCACGTGATCAGCGGGTTGATCGCGGACAACTATTTCGGACACCTGCGCGACCTCTGCCACCAGAGCGGCAAGCAATTCACGATCGAGCCGTATCATCAGGAGCAGTTCGACTCGGTCACTGTCGGCGGCATCGCCGATGTTCCCATGGCGGAAATCTGGATGGGAGAAAACGTGCCAAGCCCGTTCTGGACGAAGCTCGGAGCCTCTCCGGCGCATGTGTATGGCAAGAAAATCGTGCAGTGCGAATCGTTCACATCGAACCTCAATCTTCCGGACGGAGGCAACTGGTCGAAGTCACCCTGGGATCTCAAGTCGCGCGGCGACTTCATGCTGTGCGGCGGGATCAACCGGATCGTCATGCACGTAAGCGCGCTCCAACCGTGGGAAAATGTCGCACCGGGCATGACGATCGGACCGTGCGGGCAGCACTTTGATCGGGGAAACACCTGGTGGAGCAGGGCGGGAGGCTGGACGACCTATCTGGCGCGCTGCCAACATTTGCTGGCCCAGGGGAAATTCATGGCAGATGTCCTGTATTCGTGCGGCGAAAATTCCCCGTCGAAAAGCATCGCACCCGAGGGACTGATGAAGATGCCGAAAGGTTACGACTACGATGTCTGCGACCCGAACGTCATCCTCACGAGGCTTGCCGTCAAAGATGGACGCCTCGTGCTGCCGGACGGCATGAGCTACCGCGTGCTGGTCCTGCCGGAGGGCGACACGATGACTCCCGAACTTCTGCGCAAAATCCGCTCGCTCGTCGAGGCCGGGGCGACGGTCATCGGCCCCAAACCGTCCCGCGCAAATGGCCTGGTGGGTTTTCCGGAAGCCAATGACGAAATCCGCAAACTATCCGATGAAATCTGGGGCTCCGGAGATCCCGGCCCGGCGGGTGAACACGCGTTCGGCCAGGGACGTGTCATCTGGGGACGGGAACTCAAAAAGGTTCTCGCCGAACTCGGAATCAAACCCGACCTGACCACGCCGCCCAACACACCGTTGATCTACATCCACCGGCAGCTGGACGAAGGCGGGGACATCTATTTCGTCTCGAACCAGTCCACGGACGCACAGGCCGTGGATTGCAAATTCCGCACCGCCGGCAAACAACCGGAATTGTGGAATCCCCTGACCGGGGAGATGCGCGAGCTGCCGGATTTCCAGAACGAAGACGGATCTACAAAAGCGCCGCTGCATTTTGAACCCCGCGAAAGCTACTTCGTCGTTTTCCGCAAGCCGGCGGGCGTTGCAGGAAAACATGGGATGAACTTTCCGGAATCAAAAACCGTCCAGGAAATCACCGGTCCATGGAAGGTCGCGTTCGACCCGAAACTCGGCGGACCTCCGGATCCGGTGACCTTTGACAGCCTTCAGGATTGGACCTCACGCCCGGAGCCCGGAATCAAATACTACAGCGGTCCGGCAACGTATCGGAAATCGTTCGACTGCCCGGCTGCGGGCTCAGGGCAGCGGATTTTTCTGGATCTTGGAAAAGTTCAGAACCTCGCATCCGTCAAGCTGAACGGCCGCGATCTCGGTGCCGTCTGGTGCGCGCCGTGGTCGCTAGAAATCACGAAGGACGTGAAGCAGAAGGACAATGCCTTGGAAATCGAAGTGGTCAACCTCTGGCCAAACCGCCTGATCGGAGACGAGCAGTTGCCGGCCGATTACGAGCGGGACGCCAAGGGAGCCTTGAAATCGCTGCCGGACTGGCTTCTAAAGAACACCCCCCGCACATCTGGACGGATCACCTTTGCAACGTATAACACCTGGAAAAAAGACGATCCGCTTCTCCCGTCGGGTCTCATCGGCCCGGTGACCATCCGGACACGATTGTCTGGAGAGTAAGCGCGTCTCGTTCGCTGATCTTTTGCTGGAAATATTCCGAACTTCGGGAATGCTTTCCCCTGATTTTGACCCAGCTCATGAAACCGTGGATTAGTGCAGCCGCAGGCCTGTTTCTCCTGGCAACCGCCCGGGCCGGTTCTCCCGCAGTGGAGGCTGCTCCCGATATTTATACCGGGGTCTATGAGAACGGCTCATTCCAGTCGCTCACGTTTGTGAATTCGGTCGTGGGGTGGGACACGTTTTTCAACGCGGGATATTTCGGGTATGGCCGAGTGATCGCGAACGTCGAGGCCGGACTGGTATGGGACGGCCATGAGGCGTTCCTCCGGCCGGATGGCGCACCGCCCGCGGTCGCCCTGACCCTTTCGGGAACCGGCGCGCTTTCGGAGGCGGACTTTCATGCAACCATGGTCGGGCAGGTGCTGGCAGGGACGGGATATGTGGCAGGAATCGGCGGCGGTCAACTCACCTACATCGGGCTCGGCATGGCGCCTCTTGCCCAAATATGGTCCGGCGGGATCGCAACCGAATTCTCCCCGACACAGACCGGTTCCTTCTCCACCACCGTGAACTCGACGGTTTCGGTCTACCAAAGCTTTTTCGAGGGAATCGGAGGGATCAAGCCGGACGCGATCAACAGCAGCTGGGGCGGATCCGACCCCGCAGCGGAGCTCCCCGAGTCACTCGCCATCGACGGGCTCGCCCGTCAAAACTCCACCGTCGCATTCGTGGCGTCGGCCGGCAACGATGCGGGGTCTCCCGTGTCCGCTCCCGGATCGGTCTATAACGGCATCACGGTCGGCTCACTCGGAGGAGCCTCGTTCCTCACCCCCTCGGAGTTCAGTTCAAGCGGAGCCGTGGATTTTTATAATCCGAAAACCGGACAGACCATCACCGGCGTGCGGTCGGCGGTGGACATCTCCGCCCCGGGAGAAAATTTCGTGCTGGCCGCCTACCTTGGTCCGACGGGATCGCTCGGCGCCTCGACGGACCCCGTGATCGCCGGGTTCGTGCAGGACCCGGCTCCAACCGATTTGTATTTTTTGAACCAGAGCGGGACGAGCTTCGCCGCGCCCATGGTGTCCGGCGGGATCGCTCTGCTGAAGGATGTGGCCGCCAACGATCTCTTTAACAATCTCAACGATGTTCCTGCAGCCACCGACACCCGGGTGATCAAATCAGTTCTGATGGCCGGAGCAACCAGGACCGAGGGCTGGGACAACGGGCAGGCGACAAATGCCCATGGGGTCGTTGAAACAAGCCGGTCGCTGGATGACCGGACGGGCGCGGGTGCACTCAATCTGGATCGCACGGCCGGCATTTACCTGCTCGCCGGGACACGTGATGTCGCCGGAACCACCGGGGGCGCCATCTCCGTTTCTGGCTGGGATTTTGCTAACCTCCAGCTGGGCGGGGCAAACGACTACACTTTCGATAACCCGTTTAACACGCCGGTGGAACTGACAGTTTCCCTGAACTGGTTTGCGGGAAGGTCGTTCGACAGCCAGACATCCATCGGAGAGGATTTGAGCTTCGCCGATCTGAACCTCGAGGTCTGGCAGGTCCTCAACGGCCAGTTCCTGACAATGCTCGCCGACTCGCGGTCGGTCTATAACAACACCGAATTCCTCCGCATCAACCTTCCGACGGGAAGTTACGGCATCCGGATCACGTTCAACGGACTTGTTTACGGGACGACCACCGGAGAATCCTACGGCCTCGCCTGGCAATCTCAAACGGTCCCGGAGCCATCAACCTTCGCCCTCGTTCTGCTGTTCGCAGTAGCGGTGACGCTGAAGGCCGCACGGATTCCCCGGCGCCCGCCCTGAAGCAACGGCTGTGCTCCTTGCAAGGTCGCGCAAGGATGGCGAATCAGGCCGTTGACCGGGTGCTTCGGAATGATATCGTAATCTCCGTGAAGTTTTTTATCCCCCGCGCCTGCGCCGTTGCGGCGCTCACCATTCCGGCTTTTGCTTCAGCAATTGCGGCAAATTCCGACGGCAATACCACGATCCGCGCCACAGCCGGCCCCTCGGAGATCATGATCAAGACGACGGAAAGACTGGCTGGCGCGATTGATTCGCTGACATGGAACGGAAAGGAGTTTATCGATTCAGCCGACCACGGGCGACAGCTCCAGTCTGCATCCAACCTCAATTGCGGAACTCCGATTACTGCCGAAACCTTCAACCCCACAGAGGCAGGATCGCGCATGGATGGCGCCGGCAACAAATCCTCGAGCGAGCTGCTCGAAATCCGTGCTGCCGGGAACGAGCTGACGACTTCGAGCAAGATGGCCTTCTGGCTCGCACCCGGACTGAAATCCGGAGCCAACCTCGCGAAGAACACGACGGTCCTTTCCGATCACGGACTCAAGAAGAATGTGAAGATCGGCTACAAGGACATGCCGAATGTCATTTCTTACGATGTCACCTTCACGCTCCCGCCGGGCGAACACCATACCAATGCGGTTTTCGAGGCCCTCACCGGGTATATGCCGCCGGAATTCGAACAGTTCCTGCAGTTCAATCCGAAGTCGGGAACGCTGGAACCTCTGTCCGATGGGCCGGGCGAGGGTCCAAACCCGGTCGTCCTCAGCGTGCCGGACGGCACCCATGCCATGGGGATCTTTGCACCGCCCCAGCCAGCTCCGGACACCACCGGGCCGACTTACGGACGCTTCCGGTTTGCGGAGGCCAAAGTGGTGAAATGGAACTGTGTATTCCGCACGGACAACGACAGCGGCATCGGGCCCGGCGAGCACACCTTTCGCATGTTCGTGGTCGTCGGCGATCTCGAGACCGTGCTCAGTTCCATGTCCGCACTCCACAGCGAGTTCCAGGACCAGTGATTTTTCCATGCACCCTCACATCTCCCGCCTCCTCCCCACCTCGCTGATTTGCGCGCTCATCATCCCGCTTTTTCATACGGCCAGCGCTGCAAATTCCGACGGAAATACCACGATTTCGGCTCCGGCCGGACCTTCGGAGATCGTGATCAAGACAACCGGGCGTCTCGCCGGTGCGATCGATTCACTGACATGGAACGGGAAGGAATTCATCGATTCGGCCGACCACGGCCGCCAGCTCCAGTCCGCATCGAATCTCGACTGCGAAACTCCGATCACCGCCGAAACATTCAACCCCACCGAGGCAGGCTCGGTCAGGGACGGCGCCGGCGACACGTCCTCAAGCGAACTACTGGAAATCCGCGCCTCCGGGAACGAGCTGACGACATCCTCGAAGATGGCTTTCTGGCTGGAACCCGGGATGAAATCCGGGGCCAATCCGGCGAAAAACGCGACGGTCCTTTCCAATCACGAACTCTCCAAACGCGTGAAGATCGGCTACAAAGACATGCCGAACGTGATCTCCTACGATGTCACCTTCACTCTGCCGCTGGGCGAACGCCACACGCAGGCAGTCTTCGAGGCGCTGACTGGATATATGCCGGAGGAGTTCCAGAATTTTTACACCTTCAACCCCGCAACGAAGAAATTGGCCCCGCTGGATGACAGCCCTGGGGAGCAACCCCTGCCGATCGTCTTCGCGACGCCGGACGGCTCACACGCGATGGGGATTTACGCCCCGGCCCAGAGGCTGCCCCATACGACTGGACCAACCTATGGACGCGGCCGGTTTGTCCCTCAAAAAGTGGTGAAGTGGAACTGCGTTTTCCGAACCACAGAAAAGCCGAAAATCGGCACCGGAAGGTTTTCCTTCCGGATGTTTGTCATCGTGGGGGATCTGGAAACCGTTCGCCGATCCATGGCCCGCCTCCTCCAAACCGCGCACTCCTGATTTTCCAACCCACATGAAAAACAACCTGATCACCGTCTGTCTCATCACGCTTCTCTCCGGCGTGGCTTCAGCCGCCCCGGTAGCCCCTGATAAACCAAACATCGTTGTCATCCTTGTGGATGACATGGGGTTCTCCGATCTCGGTTGCTACGGTTCGGAAATCAAGACGCCGAACCTCGACAAACTGGCCGCCGACGGCCTGCGCTTCACGCAGTTCTACAATACCGGCCGCTGCTGCCCCACGCGCGCCTCGCTGCTCACCGGCCTCTATTCGCACCAGGCCGGAATGGGGCACATGACCCGTGACTCGGGTCTGGATGCCTATCGCGGCGACCTGAACAACCAGTGCGTGACTCTCGC
Source organism: Verrucomicrobiaceae bacterium (assembly GCA_007280915.1). Lineage (GTDB taxonomy): Bacteria > Verrucomicrobiota > Verrucomicrobiia > Chthoniobacterales > Terrimicrobiaceae > QYQL01. Next base: position 28,883 of record QYQL01000087.1, on the reverse strand, counting down.
CGAAGCCCTCAAGGCGGGCGGCTACTCGACCTACGGAATCGGCAAGTGGCACGTCACTAAATTCCAGCATGCGGACACGCCGGAGGATCGGAAATTCAACTGGCCGCTCCAGCGCGGGTTCGACCGCTACTTCGGCATCATCGCCGGCGCCGCAAATTATTTTCACCCGGAGACCCTCACCTCGGACAACACCATGCTCCCGCCGCCGGGCGACAATTTTTATACGACGGACGCCTTCATGGACAATGCCATCAAGTTCATCAGCGAAGGCCCGAAGGACAAACCGTTCTTCCTCTACCTGGCATTCAACGCGCCGCATTTTCCACTGATGGCCCCGCCGGAGGACATCGCGAAATACCGCGGGAAATACAAGGAGGGCTGGGACAAGCTCCGCGATCAGCGCCATGCCAAGCAGGCCGCGCTCGGCATCACGGACAGCGCCCTCTCGCCCCGCACCGAAACGATCAAGGCATGGGAAAGCCTGACCCCGGAGGAACAAGACCGCTTCGACCAGATCATGTCGGTCTATGCCGCGATGGTGGACCGGATGGATCAGGCGGTGGGCCGACTCGTCGAGGACCTGCGGAAAAAAGGGATTCTGGACAACACGCTCATCTTTTTCATGAGCGACAACGGGGGGAATGCCGAAGGCGGGCCTGATGGAAAAACGGTGGGCGGCACGATCGGTTCCGCGGAGTCGAAAGTCTCCTGCGGCGAGTCCTGGGCGAACCTCGAGAACACGCCGTTCCGGCTCTACAAGCATTTCAACCATGAGGGAGGCATCTCGACCCCTCTCATCGTCCACTGGCCGAAGGGCATAACCTCGAAGGGCGAGCTCCGCACACAGCCCGGTCATCTCATTGACATCATGGCCACCTGCATGGATGTGTCCGGAACAAAATATCCTTCGGAATTCAAAGGCAATCCCATCCTCCCGATGGAGGGCAAAAGTCTCGTGCCCGCGTTCGCGGACAAGGCCATCGAGCGGGATGCGCTTTTCTGGGAGCACGAGGGCAACGCGGCGGTGCGCTCCGGTGACTGGAAACTGGTCCGGCGCGGACGCGACGGTGCATGGGAACTCTACAACGTGAAGACCGACCGACCGGAACTCCACGACCTCGCCGCTCAGGATCCCGAAAAGGCAAAGGAACTCGAAGCCAAATGGGAAGCTTGGGCGGAACGCGCCCACGTCAAACCCTATCCACCCGAAAAAAAGGGAAAGGGAAAACCGCAGGCGGACGAATAGGCGGCTTGTTTTGCTTTAGTTCGTCTCCAAACTGGGTTAGAATTTCCTGACATCAAAAGCGGGCACTGACTGCCAACGATCCGCGCCCATGGCGGAAGTGACCGCGTGATGCCCCCACATCATGCAACCGGACTCCACCCATGCCTGGGAAATCATCGACCGGGCGGAACCGCCGAAGCGGGCCGCTGCGGAGCGTGTCGCGGACATGCTCGAAATCTATTCCCACTACGATGAGGAGACCGCGCGAGAGCAGGCGAGCCGCTGCATTTCCTGCCCGTATCCGACCTGCGTTGACGGCTGCCCGCTTCACAACCGGATTCCGGAATGGCTCGCCCTCACGGCGGAAGGCCGATTTCTCGAAGCGGCGGCAATCTCCCGATCGACCAGCAACATGCCGGAGATCTGCTCGCGCGTCTGCCCGCAGGAGCGCCTGTGCGAAGGTTCATGCATCCTGAACGGGAAAACCGAACCGGTTTCGATCGGCGCGATCGAGCGCTTCATCAATGAATATGCGTTCCGGCAAAATGCCGTCGAGACCGCACAGGCACCGCACAACGGCCTGAAGACCGCAGTCATCGGCTCCGGGCCCGCCGGCATCGCCGCGGCCGACCAGTTGTGCGCACTCGGATACGAGGTGACGGTTTTTGAATCGCAGCCCCTGCCCGGTGGACTCCTGGTCAACGGCATCCCCTCGTTCAAGCTGGAAAAAACGATCGTGGGGCGGCGCATTGCGATGCTGAAGGATCGCGGCGTCACATTCCGCCTCGGCGTGACGCTGGGGAAGGATCTCTCGCTCGCGGAGCTGCTGCGGGATTTTTCGGCGGTGTTCCTTGCGGTCGGCGCCCAGCAGGCCAAACCGCTCGGCATCCCGGGGGAGAATCTTCCGGGCGTGTTGCCCGCGCTGCCATTCCTGATCCAGAAGAATGTGGATTTCCCGGTGCTCGACATCCCTCCAATCGATGTGAAGGACAAACGCGTCGCGGTGCTCGGCGGCGGCGACACGGCGATGGACTGCCTGCGCACAGCGCTGCGCTGCGGGGCGAGCGAGGCGGTCTGCCTCTACCGGCGCGATCTCGCCAACATGCCGGGCAGCCGGAAAGAATATTCCAACGCTCTCGAAGAGGGGGCCCGCTTCCAATTCCTCACCAATCCGACCGCGATCGAACCGGATGAACGCGGCGAAATTGCGCGTATCCGCTGCGTCCGCATGGAACTCGGAGCGCCGGATGCCGGAGGGCGCCGCAAGCCAGCGCCGGTCCCGGGTTCCGAATTCACCGTGCCTGCGGACATCGTTATCGGCGCCTATGGATTCGATCCCGTCCCATTCCCGCCGGAGAGTGATCTGGGACGGATCCAGTGCAACAAGTGGGGCGGCATGGTGGTAGACGAAAACCAGATGACCAGCGTGCCGGGGGTTTTCTCCGGCGGAGATTCCGTGCGCGGTCCCTCGCTTGTCGTGCATGCCGTGCGCGATGCCCGGAGCGCTGTCGAGGGCATGCACAGGTATCTCACGGCCAAAACACAATAATCCTAAGTTTTGCAAATTTCCCGAGCCCGGAGAGAATCACGGAAACCCATGTCCGATCCCTCCCGCCGTCATTTCGCCGCGCTCCTCGCCGCATTGGGCTTCCTTCTCCCGTCCGCCGTGCCTGCGGACTCCACGGTCGAACTGATCGGGGACACAAAATTTGAACTCGGATTTTCTGTCAGGGAGGACAACAAGCCCGGGAGCCCGCCGGTCAGGTGGAAGGAGGTCGGTAACCCGGTCTGGACACTCACCCACCACCACAGCAAAAGCTCGTTCGACAACCGGGAGCATTTTCAATTCCGCCAGAACGGCCTGACATTCAACGATGGGTTCACCCTGCTCGACGTCCATCCAGTAAGCGGTGATGCGGACGTGGTTCTCGGCCTGAACGCGGACAAGGAATACGGAGGCATCTACCGGCAGAAAGGTGATCCCTGGCCGCATGTCTATCTGACGCAGAGGATCAGCGATGCTTCCGGCCATCTCGGAGCGGATGCCCCCACTCTCGCCGACATGAAAGCCATCGATTTTTCCATGAGCGTGAAGCTGCTCTACGACCGGGCAAACCCGAAGGAGGGCCGGATCCGCTCGGTGCACGCCGCGCAGTTCATCCTGTTTTTCACTATCCAGAACCTCAACCGCCAGTCGGAAGGGCACGGAGACTATTATTGGTTCGGCATCGCCCTCTACGACGACCGCGAACCGGTCACCTTCCTGCATGCCATGCAGGACAAGGGCTCCCCGAAAAAGAAGGGCACCGACAAACTGATCTACAACGTCGGGGTCAAGCCGTTCACAAGCAAAGTGGTCGCGGATGGCCGGTGGGTGAACATCCGCGGGGACATCCTCCCGCATATCCTCGACGGGCTGCGGGAGGCATGGAAGCGCGGCTACCTCCCTGCGTCGCAAAATCTTTCCGACTACCGCATCGGCAGCCTCGTGATGGGCTGGGAAATCCCCGGACTCAACGACGCCGCCGTCGCCTTCAAGGACCTGCGCGCCACCGCAACCATTTCTTCGCCCGCACCCTGAGTTGTTGCTGGAATCGCTAAGGACGTTTTGGCAACGCGACGGTCTGCTGGAGTTTCAGGTCCATGGCCGAAGCTCCCACAAGAATGACGAAGCTCCCCGGCTCGGCAACCCAGGACTTCTTGGCGGGATCATAGTATTGAAACGCGGTCCAATACAGCGGGATAGAAACGGTTTTCGCCTCCCCGGGGGCAAGTTCCACCTTGGAAAATCCGGCCAATTCCTTGACCGGCTGTTCGACAGCAGACGCGCTGTCCTGCGCATAGACCTGCACGATTTCCTTCCCGGTGACTTTCCCGCTGTTTCGGAGCGTCACCTGTGCGATGAATGGAAATTTTGGATCGGTCCCGGGAACGACCGCCAGTTTTTCGTAAGCAAAAGTCGTGTAGCTCAGACCGAAACCGAAAGCAAACTGCGGGGTGAGCTTCTTCTTGTCGTAGTACCGGTAGCCGAGCAGGAGGCCCTCCTTGTAGTCAATGCGCGCCCGATCCTGTTTCCCCACCGCATGAGCCGGAGATTCCGCGAGCGTTTTTGGCCATGTGAAGGGAAGTTTTCCGCTGGGATTGACATCACCAAAGAGAATTTTCCCGATGGCGGTCCCTGCCTCCATGCCGCCATACCAGGCTTCGAGGACGGCAGGCACCCGCAAGATCCATTCCCCGAGTTCCAGGGGCGAACCGTTGATGAGAACAACTGCCAGACGGGGATTGGCCTTGGCCAGTTCGAGAATGAGGCGGGTCTGAGCGGTGGGGAACGCAAGGTTGGGACGATCCCGCCCCTCGGTGTCCACCCCGTGATCGAGACCTCCGACAAAAACGACCGCACCCGCCGCTTTTGCGCGGGCTGTGACTTTTGCAAGGGCTGTCGAATCTCCACTCGCTGGCGGCGCCCACTCGAGACGGCAGAAAGCGTCCCCTTCTCCCTCGCGGTAATCCACGCGGATGAAAAACGGCTTGCCAGCCTCCATGAAAACCTCCGCCGTCGCGCTGTTTTCCGAATCGCAAACCGCCAGGGGAGCACCCCCGACAGGATCGGTGAAGATCCCGGCCCCGTCGTTCGCACTGATCCTGAGGGTATAAAATCCGGTCGCTTTCGGAAGCAGGCGTCCGGCAAAAGTCGCCCGAAAATGATCGGTCCCCAGCAGATTCACATCGGGCGATCGCATTTCCCACTGAAAGTCGATTTTCTCCTCGCTTCTGGATAGCGCCGGATCTTTTCCGCCCTGCTTGAAATAGGTGGCCTTGAACCCGCTCTCACCGGGAGCGAGATCTTTGGCTGTGATGGGCCGGAATCCCATCAGCTCACTGACGTCCAGATATTCCACATCGACCGCTTCGCCCGCGGCCTTTCGAATGCCGGCCAGAGCGGTGACCTCGTAGGGACTGGCCATCCAGCTGCTCCCGCCAAGCCCGGGCAGGCAGAATCGGCGGTCGGCATTGGGACCAAGCACCAGAACGCTCTTCACGGTTTTCCGGTCCAACGGCAAAAGCGGCGGCGTGTTTTTCAAGAGAACCATGGATTCCTCGGACATCTCCCGCGCGAGATCATGGTGCTCATTCGTGTTCACTGCTCCCCCCTTCTTCGAAGTGCGGTCAAGGAGCCCGAGCCTTGCCTCAACCCTCAGGATCCGCTTAGCCTTATCCTCCACACATTCCACCGGCACCTTCCCGTCCTGAACCGCTTTCAGCAGTGTCCCGCCGAAAAGGTGTTTGAGATATTTTTGCTCGTCACTGGTCCCGGGCATGGACACATCGAGCCCGGCCAGAGCGGCCTTTTCGCAGGAACGCGTGCCAAGCCAGTCGGTCATCACCAACCCTTCGAAACCCCACGAACCTTTCAAGATATCGCCAAGCAGGTGGTGGCTGTCGCTGGCGTAATCGCCGTTGACTCCGTTCGCGGCGGTCATCACCGCCAGAGCACCTGCCTCGACCCCCATGCGAAAGGCTGGCAGATAGATCTCCTGAAGGGTCTGCTCATCCACATTGGACATATATTCATTCCGGTTGTCCTCCCGGTTATTCGCGGCAAAGTGCTTCAAACAAACCGCAACCCCGTTCGCCTGGGTTCCCTTGACCACCGGCACGGTCAGGGCACCGCTCAGATAGGGGTCTTCGCTGAAATACTCAAACCAGCGACCGCAGAGCGGATCGCGCAGGATATTAATGCCCGGCCCCAGCAGAATATTCACTTTTCCTGAACGCGCCTCCATCGCCCAGACCCGTCCCATTTGCTCCATGAGTGCGGGATTCCAGGCCGCGCTCTGCCCTGGGCCGGCGGGAAATGCGGTCATCCCATCAACATGCGGGCCGCGCGGACCATCGCTGCATTTCATGCCGGGAACCCCCAGCCGCGGCACGCCACCGAGTTCCATGTCTCCTCCCCCGACACAGAGGCGCACCTTTTCCTCCAATGTCATCTGGCTGAATATTTTTTCGACTTTCGATTCAATGGACGCAGCCGAGGTATCCAGCCCAGCTGGATCGGGCGGCCCCTCGACCGTTCCGGATAATTTAAAAATCCGATCGGTCGGATGATCTCCCCAAAAAAGCGACGTGATGCGGCCTTTCAAATTCTCGGTCGTGGCCGTGAACTTCACATAAAGATCCGTGGCACCCGCGATTCCGGGAACTGCCAGCTTAACACACGGCTTGTCTCCACCGTGATCGTTCGTGAAGAATTCCGTGTAGGAACCCTCGAGTCCGGTGGTGCTGTATTGGCCGGTGAGAGTTCCATCCTGAGCCACCCCACCGGCCTGAATCTCAAAATCGCTCCCGAAGACCAGCCCCGGCTCAACCTTGAAATGCCAGACGATGTCCTGCGGCGTATTTGCCACGGTATTGCTCAGCCCCGGAACACCGGTCTGGATGGACAGGTTGTTGTTGTCCGCCGTTTCAGGAATGGGGCCTGATGCGGCATTGTAGCTGTATGTGAATTCCCCGGCATTCTTGATCGCAATCACAGCGCCAAGGGGGGACGCCGCAATCAGCGCGACGGCTAATAGGAGAGGAAGTTTCAAAGCGTTTTTCCGGGAGGGAGGGAGGATTTTCTCGTCACGATGATTTGATTCAAGTGAAAACATGCGTTGCCCCCTGCATTCACCCCGGGGAAGAAGGATTTCGAGACCGGAATGCCATTCCTGCGCTCTTCTTCCGGTATTCAAGTGGAGTCATTCCCGTGACTTCCCGAAAATACCTTGAGAAGTAGTGCACCGAGGAAAATCCCACCGCAGAGGCAATCGCGCCGATTTTCCGTCCACTCTCCTGCAGCAGCGCCTTTGCGCGGTTGATGCGGATGGCGAGGAGGTATTGCCTCGGGGGCTGGCCGGTGGAGGCCCGGAACGCCCGGCGGAATGACGAATAACTTAGCCCGAGGTCTTTTGCCATAGCGGCCAAATCCACCTCTTCCTGCGAGCGGGCCAGGAGCGTCAGCTTGGCCTTGTTGAGCAAATCCTCCCGGGCGGTCGCCCGCCAGTGCCTGGCCGCGAGGCGGATTTCGTCGATGAGACCGGTCACAAGCGCGGCGATCCGGCCGGCGAACCGCTCGGGATCACGGTTGACCATCTTTTCTATCTCCTGATAGTCGCCCAGAATCCGGACGGGATCCTTGAGCGAAAATACGGGGTGCTCGAGAGAAAAAAAAGCGTTCATCAACCGCAGCGCATGGTCCCCCTTCAGACCGATCCACCAAACCGTCCATCCTGCCTTTTTATCCGGCCGGTAGCGGTGCCATTCGCCGGGAAAAAGGATGATGGCGTCACCCTTCCGGATCCGCAAACGCCCGGCCGACCGGGTCTCGATCACTCCCCTCCCCTCCGTAGCCATCAAAATCTGGTAGTCATCGAGCACCCTCCCTTTGTCCCAAGTGTAAAAGTATCCGGACGGATGCATGGCCTCGTCCTCGCGATAGGGGTATTCCTCATACCCGGCGGGAACGACTTCGTTGCCGCAATTGATCACCGCCATCTGCCACGGTCCGCCTTCGATGTAGCCCGGCAGATAGCGCACGTGCACGGCGTGCGGAGGAGGCCTGCGGGAACGCTTTAGCATGAATGAAATTTTGGTCATTTTCTACAAATAGGAAAATCAAAATGTGCAATGGACAACAGAGTGATAGCGGCCCATGAATAAATGCGGCTGCGTCAAATTATCCCCTTATGCGAATTCTCCTCTCTATCCTCGCCGTTGCCTGCCTGCTTCCCGTTCCCTGTGCATCCGCCGAAGAATCGGTCATAATCCAACATTCATTCGGCGGCTCGCCGGATGCCGCATTGAGCGACTCACCGGTGGACAGTTCAAAGGACTCCAGCGGCTGGGCGTATGCCCATGAATCGATCCTGGCAGACGGGAAGTTCGGCGTGGGAAAGGGACATACGCGCAATGCCTATCTTCCCTTCACCCCTGAGCCGGGACACATCTACACCTGCACCCTCAAACTGGAGATCAGCAACCCGCTGGATGACAGCAGCAAAGACTCCACGGACTGGGCGGCCATCGGACTCAGCGACAAGCCCGGCAAAGGTCTCCTCCCCCTCTCCTCGGCGTGCAGCCTGCTGCTCCGCCGCGATGGAAGAGGCCAGGTCAACCTCCGCGGCGAGTCCGGAAATCCAAACCGCGACGACAATCACTCCGCCAAAGTGATCCACGGTGCCACCACTGCAACCCTGGGACTCGTTCTGAACACCAGCGGCAGTGATTGGGAGATCACCTACCAGATCGACGGCGAGGATGTGGGCACACGGATATTCCAGACAAAGCCGGAGATCCAATTTCTGGGAATCGGCCAAACCGCCACGGCGGAAGGGCGGTTTGTCGAACTGAAGCTCACACAGGCTGATCCGTAAACTTACCAATTCCCCCATGACCCCCAAACACATCTTCCCCCTCCTTTGCCTTGCTGCCGCTCTTGGCGCGCAAGCCGCCGCCCCCACCTCGCCGTCGCCGGACGCATTTCTCTCCCCGCCCGTGCAGGCACGCCCGATGGTTTACTGGGACTGGATCTGCGGCAACGTCAACCGGGAGGCGATCACGCGCGATCTTGAGCACATGAAGAGAGTCGGCCTCGGTGGCGGCCTGCTCTTCGATGTGCCGCCGCTCAAGGGCAGCTACGCCGCTTGTCCGCCGGATGGACCGGTCAACTTCATGAGCGACGAATGGCTGGATCTGGTCAACTTCGCCGCGGAGGAATCCCACCGGCTCGGGCTCGATTTTGGCGTCGTCCTCTGCGCGGGCTGGAATACCGGAGGGCCATGGATCAAGCCGAAGGATAACAACCAGCTTCTCGCTTCCTCGACGACTCACGTCACCGGTCCGAGCCGGCAACCTGTCATCCTTCGTCCCCCTTCCACGGATCCCGACTATGTGGATGTAGCGGTGCTGGCCTGGCCGTCATCGGATAAGGAGTCCCGCCTGATGACAGGGGAAAATCCGGCTATCACCGTGAACGGGAAACCCGGTGGCGACCGTCTGCTTGGCGCGATGACGGACGGCGACCGGGGGACTGCGGCAACCGTCCCCGCTCCGAAAAAGGGTTCCCCGACCGTGATCACGTTTGAGTTTTCCAAGCCGGTCACTGTGGACCATCTTTACATTCAGGAGGATCCCCGGCAGGGAATCACCTCCGGGCGGCTCGAGGCGGACGTGGACGGCTCCGTGAAAATATTGGCGGATCTGAAAAGTGACGGGCCCACACCGATCTCCGTGGATTTTCCTCCGGTCACTGCAAAAACTTTCCGGCTGGTCGCAAGCGAAATTCCCAAACTGGGCAATTTGCGGGACGCCTTGCGCCTGTTCGAGGTGGACTTGGTCGAGCCCGGAAAACGGCCAGCGTCGGAACCGGAAATCCGTAACTGGGCATTGAAAAATGCCTCCCATACCGCCTTGGGGAAAAGACGGGGGAAATCCCTCCTGCCAATGGATCATCTCGAACCCACCCCCGACACCGGCCGCACCTCCGCGATCTCGCCGCAATCGGTCCTGGATCTCACCGGCAAGCTCGGCCCGGACGGAAAGCTGGCTTGGGATGCCCCGGCCGGCAGCTGGACGATCATGCGAATGGGTATGGTCCCGGCGCACTCGCGCACCTACAACGCGGAAGGACGCAAGGGAAATGAGGATGCGCTGGAATCAGACAAGATGAGCGCTGACGCAACCCTCCTCCATTACAAGACTATGGCGGGGGCGATCTATAAACACCTCTCACCGGAGGGGCGAAAAGGCCTCAGCTATTTCGAAGTGGACAGCTGGGAGGGCGAGGAGAACCTGTGGACCAAGGGGTTCCTCGACGAGTTCAAAAAGCTCCGGGGTTATGATCTCACACCCTACCTCCCGGTCTTCGAGGGAAAAATCGTTGGCGATGGTGCCACCTCGGACCGCGTGCTCTGGGATTACCGCCGCACGATCGGCGACCTCAACATCCGGAACCATTTCAAAAAGCTCGCCGATTTGTGCCACGAGGACGGGGTCAAGCTCTGCGCGGAATCCGGCCACGGCTTCCAGTCCAACATGGACGCCATCGGATCGCTGGCCCAGGTGGATTACCCGGCCGGGGAATTCTGGTATTCTGGCCGCGACAACCGGGGCTACGATGTGCGCAATTCGGTGAAAGACGCCTCCTCGACGGTCAATGTCTATGGAAAACCGTTCGGGCTTTTTGAATCCTTCACCACCGGGCAGTTCCAGAATTTCTGGCCGTCGCCGCTCGACCTGAAAAAGCTGGGCGACTACGCGATGTCGGAGGGCGTCAGCCGGATGTTCATCCACGGCATGTGGCTCGACCCGATCGTCGGCAACACGCCGCCGGGCACAAGCTGGAGCGCCGGGATCCACGTCGGCCCGAGCATCACTTGGATGCCGGACGGACGCGCGTTCTTCGATTACCTGTCCCGTTGCCAGTATCTTCTCCAGTCCGGCGCGGCCGACAAGGACGTGCTTTATTTTTACGGTGACGGGATGCCGAACATCGCGCCGAAGCGCGACGAGCTGCCGTTCAATCTGCCCGGGGGACGCGACTACGACGCGACCGACAGCCGGGCGATCCGCGAGTTGATCTCGGTGAAGGATGGCGTGCTCACCCTGCCTCACGGCTCGACCTACCGCACGCTGGTTCTCCCGCCTCTCGACACGATGCTGCCGGAAACCCTCGAGGCGGTTTCGCGCCTGGTGAAGGATGGAGCGGTCGTCGGCGGCCAGAAACCGCTGCGCTCGCCCAGCCTGAGCGGACAGCCCGAGGCTGACCAAAAAATCAAGAGACTGGCCGACGAACTCTGGGGCGAAAACCCCGGCCCATCCGGATCGAAACAGACAGGCAAAGGATCGGTCCACTGGGGCACGGAACTGGCGGACGTCTTCGCCGTGCACGGCATCCCGCCGCAGGTCGAAATCCACGGAGATGCCGACATCAAACACCTCACCCGCCGCGCACCTGACGGACGGGAATTCACATTCCTTGCCAACCAGAGCGACAAGCCGCTCGATCTAGAAGTCCTCATCCGCTCGTCGGGCAGCAAGCACGCATATCTCTGGCAGCCCGACAGCGGAGAAATTATAAGGCTGAAGGACGCCACCGCTGAAAACGGGAGGAGCCGGGTGAACGTGCCTCTCGCGCCGTGGGGCTCGACGTTTGTCGTGTTCGATCCCGCGCAAAACGGCAAGCCACAGTTACCCGCAGGAACAGCCTTGGAATCCATCGAACTCAAGGGGCCGTGGGAAGTTGCCTTTGAGAAAAACCGCGGTGCACCGGAACGGGCCACGTTCGATGAGCTGAAATCCTGGACCTCGGACACACGGCCCGGAATCAAATACTTCTCCGGCTACGGAACCTACAAAAAGGAATTCACCGTCCCCGATTCGATGCTCACCTCAAGCCGTCGCGTAGTCCTCGACCTCGGCCAGGTCGGCGATGTCGCGCATGTGAAGGTCAACGGAAAGGATTTCGGAACCCTCTGGAAACCGCCGTTCCGCGTGGATGTCACCGACGCTGTGAAAAAGGGAAAAAACGAACTCGAAATCGCTGTCGTGAACACCTGGGTGAACCGGCTCATCGGCGACGACAAGTTCCCGAAGGAAAAACCCGTCGCCAACGTCATCGTTCGCAACAAAATCCCTGCCGCCGATCTCGACAAGCACCCCTCCGGCCTACTCGGCCCGGTGACGCTTGAGATTCGCACCCTGACATCGCCGGAGAAAAATTTGTGAAACAATCCCTTACCGCCCTCCTGCTGGCCGCGCTGCATATGATTGCCGCCCACGCAAAGCAGCCGCCGAATATTCTATTCATTATCACCGATCAGCAGCACGCGGGAATGTTGAGTTGCACCGGAAATCCATATCTGAAGACGCCCGCGCTGGATAGTTTGGCGGCCACGGGGGCGCGGTTTGAGCTGGCCTACTGTGCCAATCCGGTTTGTATGCCGTCACGGATCAGTATGATGACCGGGGTTTTCCCCAGCCGGGTCGGGGTGGAAACCAATGGCAAGTCAAAGGCCAAGATGATGCCGGATATTCTGGAAAACTCACTGGGCCGGGTGTTCCAACAGGGCGGTTACGAGACCGTCTACGGCGGCAAGAGCCATCTTCCAATGAGTCTTGAGGATTTCGGTTTCAAAAACATCACAAACGACGGGCGGGAAAAGCTGGCGGAAACCTGCGCAGAATTTCTTCGTCAGCCACACGACCGGCCATTTCTCATGGTGGCGTCGTTCATCAATCCGCATGACATCTGCATGATGGCCATCGAGGATGCGAAACATCCGGGCAACATTCCCGGACCGAAGGAGCTCGTCGAAGCGATGGCGTTGCCGCCAGGGATGTCGCGGGAAAAATTCTTCGCCGACGTCTGTCCGCCGCTGCCGGACAATTTCGAAATCCCGGCGGGCGAACCGGAGGACATCCTGGCAGCCGATACTCAGGACTTCCGCACCCACGCGCGGACCAAATGGACGGATGAACAATGGCGGTTGTATCGCTGGGCCTATGCCCGGCTGACCGAGCGGGCGGATGCGGAAATCGGCGTGGTGCTGACGGCATTGCGTGAAACGGGACTGGACCAGAACACGGTGGTCGTGTTTTCGAGCGACCATGGCGATATGGACGCGGCCCACCGGTTGGAACACAAGTCGGTGTTTTACGAGGAAGCGACCAGAGTGCCGCTGATTGTCAGTTGGAAGGGTGTGACCCAGCCGGGATTGGTGGATCGCAAACATCTGGTTTCCACGGGTCAGGATCTGATTCCCACCCTCTGTGACTTTGCCGGTTTGCCCGTGCCGTCGGCCCTCAAAGGGAACAGCGTTCGGGCGCTGGCCGAGGGCCGCACGCCCTCGTCGTGGCGGGACACGGTGGTGGTGGAAAACGGGAGCAGCCGGATGGTGCGAACCGCGCGTTACAAATATGTCGTTTATGCTTCGGGGGCGCGGCGGGAACAGCTGACCGATCTGGTGGCCGATCCCGGTGAAATGAAAAATCTGGCGCTTGATCCGCAGGCCGCTCCAGTGTTGGCCGAACATCGCCGGTTGCTGAAGGAGTGGTATCAGCAGAACGGAGAAACGCTGGATTCGAAATATGTGGTTACTGGAAAGGATTCGAATGAATAAGCTGTCATCCCTCACCTTCGCTGCTCTGCTGCTGATTCCGCTGGCTGGATTCACCAACGCTGCATCAACGGCGTCCGAGCTTGAATCGCGCTTCCTCCAACCTCCGTCGGACGACCGCCTCGCGGTGTTCTGGGACTGGTCGAACGCAACAGACGAAGCGGCCATCACCCGCGATCTCGAAGCAATGGCGAAGGCCGGAGTGGGCCGCGCGGTGCTTTCAATGACCCTCGCCCACAGCGCGACCATCACGAATGGAGACGGGATGGTTTTTCTCTCCCCGGAATTTTTGAAACGCTTCCGGTTCGCGCTGGATGAGGCGGCACGGCTCGGCATCAAGATCACCGGGATTCCATCCAACGGCTGGTATCAGGGTGGCCCGTGGGTCACGCCCGAGATGGGAGCGCAGATGCTGGTCTGGTCGGAAAAGGAAGTCAGCGGGCCCGCGCGAGTTTCGGAGAAGCTGCCGCTCCCGGACAAGTTCCGGACGACGGCAAAAGGCCGCATCGCCAAGGAGGCGCTCGACTATTTGAAACCCGTCGCCACGCTGGCGTTCCGGAAAGACGCGGAAGGCAAACTTCTGGCTGATTCCATGGTGAACTTGAGCGGGGCCTTGAAAGATGACGGAACGCTAGGATGGGCTGCCCCTGCAGGAAACTGGGTCATCTACCGCTTCGGGCATATCCCGAACATGGTGCGCATGAAGCAGGATTCCCCGGGCTACGGCGGCCTCCAGATCGACCACCTCAGCCGCGCGGCAATGGAACGGTTTTTAAAAGAGATTGCCGATCCGATGCTCGAGGCCGCCGGACCCCATGTCGGAAAGACGCTCGACCGGCTGCATGAGGACAGCATCGAACTCGGCCATTACGACTGGACGCCGGGCCTTCCGGCATTCTTCAAGGCGAAAACCGGCTATGACCTGATCCCGCTTCTTCCCGCGCTGGCCGGTGCGAAGTTCTCTCCCGAAGTGGACAACGAGAAAATCGACCGGAATTTTGAAACGGTGCTCGAAGACCTCCTGATCGAGGAACATTTCGGTCCCTTCCGCGATTACTGCCGGCAACACGGCGTCGGACTGGTCGCCGAAGCCGGCGAGACGCGCAGCGGGATCGCCACCAAGGGCGCCACCGTGGATCATGTGATGGACGAGTTCTGGACGCATTACGGGCTCGATAGCGACCACCCGGTCTGCTTCAACCGCAACGCAATCTTCGCCGCCCACGTTTACGGACAGAACCGCAACACCTGCGAGGCCTTCACCTCGCACCAACAATGGCGGGAGACGCCCGCCCAACTCAAGGCGCTGGCCGACGAAGTCTATGCGATGGGATTAAACCATCTGACCATCCACGGGTTTTCCAGTTCGCCGGTGAACACCCCGCCGCCGGGCGACGTCTATTTTGCGGGCACTCATTTCAATCCAGGCGTCACGTGGTGGAACAGCTATGCCCAGCCGCTGACCTCGTTTTTCAACCGCAGCCAGACAATGCTCATCGCCGGACTGCCGGTGACCGACCTGCTTTACCTCGACGGACCGGCCCTTCAGGAGATGATCAAGTCAAACGAGATGCTCCGCGAAAGCGACCGCAGGTTCTGGAAATTCGACGGCATCCCAGCCGAACTGCTCGCAAAAAAAACCACGGTGAATGCAGACGGACGGATCGCATTGCCCGACGGGCAGACGTATGCGGTGCTGGTCGTGGCCGACAAGGTCATCGGGCTCGACGCGATGCGCTCGGTCGAGCGGCTTGCGAATGAAGGTGCGACAGTCTGGTTCCAGGCGGTTCCCGACCGCTCGCCGAGCCACGCCGACGGATCATCTGCCGACAAGGAAATCCAGTCGATTGCCAAGCGCATGGGTGCCGACAGCACGCCTGGAATTCACGATTTTGGTAAAGGCAGGATCTTGACCGGCACGGACCGTTCGCGGCCAAAAAAACTCGGAGAAGGACTCCGTGCATGGACGTTTTACGACGGGATGCACGCTGCAGCAATGGATCAACTCGGGATCGCCCCGGCATTTTCCTATAGCGCGAAAAATCCCGACACCCGCCTCTTCTTTTTTCAGCGGAACGCGGATGGAGCGGATGTGTATTTTGTAGCCAATGCCCTCCGCGCGAACGCCCAGGCTGATTGCACGTTTCGTGTCACCGGAAAACAACCGGAGCTCTGGGATCCGGTCAGCGGAAAAATCACGGAGATCCGGGATTTTTCCGCCAACAAAGCCGGCACCGTGATTCCGATGGAGTTCGCCCCGCACGAGTCGCTCTTCGTCGTCTTCCGAAAACCCGTCACACAAGACGCCAAGGCGACCAAGACGGAAACCAAAGCGAAACAATCCCCTGTAAACGGCCCGTGGAAAATCTCGTTCGAACCAGCCCGCAACGGGATCGAGCCGTTCTCCATCAGCTCGGACTCGCTTTTCCGCTGGGATCAGAGCAAGGATAAGCGCATCGCGGAATTCAGCGGGACAGCCGCGTATCAAACAAGCTTCGACATTCCCGATTCCCTGCTGAAATCCGGAAGACGCCTCCTCCTTGATCTCGGGCAGTCGCCGGGGCTCTCGAAGCTCACGGGAGCCGGCGGGGGAAAACCGCCCGCCGCCACCGAGGACTTTTACGACGCCCTCTGCGCGGAAATCATCGTCAATGGCAAACCCGCCGGCGTCCTCTGGTGCTCACCCTACCGCATTGATATTTCCACTCTGGCCAAGCCCGGAAAAAACACGCTGGAGGCCCGTGTGACCAACACCTGGCACAACTGGCGGATCGCGAACAAATTCACCGCGGGCTCCCACGCGTGGGAAAAACTCGGTCTCTCCCTCCCCCCCGCTCCCTCGGGACTCCTCGGACCGGTGAGGCTTGAATCGGAATGATTCAAAATGAAAATCCTCCCCGGGATCCTCGGACTTTGTTGCCTCTTCCCGGCGCACGCAGTCGAGCCGGCTGAACAGGACCTCAAATCCCGCTTCGCTCAGCCACCGAAGGAATCTCGCCCGGGAAGCTGGCTGTTCTGGATGGCTGGCAACATCAGCGAGGAAGGGTTGATCGATTGTTTCGATGGTCTGGAAAAAACCGGCCTGACATCGGTCGAACTCATGCAGATCAATTCGTATGGAGGTCGCACGCCGGAGGGTCCCGTCAAAATTCTCTCCGACGAATGGCGGTCGCTCTTCGACCGCTACTTCGATCTCGCAAAGGAAAGGCAAATCGCGGTCACTCTTTTCACCACCGAGACAGGCTGGTCGATGATGGGCGACGCCAAGGTCGATCCGGCAGACAGTTCCAAGCGCCTGACCTCCGCCGAAACCATTGTCGCCGGGGGCAGGCCCGGTCCCATCAAACTGCCGCAGCCCGAAACGACCCTCGGCGTATACGGGGATCTGGCGGTGGTTGCCTTTCCGGATCCCGTCGGCACGACACATCCGCGCCCCGCAATCGAAAACGCACCCGGGGGCCCGAATTGGGAACGGTTGACCGATGGCGACTGGCACACCGGAGTCAAGTTGCCGGCCACTGATGTCGCGCTGGTGCTCGCTTATCCGCGGCTGCTCTGGGTGAAATCCCTAAAATTCTGGGTGCAGAGCTGGACCGCCAGCCCGAAGGAGATTGTGGTCGAGTCGCAGGACGGCGAAGGGGGATGGAAGGAAATCGGGCGCATGGACACCTATTGGCCGCAGGGCTACCGCGATGTCCCGCTCGTCGCACGCTTGACCCCGACAAGGAGCCAGCGCTTCCGGGTGACGTTCAAAGACGGGGCCAATGCCGTCATCAATGGCATCGAACTCACCGGCGCTCCTCTCGTGGACCTCCACGATGCCAAGGCGGGCTACTCCCATCGCCGCGAGCACGGCGGAGGCGCCGACATCCTCCGCGCCTCGGCGGAAAAATGGGCGCTGCGGGAAAACCTGCCCGGCCTCGCCCCCTCGCAATTCCTCGACCTGACGGACAAGCTTTCCCCGGACGGCACACTGGCCTGGGATCCGCCTCCCGGCCGCTGGCGCGTCATCCGCACCGGTTGGACCACCTGCGGCCACAAGGCAGGCCCCTCCCCCGAAGATGTGAAATGTTACATCGTGGATCCCATCGGCAAGGGCGCAGTCCAAAATTACTGGTCGAGGTTCCCCGCCACCACGCTCGCCAAACATGACATCAAGAACGGCGGTGCCATCAATGCCGTGGAATTTGACAGCTGGGAAGCCGGACCCTTGAATTGGGGCCCCGATCTGGCGGGCGAATTCCAAAAACGCCGGGGGTATTCACTCGTCCCCTACTGGCCTCTTCTCGCCTCCGGCTATGTGGTCGGCGACTCGCTGGCATCGGAACGCTTCTTGCGCGATTTCCGCCTGACACTCGCCGAATTGATCTCCGAGCGCTATTACGGCGAAACGGCCAGCCTGGCCCACAAGGACGGCGTCGAACTATGGGCCGAAGCCTGCGGCCGCCAGCAGTTCGACTACCATCCCGCCGAATACCTCCGCCATGCAGATGTCCCGATGGGGGAATTCTGGATGAACGACGGCAAACCGCGCGACGACTGCCGCCCGGCTTCCTCGTCGGCGCATTTTTATGGACGATCCAAAGTCGCGGGCGAATCGTTCACGGCGGCGGGTGAACCCGCCTCCTTCGACATGACGCCCGCTGGCTTCAAGCATCTGGGTGACGAGGCGTTCATCGATGGGATCAACCACTTCATGCTCGTTGTCAACGCCGTCACCCCCTACCGCGGCCCGGCACCCGGACTGGTGGCTGCGGTCATCGGCGCGCAGATGATCACCGGCAACACGTGGTGGGGAAACCCTGCACGCGGCTGGACCGACTATCTCGCCCGCTGCCAGTTCCTTCTCCAGCAGGGCCGCAATATTGCGGATGTCCTCTATTTCGCCGGTGAGGATTTTCCGGCCGAGCTCCCGCCGCGTGCGGACATGCACCCGGCAATCCCCACGAGCATCGAATACGATTGCTGCGGCCCGACAGAACTCCTCGAACACCTCACCGTGGATAAAGACGGAACGCTCGTCAGCTCCGGGGGAGCTCGCTACCGCATCCTCCTGCTGCGCGACTGGCCGACCATGTCGTTGAAAGTGGCAAAAAAAATCCGGGCGCTCGTCGAGGCCGGTGCGGTCGTCGTCGGCCCGCCGCCGCAACGCGCCGCTGGGCTCAGCGACCTACAGGAATGCGAAAAGGCCGTCCATGACCTCGCCCGCGATCTCTGGGACACCGATGACGGCAAGGCCGTCGTGGACCGGAAGTTCGGCAAAGGTCGCGTGATCTGGAACAAGACGCTGCCGGAAATTTTTGCGTCGCTGGATTTGCCCACCGACTTTGTTCCACCCGCCGACCATGACATCCGGTTCCGACACCGCGCCACAGACGGCACGGATTCCTACTTCGTCTCCAACCAAGAGGAGAAGCCATTCTCCGGCGAACTCGGCTTCCGGATCACCGGGCGCCGTCCCGAACTCTGGGATCCGGTCAGCGGGAAAATCCACCAGCTGGAATATTGGACCGAAAAAGATGGCCTGTCGCAAGTTCCCGTGGAACTCGGCCCGCTCGGCTCGACTTTCGTGGTCTTCCGCGAGGCAGCCAAGCCACTTTCCGCTCCACCTGCCCAGACCGGAAATATCACCATTTCCATTGCCGGCCCTTGGAAAGTCGCCTTCCAGAAAGACCGCGGCGCACCGGAGAAGATGGATCTGACAGATCTGACGGAACTTTCCAAGCATCCTGACCCCGGCGTGAAATACTTTTCCGGCACCGCGACATATTCCTCGGAATTCCAAATTCCAAATCCCACATTTCCAATTTTCCTAAATCTGGGGACCGTCCACGGCGTCGCTGAAGTCGCAATTAACGGCAAACCGGTCACAAACCTCTGGTGCCCGCCGTATCGCGTGGAACTGGATCCCGGCATTCTCAAGCCAGGAAAAAACCAAATCGAGATCGCGGTCACCGGTTCGTGGCGGAACCGCATGATCGGCGACGAACAGCACCCGCGCGACTTCAAGACCAACACCCGCGCGCCCTACGACTTCATCAACGAGTGGCCGGATTGGTATGTCAAGGGGACCCCCCGCCCGGTCAAGGAACGCGTCAGCTTCTGCACCACGCTCTTCTATAAAAAATCGGATGCGCTCCAACCCTCCGGCCTCGAAGGCCCTGTGACTCTTGAAGTAAACAGGAAATCCGGCGGAAAACCCTGAAACAAATCGCAATAAACGGTGTTTCTCTATTGCGCGCAATCTCCTCTATGATTTCTCAATGAAAACCCTCCTCCTCGCTCTCACAGTTCTCGCAGGCTCCGCCTTTGCCTCCGAACAAACCAAACCAAACATTTTGCTGATCTATTCCGACGACCATGGGTGGGCGGACCTCGGCGCGCAGGGAGTGGACAAGGACATCCGCACCCCGAATTTGGACGCGCTGGCGGGCGATGGCGTGCGCTTCGCGCGCGGTTATGTCAGTGCGCCTCAGTGCGTGCCGTCCCGCGCGGGCGTGATCACGGGACGCTACCAGCAGAAGTTCGGTGTCGAGGACAACGGAAAAGGCCCGCTGCCACTCGAGGAACTGACGATCGCCGAGCGCCTGAAACCCGCCGGTTACGTCACCGGACAGGTCGGCAAATGGCATCTTTCTCTCGTGGGAGATAAAAAACAGGGCGACAAATCTTCCCGCGTCAGCAAGGAACACATGCCAGGAAAACAGGGCTTCGACGAATACTGGTGCGGCGAAATCCGCCAGTTTGTCGCCTCGCATGACCTCCAGGGCCAACCGTTCCCCGACGCGCCCCATCTGGTCAAGGATGAGCGGTTCCGCGTGGATGTGCAGACCGAAGCGGCGCTCTCGTTTCTCGACCGCCGCGCGGCAGACCCCGGAAAGCCATGGTTCCTTTATCTGGCCTGGTTCGCACCGCACGTCCCGCTGGAATCTCCGGAGCCATGGTTTTCTAAAACGCCGGAAAACCTCCCGCTCGAACGCCGGCAGGCGCTCGCCATGATCGCCGCGATGGATGACGGACTCGGACGCATCCGGGCGAAATTGAAGGAGATGGGCGTGGAAAAGAACACGCTCATTTTCTTTATCGGCGACAACGGCGCGCCGCTCCACAAAGGCGCATGGGACGGCTCGCTGAACCTGCCGCTCATCGGGGAAAAAGGCATGCTCTCCGACGGAGGCACCCGCACGCCGTTCGTTGCCGCGTGGCCGGGCACACTGCCCGCAGGAAAGGTTTTCGATCAGCCGGTGATCAACCTCGACGTGGCGGCCACTGCGGTCGCATTGGCGGGCGTTCCGTCGGATGACAAACTCGACGGCGTCAACCTCCTGCCGTTTTTGAAGGGTGAAAAATCCACCGCCCCGCACGAGACCCTCTACTGGCGCTGGCGCAGCCAGGCGGCGGTGCTGGAATTCCCATGGAAACTCATCCGACTCGGACCGACGGAGCGGTTCCTGTTCGACGTGACCACGCCGGATGGCGAAACAAAGAACCTCATCGCCGAGCACCCCGAAATCGCAGAGCGGCTCGAAGCAAAACTCAAAACCTGGAGCGACACCCTGAAGCCCCCCGGTCTACCCACGGAAACCGTCGAAGCCGACCAGTCGTTCTTCGAGGATCATGGAGTCCTCCCCAAGGATGCCGCCGCCCCGACCGCCGGACCTCAAGGCTGGATGGTCCGAAATGGCGAACTCACCACAAACAACGGCGCGCTGCAAATTGTCGCCGGAGATGACGCCCCGTTCCTGACACGCAACAAGCTCGATCTCCCCGGACCGGTCACTGCCACCCTCCGCCTGCGTGCGACCCACGGCGGCAAAACCACCTTCACCTGGCGCACGGACCAGCAGGACAACTTCGTTTCGGACAGATCCGCAGCCTTCAACTGGCCGACCTCATCCGAATGGCAGGAAATCAAAGTCGTTCTCCCCGTGGAGGGAAATCTCATCCACCTGCGCATCATGCCGCCGAAAGGCACCACCGGCCTCGAAGTCCAGTCCATCGAACTCCAAGGCAAGGACGGCAAAGCGCAAAGCTGGAGGTTCGATGCCAATAGGTGAGTTTTTGATGCAACCACGCCTCATTGCGAAACAGATGAAATGCAGGAACGGATGATGAATCTGCTCAAGGATCTCCGCGACCGGAGAATGTCGCGCATGTCAAAAGTGAAAGGACGATTTTTTCTGGTGATGGCCATGGTCTTTTGCGCGGGGAAATCAGGGGCGATTCCCCCCTCCGCCTACATCGACGACCGTCCCCAAGCCGGTCTCCGGCTCGAAGCCAAGGATCAAGGTGTCGTCCTCAAGCACGGCGGTGGACCGGGTGACTGCGACCTTCGCGGCGCGCGCGAGGCCATCGTGTTCCAGGACAAGGACGTTTATTATCTGCATTACGATGCCGCCGGGCCAAAAGGTTGGCTCGCCAGCCTGGCCACGAGCAAGGATTTGGTTCACTGGGAAAAGCGTGGTCCCATTCTCGACTTCGGTAAACCGGGCGCCCCCGACTCGGCCAGCGCCTCCGCGCCGTGGGTCATCCACGATGGCGAATGGTGGCACATGTTTTATCTCGGAACCCCCAACGTCTCACCCAAGCCGGATTATGTCCCCATGTTTCCGTATCAGACACTCAAGGCGCGCAGCCGTTCGCCGTCGGGACCGTGGGAGAAGCAATACGAAGCCGCGCCCTTCACCGCGCAGCCGGGGACTTACTACTCCTCGACAGCGAGCCCGGGCGACATCGTGAAATGGAACGGCGAATTCCTGATGTTCTTCAGCGCCTCCACTTCGCCCCCGGACGTCAAGCGCACGTTGAGCATTGCCCGCGCAAAAAGTCTGGATGGCCCATGGGTGGTGCAGGCGGAGCCCATCCTGCCGCTGGAAGAACAGATTGAAAACAGTTCGCTCTACTACGAGCCGGAAATCCAGACGTGGTTTCTGTTCACCAACCACATCGGCATCAACGATCAGAAACAGGAATTCACCGACGCGGTCTGGGTTTACTGGAGCAAGGATTTGAACCGCTGGGATGCGAAAAACAAGGCCGTGGTGCTCGATGGCCGGAACTGCTCGTGGTCGAAAAACTGCATCGGCATGCCGTCCGTTATCAAGGCGGGACAGCGCCTCGCCGTTCTCTACGATGCGCCCGGCGGCGACAGCATCGGCCACATGAACCGCGACATCGGACTGGCCTGGCTCGACCTGCCGCTCGTGCCGCCAAAGTGAAAGGCGGGAGGTTTTGCATGAGAAGAACAGGCCTGACACTCACCCTCTCGCTGATTTTCGGGGCCTGCGGGCAAGGTCGAGCGTTCACGGTGCTGCCGAGCCTCAACACCTACAAGAAGGCCTATATCGAAGATGCGGTCGACCGCGCAACCGAACTGAAATCTGATGGTGTTTGGTTCATCACGCCGAATTCCGATCTGAACGACGCAGAGTGGCGCATGGTCTTCCAAACGCTCGGCGGGCCGCACATCACGGAAGACAATCCGGACGGCAACAAGTCTTTCCGGGACTACACCCGGATCATGCAGGGGGAGCCGGATGCCTGTTTTTGCTACAACGAAACGGGCGGCCTCGCCGGCGGCACGCAATTGAGCGACGCGCAGATTGAGGCCCAATCCGAATCGCATGGCAACAGGCCGCTGATTGCCCTGACAAGAAGCTATGGCGGCGAGTGGCGCAAGCAGACCAACCGCTGCCTCGACCACCCGAAAGTCGCCGCCATTTGCATGGAGTATGTAAAGAAGGCGCTGCTGGAGAACATTAATGCGCCGGCTGAATGCATCCGGGCCGCCCGCATGAAGAACAAACCGGTCTATATTCTTCTCCACGCAGCAGGGGACGGATGGACATTGGAAGAAAACAAAAAAATCATCGAAAACCTCAACCAATGGTGTCCGGATGAAATGGCCAGTGGCGAAGTGCATCTGGTCTATCAGAACTACACCCCGGGCGCCGAAGGATGGTTCGGTCCGGGGGGCGTAAGGGACGCCATTCAGCAAGCCCGTCAGATGCCCAACCACACTCCGCAGACAGCCACTCAATAGACGAAAGGCATAAAATGAAAAATACTCTCCTCACCCTCCTACTCATCGCAGGCGCAATTACGCACCACGCGGCTGAGCCTGCCAAAGCCCCTGAAGCAACCGCAAAGGCGGTGCAAACCTGGACCGCCGACTTTATCTGGTCGGATAAGAAGGGATCAGAAAATCCACCGGTCACGTATCTTCGCAAAAGCTTTGAGCTGGCTCAGCAACCGAAGAGCGCGACGATTATGGCAACAGGGTGCCGCTTTAAACTCTACGTCAACGGCACTTTTGCCGGCGAAGGCGTTCCGCACAATGTCGCCAACTCCACCTACACCGTCTCGTTCGACGTGGCGAAATTGCTCCGTAAAGGCGAAAACGCGATTGCCGTGGAAGCGCAGTTCTACAACCCGTCCCGCAACTCGCGGATCCCGCCGCTCTTTTCCGCCGTGCTGGAAGCGGACGGTCAGCGCATCGCGACCGACGGTTCCTGGAAGGCGTTTGTTTCTCCGGCGTGGCTGAAGGTGGACGGGCCTTCATCAGGACGTGACTTCATCGAGATCTTTCAATCAGCCCGCGATCCGGTTGGCTGGAAAGCACCAGGCTTCAATGACGCCCGCTGGGCAGCGGCCACGGTCGCTCCGCCCACGAAATACGCCGGCATCGCCCCCGCCATCATTCCAAACTTCCAGCGCGAAAAGATCCTCCCGGTCGCCGTGACCGCCACCGGCGAAGTGATCCAAATCCTCGGCGATGCGCGGGTCAATGTCGGTCTGCAAATGGCAACAGAAACCCTGCGCCCGCTGAAGTTCGGAAAAATCACGAAGCCGGATAACCTGCTCAAGTCCGGCGCCGTTACGACGATCGAGCCGCAGGTCTATGTGGACGACCTTCTCGCCTACGACACCTGGTGGGAGAAGCATAAGGAGATGCCTGTGATGCGGGATGTGAGCTTCATCGTGGACTTCGGCGCGATCCGCAACAGCTACATCGCCATGGATGTCGAGGGAAACAAGGGGGCTACCCTCGATGTCGCTTGGGGCCAGACGCTGATCGACGGCCAGGTGAAGCCGATCACTTACAGCCGCGGTGACCGCGATGCGGCGGGCAAGGCCGAGCACCAGTTCGCACTTCGCTGGCAATTAGCGGGCGGACGACAGCAGCTCGAAAACATGAATTACAAAAGTTTCCGCTACCTGCAAATCACGGCGCGCGACCTGACGGAGCCGCTGAAAATCCACGAAATCGCCGCGATTCACAGCTTCGTGCCGATGAAGCAGCGCGGGAGTTTCGCCTGCTCGGATAAGTTTCTGACCGAACTCTTCGCCGCCAACCTACGGACGATCCACGCGGCGAGCTACGACACGTTCTGCGACAATACCATCCGCGAGAAAAACATCTGGGGCGGCGACATAACCGATGGTTCGGTGCCGGGCGCGCTGGCGGGTTATGGCGATGACCCGATGACCCGCAACTACATCGACCTTTTCATCCGCTCGCAACATCCCAACGGCGAGCTCACGCTGATCGCCGGTTCAGAAATGCCATCAAAAGGCATGGCGCTGATGATGCATCCGATGCGCACGGCCATTTGGATGGCGCGATACGGCCTCTGGAGCGGCGATTCGGACTATGTGAAGTCGCAAATCGTTCCCTCACTTCTCAAATACCGCGACTATTGGAAATCCCGCAGCAATCCCGACGGCCTCGTAACCGTCGGTGCAAAGGAAGGCGGGCAAATGCAACAAACCTGGATCGATTGGTCGTCGAACGCCTGGCAGGCAGATTTCAAACCGGGAAGCGTGCTGGTTCCGTGGAATCTGCTCTACGCCCGGTTCCTTGAAGACCTTGCGGTCTTGCTCGACGAGCCCGAAGCCGCCGCCTGCCGCGCCGAGGCGAAAGCCATCACCGACTGGGTTTTTGCCAAATGCTGGGATGAGCAGCGCGGGCTCTACTTCGACGGATTTTCCGAAAGCAAGCCGGTCAGGACGTTCTCCGAGCACACCAACTTTCTCGCGCTGGACTGCGGGTTGGGCCGAGACGGGCGTTCGAAACGAATCGTCAAGGCGCTTGCCGAAATGAATCCGGGCGCGGATCGAATCGTCCGCTGCCAGGCCCCGTTCCTCATCTGGCCGTTCGAGGGATTGTTTGCCATCGGGGCAGACAAAGCCGCGCTTGACCTGATGCGCGACCGCTACAAGCGGTTCACCCCTGCGGAAGGCAAGCTCGACTGTTTCTGGGAGGAGTATTCCTACCTGCTCGGCGAAAGCGGGTGGCACGCCCGCTACCGCAGCCTCGCCCAGAACGGCGCCGGCTCGCCCGCCTATCACCTGCTCACCAAGGTTCTCGGCGTGACGCCGACGAAGCCGGGCTTTGCTGAATTCACCATTCGTCCGCAGCTCGGCGATCTGGAATGGGCCGAGGGAGTGATACCGTCGCCCAAAGGCGATATTCCGGTCCGGGTGGAGAAGAAAGCCGGGAGGCTTCAGGTTCAAATCACCGTGCCTGTCGGCACCGTCGCTACAGTTGTCTCGCCGGACGAAAAATCTGTCTCGATCAACCCCGGCAAACATGAACTGACATTATGAGGAAAACCACCCTCACCAGCCTGATCATCGCGGACGCACCCTCCTTTCCATCCTGCTCTGCGCGGGCTCAGTGTCCATGAACGCGCAGGAAACGACCCCTCAGGCTGTGGTCCACCCCAAGGCCGGGTGGAGGGCGCGCCATGAAGCAGCCTGCCTCACCACGGACTCAGCAGCGGAATGACCGAGCGGCCGTAGCGCCGGTAGGATTTGAAATGGCGGTCGAGCGTGAAAACGCGGCAGTCCTTGTGAAGCTCCGAGAGCCGCGCCAGACAGGCATCCGCGAGCGACATGGGCGTGTCCGCATACCGCTCCATCAGTGTCTCCAGCGCACCGGCTTCGTCACCGATTTCAAAGGTCACTTGCAGCGTGCCGTCCTTTACCGCTTGCAGGATGACGATGGGGTCAATGCGTCCGCGTCCCAGGAGAAAGCAGGCTTCCGTGAGCACCGGCTCACATGTGACCACACGGTCGGGCAAGCGGCTCATTTCCCCGCGTGCCCAAATGTGGTCGGGGTCGCGCTTGTCAAAGAGCGCGACCAGCGGACCGGTATCCATGATGATGACTTCCTTCATTTGCCGAAGTCAGCCCAGTATTCCGGATTCGAGTTGAGGTCGCCGGGACCTTTGAAAGGGCCGCCACGTGCGAGCAGGGCTTCCGCAAGCGAGCGGAGGTGTTCCCCGTTGTTCATCCCGCTGCGTTTTACCTCCAAGGCCTCACGCACGAGAGCGGAGCGGGAGCGGCGGGTTAGCTTGGACTCGCCGACCAGCCACTTCGCCAGCGGTTCGGGTAATTTCACAGACAATGTCTTCATACGATCAAAGTATGACGCACCTGCCACGCTGGCAAGACTTTCGTTGTCGCGTTCGGTTATGACCATGCAGTCAAACCACAAAGCCATCGCCGCGCCATGAAAACAACCCTCCTCTCTCTCCTGCTCATCGCGAAAACCGCTTCGAAGATTTTGGCAGGGGGTAATACTGCGGCATCTCATACCAAATATTGCAGATAAGGGGACTCAGTTGTAGTCACGGCGCTTTGACTCGCACCCTGGCGGGTGTCTCACCCCTCCGGGGCTGTCTGGCGACAGTCTTCCTCGCTCTGCTCGGTTGTCGCCGTGCGCCCCGACAGAGCGGGGCGGCTACAACATTCCCGGTAGCAGTCCCGTTATTTCAAAGAGTTGGTATCAGCCAGCGATATGCTTTCGGTAGTGTGCCGGGCTTTGGCCGGTGCTTTTGCGGAATACGTCCGTCATCTGCCGGGCCGAAGAAAAGCCGCACTGCCCGGCCACCGAGTTCAAATCGAGGCGGGTGCGTTCCAGCAGTGGTTTGGCCCGTTCCACGCAGGCACGATGGATGACCTGGAGTGCCGTTTGCTGCAACGCGGATTGAAACCTTCGTTCCAGAATGCGCCTGGAAACGGCGCAGTGCTTTCGCACTTCATCCACGGTCAGCGGTTGTGTGGTGCGCTCCCTGATGAATTTCAGGGCGCGGTTAACAACCGGATCGCTGACAACAAAGTAATCGGTGGAGTGGCGGGAAACAACGTAGAGCGGGGGGAGCGCGGGGTGTTGGTTCCGGGGTGTCTTCCCCCGCATGAGACAATCGAGCATTTCGGCTGCCGAAAACCCGATTTGTTCCGATGGGATGGCTATGCTGGACAGGGGAGGTGTCGACAGCATGCACTCGTATTCATCGTTATCCACTCCCAGGATGGCAACTTCACTTGGAATCGACAGGCCCATGCGCCGGCATTCCTCGGCAAGTTGCCGCGCGGCAATATCGTTTGAGGCAAACACCGCCAGAGGACGGGAGCATTTGCGCAGCAAACCCTCCACAATTTTGTCCAGCCGCCGAGTGTCGAGATTGAATGGTGGCGTGGGCAGGTATTCCATGTGGCACACGGAAAGGTCGAAGCCGTGACCGCGCAGGGTTTCGCGGAACCCTTCTTCGCGCTCAAGCGAAAAGCGGGCCCGCCCGCTTCCGAAATAGCCGAAGTGGCGGAAACCCTTGCGCAGAAAGTATTCCGCTGCCATCCGGCCCACTGACAGGTGATCCACATCCACGTTGGGCGTGATAGCGCCCGGCAGGGAGCAGGCCAGCACGAGCGGGATCTTCAACCCGTTCAGAGTGTCAAGGAGGTCGCGGGCATAAACATGCCCGATGATCCCGTGAGGTCTCCATTCACGAAGGAGTGGCATCACTCTCGAGTCCGGCGGCCCCTCGTGAAATATCCAGTCCGGATGCGCCAGCGCAAACCGCTGGATGCCGGTCATCACGTCCCGACAATATCCGAGCTGGCGCCCCAGCAGAAGAGCCACCCGCACAGGAGCCGGATTTTTCGTATGACGCATTTACGTTGTAATAATACGCATACGCGTATTGTGGCAAACGATTTTACGGGACAGAATTGCGTTTCGTAATGAAAACAAAGCTGTGGTCAATGCGGCGCCCGATGAAAATTCAAACAGCTCGCCTCTGGACAGTGATGGGTCTGTTGGCTGCCACATTGTTCTCCGCAGACTTGTCTGCGGCGGAGCAGCCCGACATCACCAAGCTCTCCATTGCGGAGATCAACAAGGTCCATCCGGTTACAGAGGTCTCGCCGGTGCCACTCTATCCTGCGGGAAGAAGTCCGACACCGGACGTCTATCCGGAAAATTGCGATGCGGCCTGTATCCAGCGGATTGCCGAGAAAACCCAGCAGGAGCGAAAGACGCCGCGTGCGAACGAACGCACCAGCGGCACCGGAGTGGGGTGGGCCCGATTTTCAGACCAGCAGAAGCATAAAATAAGCTAAGCAATGCGGGTGTGATTTGTGTTTTATGTGTTGGTTCTGGAGGCGTCAACCTCCGTGGTGAGATGGGCTCCGATTTTTTTTGCTCTGGAGCG
>QYQL01000044.1 GCA_007280915.1 Verrucomicrobiaceae bacterium | reverse complement strand
TCCCCGAGCAATGGTGGTCGGCGCAGCCCCCTGCCACCCGCGGGCGCCGACGCCTCGGCTGCGACATCGGAATCTTTACCTGCCCGGGGGGGAGCCGGTCTGGGGCCCCATGGGTAAAGCCGGACCAATCGATGCGCCCTCGGGCCGTTTCTGAACCCCAACTCAGCGGGCCGAAAAAATCCAGCGCGGTTCTCCCGACTCCCGCCACTCCTTTCACTGATGTCGCGGTGCTCGCCGTTCCCGCGGAGCGGGCAGGACCGGACATGACGAAAAGCACAGTCACGACATCACCCGCCTCGGCCAGCGGGTCGCTGTGCGACGGAGCAATTGCCACCACCTGCGCTTTCCCCGAGGGGGCAGGCACGAAGCAGCCATTTTTTGTGAACATCGGTTTTCCGGAGGAAGTCGCGGTGAGCGGCGTGACCGTGGTCCCGACCAGAACCCAGCAGAAGGTCGAATGCGAACTGCAATTCAAAAAGCCGGACGGAACCTACCAATCGGTCAAAAAATTCACTCTCGAGCGCATGGCCAGTCCCAGCCTCGGCGCGATGCGGTTTGGTCCTGTGGCGGAGGCATTCCCCGAGGTGAAAGCCCGCGAGTTCCGGATGATTTTTACCCGCCTTGCCGCAGGGAACAAAGGCGATCCGAAGGAAGTTCCAGGCATTGCGGAGATCAGCCTCTCCACAACTCCGCGGCTGGAGCGCTATGTCGAAAAACAGCTCGGCCAGGCATTCCCCTCGCCTTTTGAAAAATGGGATTCCTACATTTGGAGACAGCAGACCGCCGCCGCCGGATGTAAGACCTCCGACATCAAAAACATCACCTCCTCGATGGAGGCTTCCGGAAAACTCACCTGGGATGTCCCGCCGGGGAAATGGACGATCCTCCGGGTCGGGATGTCACCGACCGGATCCAGAAACGGATCTTCGCCGGTGGAAGGTCAGGGAATGGAAACGGACAAGATGAATGCGGGCCATGTGAAAGCGCACTTCGACGCCTACCTCGCCAAACTCGCCGACCGGCTCTCCCCGGAGGAACGCAAAGGGTGGAAATACATCGTCTCGGACAGTTGGGAAGTCGGCCCTCAGAACTGGACAGACGACCTCGCCGAGGAGTTTGTTGCAAAATACCACTACGACCCGATGCCATGGCTGCCGGTTCTCACCGGACGTGTCGTGGGCAGCGCGGACGAGTCGGACCGGTTTCTCTGGGATCTGCGCCGGCTTGTGGCGGACAAGGTGGCCCTCGACTACGCAGGAACGCTGCGCAAATCAGCCAACGACCGTGGGCTCAAATTGTGGATGGAAAACTACGGCCACTTCGGGTTTCCCGGTGACTCCCTCCAATACGGCGGCCAGGGAGACGAGGTCTCGGGCGAGTTCTGGGCAAGCGGCGATCTGGGCAGTTACGAGGTCCGGACAGCTAGCTCGGCCGCTCACATTTATGGCAAGCCGGTCACGGCGGCGGAGGCATTCACCTTCGGCGGCACGCCCTGGTCGCAGACCCCGTGGTCGCTCAAACAGCGTGGAGACTGGGCGATGGCCGAGGGCGTGAACCATTTCATCCTCCACCTTTTTATCCACCAGCCTGACGAGCGGGTTCCCGGCATCAATGCCTGGTTCGGCACGGAGTTCAACCGGCACAACACATGGTTCGAGGAAATGGGTGACTGGGTCGCCAGCTTCCGGCGCACGCAGGCGGTTCTGCGACAAGGTCATTACGTGGCTGACCTGGCGTATTTCAACGGCGAGGATACCCCGAAGCAAACCGGCATCCGCGATCCGGAGATTCCTCCGGGCTACGATTACGATTACATGAACGGCGAGGTCATCCACCGGGACCTCCAGGTCCGCGACGGACGGTTTGCTCTCCCCGACGGGATGAGCTACCGCCTGCTCGTCCTGCCTCCGCTGGAGACCATGCGTCCGGAGCTTCTGCAAAAGATCGGCGAGCTGGTGAAAGCCGGCGGAGCGGTCCTCGGAGAACCTCCCTCACGCTCGCCAAGCCTCGAGAATTTTCCGCAATGCGACGAACAGGTGCGCAAGCTGGCCGGAGAAATCTGGAAGGATGTCGATGGAAAAACGGTCACCTCGGGCCGCTATGGCAAGGGATCCGTGTTCCGCGGCACAGACGCCGCATCGGCCTTGAAGACGCTCGGCGTCCCGCCCGATCTCGGCGGAGTCGGGGAAAGGCCCGGACTCGGGAAACCCGGAATGGCATGGATCCACCGCCACTCGGAAGATGACGATGTCTATTTTATTTCGAACCAGGATGACGAAAAGAAATCCCTGCCGCTGACGTTCCGCGTGAGCGATGGAAATCCCGAATTATGGGATCCAGTAACCGGTGAAATGCGGGCGCTGCCGCAATTCACCCGGACCGACGGAAGCGTCACCGTGCCGCTGGAATTTCTTCCAAGGCAGTCGTATCTCATCGCCTTCCGGAAAAGCGCGTCACTGCAGCCCCCTGTCGGCAGCGTGAATTTCCCGTCATTCGAAACCGCCCTCAGCCTCGCTCCCGCATGGTCGGTGACCTTCGACGAAAAAAGGAACGGCCCCGGCGAGGTGAAATTTGACTCGCTGACCGACTGGACCGGAAACGCGGACGAGCGCATCAAATACTTCAGCGGAACCGCGGTCTATCGTTCGTCATTTTCCTTCGAACCGGCCCCGGACCGTCGGTATTTCCTCAACCCTGGCAACTATGAAAGCATCGCCCGCGTAAAGTTGAATGGAAAGAATCTCGGAACCGTCTGGACTCATCCCGGCCGGATCGAGATCACCAAGGCCCTGAAACCCGGAGCCAACGAGCTCGAAATCGCGGTGACCAACACATGGAACAACCGCCTCCTTGGCGACAGCAAGCTTCCCGCCGACAAACGCCTTACATGGACATCCGTGGACCCGGGCATCAAACCGAACACTCAACTCATGCCGTCCGGCCTGACCGGACCAGTCACCATCGAACAACTGAAACAATGAAAACCCTGCTCTCCTTCACGGCTGCATTAGTGATCTGCGGACAAGCCTTCGCCGCAGAAACCCGACCTCCCGACAAGCCGAACGTCATCTTCATCCTCGCGGATGACATGGGTTACATGGATGTCGGAGCCTTCAATCCGAAAACCTTTTACGAGACTCCGAACATCGACGGACTCGCAAAGAAAGGAATGCGCTTCACGGACGGCTACGCCGCGTGCTGCGTCTGTTCGCCGACGCGCTCGAGCATCATGACGGGCAAATACCCGCCGCGCACCGGGGTAACCGACCATGCTGGGGGCAACCGGGCGGGGAAACTCTTGCCCGCATCCCATGTCGTGAACATGGCGCTCGAAGAATACACGGTCGCAGAGGCCCTGCGCGACGCGGGCTACTCAACCTTTTTCGCGGGAAAGTGGCATCTCGGCACCAAGGAGTTTGGCCCGAATGGACAGGGGTTCGATCCCGGTCTGACAACACTCAAAGGGGGATTCTTTCCGCCGGACAGTAAGGAAACGGATAAAACGGCCGATCCCAAAAGCACCGATCTGATCGCCGATGAAGCGGTCAAGTTCATCGATGCGCACAAGGACAAACCGTTTTTCGCCTACCTCCCGTTCAATGCCGTCCATATCCCGATCGGAGCCAGGGCCGATCTGATTGAAAAATATCAGAAGAAAAAAGATGCCGCTCCGCCCGATGCCTGGGGTGTGGAGAGCGGGTGCAAGTTGCGTATGGTGCAGAATGATCCCCTCTATGCGGCGATGGTCGAGCAGATGGATGAAGCCGTCGGCCGCGTGATAGCTGCTGTTGAAAAAAACGGCCTCGCCGACAGCACCATCTTCATCTTCATGTCTGACAATGGCGGTCTCTCGACCCCCGAGGGTGGCGGGCAGTCCAAGAACGATGGTTTTGTGACTTCCAACCTCCCTCTGCGCGCCGGAAAAGGCTGGCCCTACGAGGGTGGCGTTCGTGAGCCCCTGATCATCGACGTGCCCGGCATGACGAAGCCCGGCAGCATCTGCAACACCCCGGTCATCAGCACGGATTTCTACCCGACCATTCTTCAGCTGGCCGGCCTGCCGCTCAAACCAAATCAGCACAGCGACGGCACGAGCCTCGTGCCGTTGCTGGAAGGCAAGCCACTCGCCCGCGGCCCCATCTTCTGGCATTATCCGCACTACAGCAACCAGGGAGGCGCTCCGGCGGGTGCCATTCGCGACGGCGATTGGAAACTCGTCGAATGGTTCGAGGACGGACGCCTCGAACTCTTCAACCTCCGCGACGACATCGGCGAAAAAAACAACCTCGCCACCGCGAATCCGGACAAGACGAAGGAACTCCACGAAAAACTCGTCGCGTGGCGCAGCGATGTGCAGGCCGTCATGCCCAAGCCGAATCCGGATTACGACCCCGCTCATCCGGTGACTAAACCGAAGAAACAGGGACCGGGGGAGTGATGTAGCGGCGGTCTATGACCGTCGCATTAAAATCAATTCGTGCGACCTCCGCTACAATAGAAGCCATGAGACGCGCTCTCCCCTTCCTGATCCCCATCGGAGTCTTTTGCGGGGAATGCCACTCCGCTGAACAGCCCGCGAAGAAACCCGACGTCCTCTTCGTCATCTCGGACGACCTGGATTTGCGGGGAGCATTCGGCGCGCAGTGCCACACTCCGAACCTTGATCGCCTGCGGAAGGAGAGCGTCGATTTTTCAAACGCCCACTGTGCGGTGCCGCTTTGTGGCCCCTCACGTGCGTGCCTACTCACCGGGCTCAATGCGAGCACAACCGGATGGTATGGCTACGGCCAGAACCAAAGCGGCGGCACGAACGGATGGAAGGAATGGAGCGAACGTGCGGTGATCCGCGACTGCACGGTGTTGCCACAGTACTTCGCTAAGAATGGTTATGATGTCTTCGGCACCGGCAAGGTCGGCCACGGCAGGGAGCAGGACGACTGGATGTTCACGAACGCCGACGGAAATATCCAGTGGGGCGTCCGTCCGGTCAGTCAGGGTCCATGGCCATCCGACGGGATCGACCAAGCGATGCTCAAGCGGGCCGGCCGCGAGTGGCTGCACTCCGCAGGCGCGCCGGAATACATGCCGGAACCGATGCGGAAGGTGGATCGGTGGTTTGCCCCGCTCTCCCATGTGCCGGATATTCCGCCCGACCCGAAAGCAGGAACAACGGGATACAAGGGCTGGGTCGATTGGGGCAAGCCGTTCCGATACGTCAGCGAGGATGACCGCGATCTGATGACCGATGAAAAATCGGCGCGCTACGCCGTAGACGTGATCCGGCAGCCGCACGAGCGCCCGTTCATGCTGATGGTGGGCTTCTGCAAGCCGCACGAGCCGCTCGTCGCTCCGGGAAAATATTTCGACATGTTCAAGGACGTGAAGATCGACCTGCCACCCTACCGTGCGGACGATCTCGATGACTGCGCGAAGCCGTTCCGCGCAGGTACCCAGGGCATGAAGGTCTTTCGCGCTGTGCGGGAATGCGGCGAAGGGTTCTGGCAGGATTACATCCGCGCCTACCTCGCTTGCGCCGCCTTCATGGACGACCAGCTTGGCCTCATCCTCGACGCGCTGAAGAAGAGCCCGTATTCCAACGACACGATCATCGTGTTCATCGGCGACAACGGCTATCACCTCGGCGAAAAGAACACGATTGATAAAATGACATTATGGAATGAGTCCACACGTGTTCCGCTCATGATCCATGTGCCTGGCATGAAAACGGAAGGGCAAACCTGCACACATCCGGTCAGCCTGGTGGATCTGTATCCCACACTTGTCGGCTTGTGCGGACTGCCCGGAAATCCCCATGAAAAGAACGGAATCCCCCTCGACGGCCACAGCCTGCTCCCGTTTCTCGAGAATCCAAAAAATGGCAAATGGGACGGTCCGGATGTGGCGCTCACCGCATGGATGGGCCAGCCTTCCCCGGAACAAAAGGAAAACTGCATGGTGCAGGCATCCAAGAATGACCAGCACTTCAGCGTCTGCTCCGACCGCTACCGCTACATCCTCGCCAATACGGGAGAAGAGGAACTCTACGACCACCAAACCGATCCCAACGAGTGGACAAACATGGCCGCCGATCCCAAACTCGCAGAGATCAAAACGAAGTTGCACGCAGAATTGCAAAAGCTCCTGGCTACTTCGCGGGAATCCCGAAACGATCCCGCCAAGAATTCACCGCCTCAATAATTGAGCCTTTCTGCCAAGGATCGTTTCCGCCGGGCTGACCGGTCTATTGCTCCCTGACAGCCTCGAGAAATGCTTCGACATTCGCCCAAGGAACATCCGGTTCGAGAGTGTGCGTGGGTGCCAAAAAGAGGCCTCCGCCATTGCCCACTGTTGCGATCAGTTCCCGGACGGTCCGCTTCAAGTCCTCCGGAGAACCGAATGGCATAGTGGTCTGCGTTCCGATGCAGCCCCAGAATGCCAGCTTGTCGCCAAACAACCTCTTCATCCGCAAGGGATCCATGCACTCGGGCTGAACAGGATTAAGAACTTCGACCCCGATTTCAATGAGCTCCGGCACGATTGATTCC
This sequence comes from Verrucomicrobiaceae bacterium, assembly GCA_007280915.1. Lineage (GTDB taxonomy): Bacteria > Verrucomicrobiota > Verrucomicrobiia > Chthoniobacterales > Terrimicrobiaceae > QYQL01. Next base: position 6,219 of record QYQL01000044.1, on the reverse strand, counting down.
ATATTCCCGTCGCCATGGTAGAAAATCAGGATCTCCGGGCGAACCTCTTTTGCGGCCTGGATAACGCGCGCCAAGCGGGGTTTGATAGCTTCTCGCCAGAGCTCCGGGCTGATCATCATATTGAGCTGGGTTGCCACATCGTCACCCAGCATGAGCACATCCACCCCGGCCTGTGCGTAACGTCCGGCCATGCCCACGCGCATCCCGGTTATGATGTCCAGCAGAGCAAATGCAATTTCCTCGCCGGACATAAGGTCCATCATGAATTGCTCCATTCCGCGCAGATACCAGGCAACTTCGAAAATCGTCATCTCCATGAATGCCGCGCAAACCAGATCGCGCGCCTTGATCTCGTTCACGGCTTCCGCAGCGCCCTCCCAACGGTATTCGGCGAGAAAATCCGGCCATGGATATTCCCGCACTTGCCGGATATCCGTGAACGCCTGCATCGGATGCAGCATCTCCTGAAAATGAGCGACAGAGCCGGGTGCCCCCATCACCCCCCATTCCGGATTCCAATCCAGCGGCCTCGTTCCGGGCGGGAGTGGCCCGAAGAATTTCGTGAAATCCGTATTCAAGCGGGTGGGCTTCAAGTCCAGGCAGCGAACAGGAAACCCGTAATATTCCTGATAGTCATCGCGGCCCGTGCGGTGCCGGAATTCCTCCAGCAGCGCGGGTGAAAACACGAAATCGAATCCCACCCGCTCGGGCTGCTGGCGGCGGAGTGCGCAGAGAATGTTTTCCCGGCTCGTCATGGCAATTCAGGCAGGACACTGCCGGGGCGGGATATTGGATTCAAAAGAGGACAATTCATAAATTCACTCCAAAGCCGTGCCTTGTGGGATGGCCTGCTCATCCTCCTCGGAAATCATGATGATATTGTCCGCACTGAACCCGTTCCGTTTGAAGATCTCCATATTGGGGACGTGGCATCTCACCCCGTTCCGGATCAGATAAACCGGTCCACGGGCTTGAATGAGATCTCCATCCATCGCAGTCCGGTAGGGCTTCATCGGTGAGCAAACATCGGGGCCCGGAGGCAGGGCTTTCAAAGCGGACTCCGCAATTTTGATCTTTTCCCAGTCGAACCCCATGTCGTTGAAGATTTTTTCGCTTGGGATGTAGCAACGCTTCCCTTCGTGGATGTAATAGATGGCGTCGTTATTTCCCTGAATGAGATCGCCCTCCCGTGGAACAACCGACAATTCTCCGAGGATGATTTTTCCGACTTTATACCGGCGCTGTCCGTCATCGCCCGTAAGGGGAAGCGCGATCACGGGCGTGCCGTCACGTCTGCCGACGGAAACGTAAACATCATACGCACCGGGCGGGGTGATCGGGCCGTTCAAACCGACGATGAATTCGCTGACGTGGCTCGTCAAAGGCGACTTTCCCGGCGACCCAACGCCGAGATCCCGCATGTTCAGACTTTCGTCGGACAACACCGAAATCATGGCCCCCTGACTGTCCTTGAGAGTCAGCGTCATGAAACCTCCGGGATAGCACGGCGCGACCCCGGCGTTCGCCCAAACCGACTCAACCCGGAACCGCTCTCCAATGGCGATCTTCGTCGGCCAGATCAACTCGCGAGGCTGTAAGCGGTATCCGATCCGGCGGTTGATCTGGTCGATTAGATCCCGGTTCTCATCGAATTCGACACGCGGGTTCCAATGGATGGACATATAGCTCGCGTGATAGTCCTCCACGGATTTCAGGAGGAGTTCGGCGCTCCAGGCTCCTTTCTGCTTCGACGGGCCATAGTGCTCATGCTCCAGAATCACAGGCCACTTCGGCCAGAACTCCTGCGCCATCTCGGCATGATGCCACGATCTCGGTGCCGGCTGGACCAGGATGCTGTCATCCCGGAGGGTCACCCCCTTTGAAATCGCGTAATCGGTGAGAGGAAAGTGGCGGCCCGGTTTTTCGTGGCCGACGACGTCATCGCTGATGGCCAGCCGGGTCAGGGGAAAGTATTTCACGTAGAGATCGATGTGCTGGCGAACGATTTTGTCGGCAACCTCGTCCGGTATCTGGCTGCTCATGAAAGTGTGTCCCTCGCCCCAGAGGCCGAAACTTCCGACATCCACAAACGCCACATCGGGATTGCCGTCATACCGCGCCGCCATCGCCGCAAGAAATCGCTCGAGCTTCCCGAGAAAAACCGGATCGCCGAAATTCGGATCCCAGTGAGCGCCATTCTCCACCGGGCCTTTTCCAAATTCATAATATGTTCCCTTCGCACCCGCATTTTTCACCCATTCAGGCGTGGCGAAGCGCATCCAGTTTTCCGAGGTGGTGATCCTGAAGGCAACTTTCCTGCCCTTTGAAATCCACCTCTGCGCCGGGGTGTCCAGCATCGCCCAATTGAAGTTTCCCTCCTCCGGCTCGATCATTGCCCAAGGAACACGAAGATAAACGGTCGAAAGCCCCGGCCAATAGTCAGCCGTATCCCCCGGGGCAAGGTGGGATCCGTAGTTCTTGGGAATATTCGAGTAGTAGTGCATGGTCCATCCCATATCGGGATTGACCAGCGCCCCGCCGGTATCGGACGGACGGACGACAGTCCTCGAATCCTCCTGTGCCTGCGCCGGCCCGGCATGGAGAAGCCCGGCCAGAAGGAGAACTGTAATGAGTGCCCCTCGCTCCAGGGACGGAATCTGATTTTTCCGGCTTCCGTCGGAGTGGGTGGGCTTGTGGATCATGGCCGCTCGATGGCAAGAGCGATGCCCATGCCTCCTCCAACGCAGAGCGACGCAATACCGCGTTTGAAGTTCGAGTCCTCCATGAGGTGCAGCAGGGTGACGAGAACGCGAGTGCCGCTGCAACCGAGCGGATGGCCGAGGGCGATTCCCCCGCCGCGCTGATTCAGCCTTGCCGTGTCCAGTTGCAATTCCTCCGCGCAACCGAGCACCTGCGCGGCAAATGCCTCGTTGATTTCAATCGCTTCCACCTCGTCGAGGCTCCAGCCGGTTTCCCCGCACAGCCTTCGGATCGCGCCCACCGGCCCGAGCCCCATCGTCGCCGGGTCGCAACCGACAGCGGTCGCCGCAACAATGCGCGCGCGCGGCTGAAGCCCGTGCTCCGCCACCGCGGATCCGCCGGCAACAAGCACAAATGCCGAGGCATCGTTGATTCCGGAGGAATTGCCGGCGGTCACTGTGCCAGCCTTGCGGAAGGACGGCTTCAACTGCGCCAGCTTTTCCAGAGTCGTGTCGGCCCGGGGATGCTCATCCGTTTCGATGGTTCCTTCGCGGGTTTTGATGGCGACGATTTCGCGCTGGAACGCTGAGCGGCTGGCCGCCGCGCGCTGCTGGCTGACCAGCGCATACCGGTCCTGCGCCTCGCGGGAAATTTTCAGCAGCTCGGCAATGCGCTCTGCGGTTTCGCCCATGCCGAGATTCAGAACGGGGTCGATGAGCCCATCGGAGGCAATGGCGTCGATGAGCGCGCCGTCGCCCATTTTTTTCCCCCAGCGCAAATCGGTTGCATAATGAGGCGCGCGGCTCATGGACTCAACCCCGCCAGCGAGGACCAGCGAGGCTTCGCCCGCCGAAACGGCGTCTGCCGCCAGGGCAACGGCTTTCAATCCGGACGCGCAGACCATGTTCACGGTGTAAGCGGGTGCACCATGCGGCAGCCCCAGGCGGAGACCGATCTGGCGCGCAACATTCATGCCGCAAGCCGCCTGGATCACGTGCCCGACAATGATCTGATCAATCGCAGGCTTCAGTCCGTCCGGCACGACGGCCTCGGCGACAGGCAGGGCGAGGTCGGCAGGAGCGAGGGATTTCAGCCCTCCGCCGAACCGACCAATCGCCGAGCGGCGCGCCGCAACAAGATAGATGGGTTGGGAGTATTTCATGGTCAAAAGGAGTCAAAACATTCAGCTGGCATGAGGATGCATCGGCCGGGTGCCGGAGGGAAATCCATGAGCGGGTAAATGTGTTCCGCTGCGGAGAGTCCCGGGGCGAGCTCCCGCAACACAAGTCCGTCACGAGTGAGCTCGAACACGGCACGCTCGGTGACATAAAGCACCTGCTGGCCGTTCGCGATCGCCGATGGTCCGTGAAAGCAGACCTGTTGCACCCGCTTGACAAATTTCGGATGAGCCCCCTCCTGCACGATGCGGAGGGAGTCTCCCTCGACGGCCACTTTGAGATTGCCGGCCCGGAATGTGCAGCAGAACACCAACCGCTTGGCACTCTGGGCGATGTTCACAAAGCCGCCGACTCCGGCAAAGCGCCCCGCAAAGGAACTGACATTCACACTCCCCGAGGCATCAACCTCAACCGCCCCCAGCACCGCGATGTCCAAACCGCCGCCATCATAAAAATCAAACTGAGACGGCTGGTCCACGATGGCTTCCGGTGAGCTGCTGCAGCCGAAGCTGAGCCCCGACGCGGGCACTCCACCGATCGGGCCGCTCTCGACGGTCAACGTGAATTCCTCAAGCCGCCCGGCCTCGGCTGCGACGGCCGCAACCGCCTCGGGCAGACCGATGCCAAGGTTGACGATTTCGCCGCGACGGATTTCCATGAGCGCCCGCCGGCCGATGATTTTGCGCTCCGAAAAAGGCAGCGGAGCGGGGGTGCCGCCGGCTGTGCCGGATGTCACATAAGCCTCGTTGAACTGTTCTCCGAACGTCTGGACATGCTGCGATGGTTCAGCGATGACGACATAGTCCACGAGCATGCCGGGCACCCGGACCGACTTCGGATCGTCGATGCTGTCCACAAGGCGTTCGACCTGGGCGATGACGATGCCTCCGTGGTTTTTCGCGGCCTGCGCAATGGAGAGCACTTCTCCAACGATGCCCTCCCGTTCCATGGAGAGATTGCCCCGCCGGTCGGCGCTGGTCGCGCGAATGAGGCCGACATGAACCGGAAACGTGCGGTATCGCAGCCAGGTTTCGTTGTCGAGAGTGATGCGTTCCACAAGCGGCTCGGTGGTGCGGGCGTTCATCCTCCCGCCACTGCTGTACGGGTCGATGAAGGAGTTCAGCCCGACCTTGGTAATGACTCCGGGACGCTTTGCGGCGATTTCCCGAAGCAGCACACAAAGCACACCCTGGGGAAAATTGTAGGCTTCGATTTCGTTGGCAAGCGCAAGCTTTCCCAGCTTGGGAGCAAGGTTCCAATGCCCGCCCACGACCCGCTTCACAAGGCCGGGATGCGCGAGGTGGTTCAGCCCCCGGTCCCCGCGATCACCCTGGCCGGCGGCGTAAAGTAACGTCAGACCTCTCGGGGAACCATTCTCCAGAAAACGCTGTTCCAGTGCGGCGGTGAGCGCCTCGGGGTGGCCGGCTCCGACAAAGCCGCCGACCGCCGCCGTCACGCGGTCCGGAATGGCGGCGACCGCTTCCGCTGCAGAGACAATGCGTGCCAGACCTCTCATGTCGAATGCGGAATTCGGAATTCGGATTGCGGAATAATGAGGCGCGAGCGCGTCGCGAAAACCTGCGGAAAGGGTCTGCCCCCACTCCGCAATCCGCATTCCGCAATCCGCATTCTATTCATCCGCGCCAGCCTCCGTTGACTTCAATGATCTGGCCGGTCACATAGGCTGCAAGCGGCGAGCAGAGAAAAAGGGCCACGTTGGCGACGTCCTCTGTCGCACCAAAACGGGCGAGCGGAACATTTTTCAACATCTCCGCGCGAACGTTTTCAGGAATCGTCGCGGCCATCGAGGTCTCGATGACTCCGGGTGCAATGGTGTTGGCGCGAATGCCCCGGCGCGCGGATTCGCGGCTGACAACCCTCATCATGGCCTGCACCCCGGCCTTGGCTGCGGCGTAGTTCGCCTGGCCAAAGAACCCGACGAGATCCGCAATGCTGCCCATGCTGACAATCGCCCCGCCATCCCGCATGATCTCGAGTCCGAATTTGCAGCAGTGAAAAACGCCGGAGAGATTCACATCGATGACGGCATTCCACTCGTCGAGCGACATCTTGGCCACGCTCCGGTCACGGAGAATGGCCGCATTGTTGATAAGAAAATCGATGCCGCCACAGTGGCGCTTCAACTCCTGCATCATGGCCTGCACGGATTCCGCGCTGGCCACATCGGCCGCAACGACGAGCGCGCTTTGCGGGCGGATCTGCTCGAGCGCGGCGGCAAGTTTCCCTGCGTCGTCGCGGGTCGTGCCGACATCGGGGTGGTTGATCGCGACGGTTGCGCCGGCCCGGTGAAAAGTGCGCGCCATCTCCGCGCCGATGCCCT
>QYQL01000027.1 GCA_007280915.1 Verrucomicrobiaceae bacterium | reverse complement strand
GCAGTTATGAGCCGCCTGCTCTGACCGTTGAGCTACACCCCCGAATTCCGGTAAGGGAGCGGGATACTACGCGTTTTTCAAGCTCGGCGGAAAGCAAATCCAGCGATTCATTGCCCTCCCCTCCACCAGTGACGGATGGTATTCTGGACGTTGGTGGTGATTGGCTGCCGCCCCTCCGACAGAGACAGTCCGCCCTTCGGGCCCGAGGAAGCTTTGCATCAGCGGTCCGCCAGCGTCCACTGCACCATCGTGAAATCGAATTTTTTGAAAAAATCCCTTGCCTCCGGCGGCCACTCACCTACTCTTTCCGTCCCGCTCAATGTCGGGAACCAAACATTAACCGTTCTTTATAACTTATGTCAGCACCAGCAGGCCAAAAAATCCGAATCCGGCTCAAAGGATTCGACTACCGCATCCTCGATGCCTCCGCGCACGAGATCGTTGAAACCGCGAAGCGCACGGGATCGAAAGTCACCGGCCCGATCCCGCTTCCGACACGCATCGAAAAATTCACCGTCAACCGGTCGCCCCACGTCGATAAGAAATCGATGGAGCAGTTCGAGATCCGCACGCACAAGCGCCTGCTGGACATCGTCGAACCGACCGCCAAGACGGTTGACGAACTTCGCAAACTGAACCTCCCCGCCGGAGTGGACATCACCATCAAGATCTGACCGCCATGAGCATTGGACTTCTCGGAAAAAAAATTGGAATGACCCGCGTCTATGACGACAAGGGCCGTTCGACACCTGCCACCGTCATCGAAGCCGGCGGCAACCGCATCCTTCAAACCAAAAACGCCGACAAGGACGGCTACGCGTCGGTGCAGGTCGGGTTCGCAGACCAGAAACCCCAACGGGTTTCCAAGGCCCAGACCGGACACTTCGCCAAGACCTCCTCGACTCCGAAGCGCTTCATCCGCGAGTTCCGCCTCGCCGAGGGCGAGACAGCCCCGGAATCCGCCGACGTCGCGGTAACGGTCTTTGAGACCGGCCAGTTCGTCGACGTCATCGGGCAGTCGAAAGGCAAAGGCTTCCAGGGCACGATCAAGAAGCACAACTTCGGCGGCCAGCCGGCGAGCCACGGCTCGACGATGCACCGCCGGAACGGCGCCATCGGCAACCGTTCGACCCCCGGCCGCGTTTGGAAAAACATGGGCATGCCCGGACACATGGGCGACGAGCGTGTCACGCTCCAGAACCTCCGCGTCCTCCAGGTCCGCGGCGAAGAAGGAGTCATCGTCGTCTCGGGCGCAGTCCCCGGCGCGAAGGGCTCCTACGTAATCGTCCGGCCTTCCAAGAAAAAGAAAAAGGTCGCCGCGAAGTAAATTTCCACCCTTTCAAAAAGCCGCCCGGGCACTTGCCTTGGCGGCTTTTTTATTTGGAGAATTGATATTCTGCGGGACCATGAGTTTGACCTTGCTGCCGGCGCGGGCATGATGTGCGCGTGCTGGCCGATCTGAAACTGCGCGACTTCCGGTGTTTCGAGTTCCTGGGGTTTTCTCCGGGCCCGCGGCGCACATTCATCGAGGGGGCCAACGCGCAGGGCAAGACTTCGATTCTGGAAGCGGTCTGCATCCTGCTCCGCCTGCAGTCCCCGCGCACCAGCACCACCTCCGATGCCATCCGGATCGGACATCCCGGATTTCTTCTTAATGGTCACTGCTCGGACGCCCACATGGTCTGCAATTACTCGGCGGCGGGCCGCGAAATCGTGCTCGATTCCAAGCCGCAGACACGCACGGACGACTACCTCGACGTCGCTCGCGTCGCATGGTTCGCCAACTCGGACCTCGAACTCGTCCGCGGAGGCGGATCCTGCCGCAGGAGGTATCTGGATTTTCTCGGCATGCAGTGCATCCCGGGCTACCGGAAATCGCTGCGCGCTTACGAGCGGGCGCTGCGCTCGCGAAATGCCCTCCTCAAGGACAACCGGCCGCGGCGCGAGATCGCGGCCTTCGACCAGCCGTTCATCGAATCCGGTGAATTTCTTCTGGCCTCCCGCTCCAAACTTGTCGAAGACCTGACTCCGCTGGCACAGAAGGCTTGCGTGGATATCAGCGGAGGCAACGATCAACTGACCGTCACATTCGGACCAGGTTCCAAAGGCCCGCTCTCCGAGACGCTTGCCACCTCGCGGCCAGACGAGGAGCGGCTGCGCCAGACGGTTGTCGGCCCCCACCGCGATGACCTGGAAATCACGCTCAACGCCCTCGGGGCTGCGGACTTCTCCTCGGAAGGACAGCAGCGAGGGATCGCCCTCGCATTGAAACTGGCGCAGGCGAGGCACCTGGAAGCCGTCCAGCAACGTGCGCCGATTCTCTTGCTGGATGACATCTTCGGAGAACTCGACCCGCTGCGCCGGAACCGGCTTCTCGAATCCCTCCCGGAAGGAAGCCAGGCGATCATCACCACCACGTTCCTCGACTGGGCCGACCGCGCCCCGGACGACAGGATTTTCAAATTGGAATCCGGCCTTCTGCGACCGGAATAAACTCTCCCGATTATTGATGCGGCCGCATCAATAATCGGGAAAACCCGGACTCAGAGCGGCGGCCTCGGGTTCACTTTCCGGAACCAGTTGGCAAAGTGCTTTTTGACTCCCTCGCGGAACGAGAGGTAATGCCCGTCAGGGGCCCCGCCCTTCCGGAGCGCATCGAGGAGCGCGGGGACTGTGAGTTCTTCCATTTCAAATGCGGTCGCGCTCACGCCGACGGCCGAACTGTGGTGGGCATCGCTGCCGGCGGTCATGGAAAGCCCGCGGCTCCGGGCATAGGCCAGCGCCTTGTCGTTGTAGTTCTTCGAGGTGACGGCCGCATTGAAAACCTCGATCGCCTCCAGGTTGAGTGTGTCAAGAACCGCCGTACGGATCCCAGCGCGCCACTGGTCGAAGGGATGGGCTGGGATGGCGATGCCTCCTCCGGCTTTCACTGCTTCAAAAACCTCTTTCACCGGAGCGCGCTTCAGGAGTGGCAGCGTCAGGCCGAGGCAGAGCAGGTGGCCTTCGGCGGTGCTCACCTCGACACCGGGAACCACAAGAAACCCCGGCGGGAGGGGCTTGTCCTTCAGGTATTCATGCGCTTCGCAGGTGTCATGGTCGGTGATGGCGATGCCGCTCAACCCCCTCGCCCGCGCGGCCTCAATGAGCGATTCCGGCGAGCCGGCGGCGTCTTTCGAAAAGAAAGTATGCACGTGAAGATCGAATCGGTGGAGCATGGCGGACATCATTTCCCTTTGACGAATGCCCGCTGGCAAGCATGAATTGGTGACATGAGTGTTGCATTCAAGGAATGGGCGGTTGTTTGTGATGCTTTGGGCGATGGGCGGCAGAGCATCCTCCTGCGCAAAGGCGGCATCGCCGAGGGACGCGACGGGTTCGCGTTCCATTACCGTGATTTTTTCCTGTTCCCGACATGGTTCCACGAGCAGATCGCCAAAACGACACTGCCCGAAGGAAGCTCAATTCCCGGGGAACCCGGGGAAGAAATCGAAATCCGCTTTGCGGCTGTCCTCGAGTGGACCCGGCTTGTGAGCAATTTCGAAAGTCTCGCCGCCCTACGGGAATTTCACATCCTCCACGACAGTGTGATCAGCGAGAGATTCCACCACGATGACCGGCAGGGCCTGCACATCGCGATGGTGAGGGTTTTCCGGCTCGAACCTCCGCGCCGGATTCCAAACGACAAAAAATTCGGCGGATGCCGCTCCTGGATCGAACTCCCCGATCTCGACGACTGCACGCTGGTGTCCGTGATCAGCGACGAGGAGCACGGGCGGCGGCGGGCGCGGATCCTGGAAATCCTCGGGGCCGCCTGACGATCATCCTTCCTCGGCAGGCCGTCTCCCGGAGAGCGCCCGCTGGAGAGTGATCTGGTCGGCGTGCTCGAGCCCGCCTCCCGCCGGAAGCCCGTGCGCAATCCGCGTGAGTGGCACGCCGAGGGGACGCAGAATTTCTATCAGATAGTTTGTCGTCGCCTCACCCTCCACGTCGGCACTCAGCGCCAGGATGACCTCCGCGGGCTTCTCGTCCCGGATCCTCTCCACAAGCGTCTCGATCCGCAACCCGCCGGGGCCGATATGATCCAAGGGAGCGAGGCGTCCTCCCAACGCATGATAAACCCCTCCGAAGGTTCCAGTGCGCTCGAGCGGAAGGATGTCGGTCGACTGCTCCACCACACAAATCTCGCGTCCGCGCCGTGATGGCTGGGAGCAGATCTCGCACAGATCGCCGGTCGCAAAAAATCCGCACTGCCGGCAGGGGTGGATGGCTTCGGGCGCGGCGGCTAGCGCGGCGGCCAGCGCGGACGGACGCGCGTCCTCATTGGAAAGCAGCCACAGCGCGATGCGCTCGGCGCTTCGCGGCCCGATGCCGGGCAGCCGGCGCAACTCGCGGGTCAATTCCAAAAACGGGAGCGGGTAGTCGAGAGCCATGGCGTTCAGGCGGCAAGCTGACCGTCCTCGATCCTCAAAAGCCTGTCGCCGCGCCGGGCGAGGTGCTCGTCATGCGTGACCACGACGAGTGTCCGCCCATCGGTGTGCGCCACACCCAAGAGGAGTTCGATTATGGCCTCGCCGGTATGAGAGTCGAGGTTCCCCGTCGGCTCGTCCGCAAAAAGGATCGCCGGATCGTTGACCAGCGCCCTGGCGATTGCCACGCGCTGTTGCTCCCCGCCGCTGAGCTCGGCGGGAAGATGGTCCATGCGGCCCGCGAGGCCCACGCGTGCAAGGAGTTCCTCCGCGCGCGCACGGGCGGACTTCCCGCCGATCATCGCGGGCACCAGAACGTTTTCCAAGGCCGTCAGCTCGGGCAGCAGGAAATACGACTGGAAAACAAAGCCCATCCGCGCGTTTCGCAGCCGGGCCAGCCGGTCGGTGCCGATCGCGTAAAGCGACTGCCCCTCAAATTCGACGGTTCCGGACTCGGGAGTCTCCAACCCGGCCAGTGAATACAGAAGAGTGGTCTTCCCTGCCCCGCTGGCCCCGCACAAAAACACCGCCTCGCCCTTAAGAATATCGAGGCTGATCCCCCGCAGAACCGAAATAACCGTCTTGGTAATGCGGAACGAGCGCTTCAAATCACGGGCTCTCAGCTGAATCGACATCGTTCCATCCTGAGCGATAAATTGCGGCCGTGCGAAATGAAAATTCCGGCGGGGCTCATTTTGTTGGCGCGCAAAGCGTGAATGAGGGGATGTTACCGATGGAGGGGGTGGCGGCGGAACTGCGAACTGATGCCAGATCGAGCCGGGGGCGACCCAGATCCCTTGGCAGAAGCGAACCGCTCAGGGAACTTTTGCCTCATGCACCCGGATGCGAAGAGTATGCAAATTATGTGTTGACGCCCATGCGCCTGGGTGTTAATAACTTTCCCGCTATGAAAAAACTGCTCTCCTTAACCGGGGTAATTATGCTGACGGCCGCCGCTGCTTTTGCAGGCGACGGGAAAACATTCAAAGACAAAGTGGTTGTCGAGCCTCCGACCTGCCTGTTCCGTGCAAACGAACTGCAGTTGGACGCTTTCGCGACCGGCCTGTTTCACAACAGCGCCCGCTCCGCATGGGGCGGCGGTCTCGGGGTCAACTACTACTTCACCAAATTCATCGGAATCGGTGTTGAGGAAGACATCTTTGCCCGCAGAGGCGAAACCACAGAATGGGCCACCTCCGGCAACTTGTTGCTGCGTTACCCGATCTGC
>QYQL01000076.1 GCA_007280915.1 Verrucomicrobiaceae bacterium | reverse complement strand
GCCACTCCTCGCGCCACCGGACCGGCGAGCGGCGGCGGGCCGGAGCCGATGTCGCCGGGGCGGCCTCGCGCGGAGCCGATGGCTGCTGGACATCCTTCATCAGCCGGTAGGACTCGTATTTATCGCGCCAGTAATCCGGTGAGAACCGCCGGGCGGGAATGAGCTGTCCCCGGTTGTTCTCCTCAAAGATGATATCTCCGCCAAGATCCCGGAGCGGAGTTTCCAGGACGTCGAAGATGAACTCCGGCCTTGTCGTCCCGCACGCCTCGCAGCCGCCGAGGGCGGTCCCGAAATGCTGCTGGTGCTCGGCCTCTGCGAAGTATTTCAGCATCTCCTGCGGGGTCCCGAAAAACACGAGCTTCCCTCCGCGGTCGAGAAGCACCGCCTTGTGGAACATCTGGAATATCTTCGAGGTCGGCTGGTGGATCGTCACCAGGACGATCTTGTTGTGCGACATCCCGCGGATGATCTCGACGACATGCTCGGAATCCTTTGAAGACAGCCCGCTGGTGGGCTCGTCGAAGAGGAAGACATCCGCCGAGCTGACCATGTCGAGCCCGATGTTCAGGCGCTTGCGCTCGCCTCCGCTCAGCGTCTTTTTGTGCGCGCTGCCGACCACGAAATTCCTGCGCTCGTTGAGGCCGAGTTCGGCGAGTTTCCCGTCAATCCGGCGGAGCCGCTCGCGCCGGGAGAGGTGGGGGGCGCGGATCGCCGCGGCAAAATTCAGATTTTCCTCGATCGTGAGGTGTTCGTCGAACGCGTCGTATTGCGGGACATGCGTGACATATTTCCGCAGGGCATCGTAGTTGGCGTAGAGCGAGCGGTTGTTGAAGAGGACATCGCCCTGGTGGGGAGGGAACTGCCCGGAGAGCGCGCGGAGGAGCGTGCTTTTTCCGCAACCGCTCGCTCCCATCACGCAGACCATCTCGCCGCGCTGCACCGAAAACGAAATTCCGTCGAGCGCGACGGCTCCGTTGCCGAACCGGCAGACGAGGTCGCGCGCTTCGATCGAGCGGATGACATTGCGCTCCTCCTCGATCAGGCGCTCCGTGAAGTTGCATCGCAGGACCTGGCCGACATCGACCCGGATAGTGTCCCCATCCGCCAGAGGAGCCGTATTGCGAACGGGCACCCCGCGGACCAGGATCGGTCGGTCGGACTGCAGGACCTCTAGCCGCCCCTCGCGACTGTCGTAGTCGCAGGAGATTTTCAGGAGCACGTCGCCGCCGGTGCCCGGAGCCAGCAGGATATCGTCCTCCTGCAGAAGCCCTGGATTGTTGGAGACGAGATACTCGCTTTTCGAGGTCTTCAGTTGGAATCGTCCGCCGTAGGATCGGGCTCTGCGGCGCAGGTTGCCGAGGTCGAGTTCGCTGTCGTTGTGGAAAACGATTTTGTCTTCGAGTGTGGCGTCCACCTCCACTCCCTGGTTGAGGCGTACGCCCTTGAGGACGGCGTCCACATTGCGCAGTGCCCGGACCTTGACGCGCAGACCGAACGTGACCTGCAGGCAGGAATCCCTTGAGCGGTTCTTCTCAAGGCGCACCTCGTCGGAGTTGCTGACCGCGATGTAGATCTCCGGAAGGGTGACGTTCTTCTTGGCATTGAAATAAAATACGAGATCCGAATACGCGAGGACCTGGTCGTCGATGAGCACCCGCTGGCCGGTATAGAGCCGCGCAAAATCTCCCGGTTTCAGCGCGCGACCCTGGACGACGAGATTGCGTCCGCTCAGGTTTTTCAAAATGATGAGGTCGCCGTATCGGTAGGCGTTGAGGTGTTCGTCCGGCGCGAAATCCGCGAGCGCGACATCCGCGTGATCGGGATGCCCGAATGTCACCATCTCCAGCGGTGAGGCTCCGGCCCGGTAAACCGTCGGGTCCGCCTGGTCGTCGGAGTTGAGCTGGTAGACGATGTCGATCGCCTGCTCGGCCATGCCCAGCCGGGACATGAACGAGTAATACGCGATGACCTGATCCTGCCGGAGCCCGGCCTTGGCAATCAGGTCGTAGAGCTGCACGCCGAGGAGAATCTTCCGTTCGTCGCTGAGCTGCCCGGCGAGCCGCTGGGCCATCTCGTTCAGATCCTGCTTCTCATGCAGCGCATCCCGGAAGAGCCTGCGGAGTTCCGAATAGACGGCGTCCGGGTAGTCGTAGCGGAGGAAGCCGAGCCCGGAGTCGATTTCCTCCTCCAGCAGTTCCCCGTCGGCGCGCGCAAACGCCGCCAGCACCTTGATGAGTGTCGGCAGAAGATTCGGGCTTTCAACGACCGTGCGCGGTTTGCGTTGAAGCCTGCGGAAGAAGTGCCTTGTGCGAGAACGGGCGATGGAAAAACCGCGCAGGGCGCCCTCAATGCGACGCTGCACTCCTCCCGGTCCCGGCTTTGAATGTGCGGTTTCCACCAACGGTCCACCTTATCTCCGGTTTCTTACCATTGCAATGCGCGTCTGGAAATCCCGGAATTGCGCTTGCCCGGCCGGTTGACGTCCGCTGCCCGACTGCCTTATGCTGCCGCCCATGACAACCTACGTTTATGAGACCATCCCCGCGAAAAATGGGGAGTCCGTCCGTCATTTTGAGATCAAGCAGAGCATGAAGGATGCTGCCCTGACAAAGCATCCGGAAACCGGCGAGGCAATCCGGCGGGTTGTCGTTGGAGGATACGGAATTCTTAAATCCGGCGAGCCTGCTCCGCGCGCTGCAGCACCGTCCGGCGGGCATAGTTGCTGCGGAGGCTGCGGCTGCCACTGAAATTTCCCAACGGTTGAGGAGATACCGTCAGACACTAACGATACGAACCTCCCTCTGCCTCGATGCTCACCCGCGTATTCTCAGCCGCCATTCAAGGCGTGGATGCCTTGGAGGTCGAGATCGAGGTCAACACGGGTGCCGGCGAGCCAAAAATCATCGTCGTCGGGCTTCCGGACACGGCGGTGAAGGAGAGCAAGGACCGCGTCACGACGGCGATTGCCAACAGTGGTTTCAAATGGCCCCGCGAGCGGACCACGATCAACCTTGCTCCTGCCGATATCAAGAAGGAGGGGCCGAGCTTTGATCTGCCGATTGCGATCGGCATGGTGGCCGCGGCCCGCAGGGAGGAAATCCCGCGTCTGGAGCGATGCCTGGTGGTCGGAGAGCTTGCGCTTACCGGTGAAATCCGTCCGGTGAAGGGGGCGCTGCCGATCGCGATCGAGGCGAGGGAGCGCGGGAAAAAAGCGGTCCTGCTGCCTGCGGCCAACGCTCCCGAGGCGGCCATCGTCGAGGGGATCGACGTGTATGGTGTGAAAAACCTCCGCGAAGCCTACGAGTTTCTCATCAGGAAAACCGAATTGGCTCCGGTGCCCGGAAATGCGGCCGCACGTCTTGCAGCCGGTCGCACGGAGGAGGTGGATTTTTCGGAGGTCAAGGGACAGTTTCAGGTCAAGCGCGCGATCGAGGTCGCGGTCGCAGGAAATCACAACATTCTTTTTATCGGGCCTCCTGGATCCGGAAAAAGCATGCTGGCGAAGCGAATGGCGTCGATCATCCCGCCGATGAGCCTTGAGGAGGCGGTGGAGACAACCAAGATCCACAGCATCTGCGGGCTTCTCAGCGAAAAATCCGCGTTTGTTGCGAACCGTCCCTTCCGCTCGCCCCACCATACGATAAGCGACATCGGGCTTCTCGGTGGTTCCGCGAATCCGACTCCGGGCGAGGTGAGCATCGCACACAACGGGGTGCTTTTTCTCGATGAGCTTCCCGAGTTCAAACGCTCCACGCTTGAGGTCATGCGCCAGCCGCTTGAGGACGGCTACGTTGTCGTCACCCGCGCGGCCGGCACGATGACGTTTCCCTCGGACTTCATGCTGGTGGCCGCCATGAACCCGTGTCCCTGCGGATACTTCGGCGATCCGGCCCGCGAGTGCAGATGCTCGCCCGGGCAGGTGGAACGCTACCGCTCGCGAATCTCAGGCCCTCTTCTCGACCGCATCGACATCCACGTCGAGGCCCCTGCCGTTCACTATCGCGATCTCTCCAGCAATGAGTCCGCCGAGCCCTCCTCCGCGATCCGCGAGCGCGTGATCCTGGCCCGTGAGCGGCAGAAAGCGCGATTCGCATCCGGAAAAAAGACGACGTGCAATGCCCGGATGGGCAACAGCCAGATCAAGAAATTCTGTGCACTCGACAGCACCGGGCAGGAAATGCTCCGGCACGCGATGGAGGACCTCCAACTCAGCGCCCGCGCATATGACCGCATCTTAAAAGTCGCCCGCACCATCGCCGACCTTGCGGATGCGGAGCAAATCGGCTCCGAGCACATCGGCGAGGCAATCCAATACCGCACCCTCGACCGCAGGCTCTGGGTCTGATTTGAGGGTCGGTCATACGACGGAATGCGGAACCAGCCTCCTCGATCAGGGCGAGGGTTTCTTCGTTCTTGTGAGGAAGTTATACCAACTCTTTGAAATTAGATGAGTTGACTCAGAGGGATTCAAAATGAGGGATCACTTCGGCTTGCTGACGGGAGGGTGAGGAATGAGCGCCCGGTAATTAAATCTGTCATTCGGCGCGGCGTCGCCATTGAGGGTGAAATCGCTCCATTCACCGGTTTCCTGGATGTTGTCTGCCCATTTGAAATCAAATGCCGGAGATTCAGTGGCGAGAGCCGTTCGGGGCACGGACAGTTCCAATTCATTTCCGGAACTGCAATAGCGGATGTTTGTCGGCGAACCCCAGTGATAGCCATCGCCAAAATGACGTTCCAATACCGCCATGCCGTTTCCCGGATCGTATGCAAACGCCTGTGAGGGCAGCACTCAGTGCGAGGCAGAAGGCGCGCTTCATCCTGAGTGCCGGCGCATCTCCCATCAGGGGTTTATTGGACCATCCTGCCCACCGGGATGGCTTCCATATCCTCGTCGGAAATTACAATGATATTTTTTCCGTTGTATCCGTTCGATTTGAGCAGTTCCATGGTTGGAACCGCGCAGCGGCAGCCATTGCGGATCACATAAACCGTGGGAATTCCGGCCTTGATCAGGTCACCCTCCTTCGGTTCTTTGTAGGGACAAGGAAGGTCGGGGCCGACCGGGATATCCTGCATGTCGCCGTCGGAGATCATGATAACAGTTTCCACTTTGAACCCGTTTGCCTTGAATGTCTCCATCGTGGAAATGGCGCGTCGCTGCCCGTCGCAGATGACAAAAACGGGACCTTTTGGTGCCTGGACAAGATCGCCTTCCTTAGCGTCCTTGTAGGGTAGTCGAGGGCCGGTGAACGTCGGACCCTCCGGAATAGCGTTCATTTCCTCGGCGGAAATTCTGATGACGTTTTCCGCCTTGAACCCGTTCGCTTTGAACACCTCGAATGTCGGAATACCGCAGCGACGGCCTTCTTGGATGACAAAAACCGTATTCTCGGCCTGCACCAGATCGCCCTCTTTGGGAATGACCGACGGTTCGGCTACGGCGAGGCTGACACTGAGCAGGATAACGGGGAAGAATTTCATACTGGAGGAATACCTTGAAAATGCCTTCACCGTCACCGCTGGTAAAGGGGATTTTCGTTGGTGGTGAGTCCCGATGAACCCTGGGAAAAGCGATCAGAACTCCCTGATCGCGTCCCGTCCTTCCATCCAAGCGATCATGTTGAGGACGAGATAATTCCAGTTCTGGAATCCCGGGTTGAGGATGGGCTCGCCGGTTTCGGGATTGTAATTTTCGTGCAGCACGCCGGTGCGCTCAAGATCCTTCCCGAACATTACGATGGTTTTTGCAGCGAGTTCCTTTGCCTCCTTGTCGAAGCCGTAATCGACCAGCGCGCGGAAGACCATGTAGTTGGAGATCCCCCAGATCGGCCCCCTCCATGAGGACGGGTTGCCGGAAGCGGAGAGGCTATACATTTTCTCCATCTTCGAGAGGGACCTGACGCCGTAGGGCGCGTTGAAAGTTTTTGGATCTTTGAAGTGCTCGTCGACCATGCGCTTCGCCTGGTCCGGCGTGGCGACGCCGGCCCACATGGCAAGAAATCCCGACCAGACGCCGAAGCGCTGGATCAGGCAGTCGTAGTCGCGCGGGTTGCCGGCGTGCAGGACGAAAGAGCCTCCTTCTTCCCGCGGCTTTTCGCTGATGGGCAGGAGATTCAAATCCACGCTGTAAAAAAAGCCGTCCCGCTCGTCCCAGCAATGCTCCTGGATGGCCGCTTTCAACTTTTCCGCATCGCGATCGAATTCCTTCGCGATATCGGCCTGATTCAGGCAGTTGGCGAGATAGACCATCGCCTTGAGTTCCTTATACATCAGGCAGTTTAAATAGATCGAACCCGAGCTGCGCGCCGGGCGGTAGAACGTGCTCGGGTCGTTGTCCACTCCGATCGCGAAGTCGGTCTGCCAGAAGTAGAGCCCGGTGGCGGGGTTGCGGTGAAACGCCTTGTAGTTGTGCATGAAGCTCTGCAGCGGATAAAATTTTTCGCGCAGCCACTCGGCGTTGCCGTTGTTGAGCTTCACCAGGAATGCCGCGTGCTGGGCGAGCACCGGCTTGTGCATGTTCTCGGAATAGATGTCCTTCGGCCTATTGACCGGCTTCCGCCCCATGAAAATCGGCATCCATCCGTCGCCGTGGCCGGAGCTCAGAAAGTTCAGGATGCAGCCCTGCTCGTAGGCGACCGCGGCGGCGCGATCCTTTTCCGTGCCGCTTTCCAGAAGGATCTGCCGCAGTGCGATATTCGTCAGCCAGGAATCCCAGTCCCACAGCACATCATTGTATTGGGCGCTGCCCGGGACGATGAACGGATACTCGAGCGCGCCGCCCTTTTCGCGGAACATATTTTTGTAATCCTTCGAGAGGGTCTGCTTGATGATGGGAATGTATTTTTTCCAGTCCATATTCGTGGAATCCTCCGCCCGGGCGGAGCAGGCGAGCAACTGCAAAAGGAGGAGCAGGCAGGGGAGGGGATGTTTCATGGTTGTTGGAGCATCTTGTGTTCAATCCGGTTTGGAAAGGCTTTGATAGTGCGCCCGCACCTCCTCCGGTGACAGGGCGCGGTCGAAGAGCTTCACCTCGTCCAGCAGGCCGGTGAAATGTGCGTCGTGTTTCACGTTGTAATTCCCGAGACACAGATAATAGTCGCTTGGCTTGAGAGGAAAAGGCCGCTCCAACGTGCCGCGCTCCTCGCCATCTACGTAGAGGCGCATGATTTTTCCGTCGAACGTGCCGGCGAGATGGACCCAACGACCCAGTGGCAAATCGGCGTGATCCAACAGATGATGGCTGAACTTGGTCACCGGAATTTCAAAACAGGGTTTCCCACCGACCAACCCGAAACGAAATCCTGTGGATGAACTGTATCCGTAACTGCCACCGATGGAATTTACAAACCAAGTGTCTTTCTGGTCAGCCACGTCCGTCTTGACCCAGCACTCCAGCGTTAGGGCGTTCATTGGTGTGAGCGCGCGGTTGTCCGCAACCTCCACCGCCCCGCCGCGACAGTCGAGCGCGTTGCCATCAATGCCCGGCGCTCGTTCGATGTCTCGCAGCTTTCCGCCTAAGCCGTGACCGGAACCGTCGAACGCCACCGGAGAATTCATATCTTCGTCGAACGACCACCAGGCAACCAGCCCGGCTTCCGGTGTGCGGCCCTTGGAAATTTTCTTCCCAACCAGCTTGTCCAGCGCCGCCTCGCGCTGCGCGTGAGTGCGAAACGCGGTATCATACGGACCAAAACCGATGTCTTCCGGGATGAGGTCAACATGTGGTTCGGTCGCGTTTGTCGCGAACACTCTGCGGACCGCATCCAGATAGCCGAAGCCAAATTCGCGGTGAGGTGCGATGTAGTGGCCCTCGCCCCATTCGTTCCAGTTGTCGAGCAGGAGCATTTTGCTGCCGAGTTCGTTCGCCGGCATGGTCGCGATGAAGTCCTTGGCTTGGCGCAAAAGGTTTTCGTAATCGGACGGCGGAATCTTCCAGATGCTTCCCTCGTCGCGCCATCCGCTCCAGCCCTGGGATACGGTGACGACTTCCGGCAGGAAGCCCAGCGATCTTCTTTTTCCGATGTATTCCATCTGGGCCCGGATGGCCTGTTCCGGCTGCGGGTTGTCCGGCACCTGCCAGTGGTAGGCGAATGCGTAGTCGAGGCCGATTTGCTTCATCTCTTCCAGCCCTTTGAGGTTCAGCCCACTGTTTTGCCCGAGCAGATACAACCCGTCGAAACCCGCGTTGCGGCAAGCCTGCCGCATCTTGCCGAAGGCTGTTTTGACGTTCTCAATCCCGCCTAGATCGGCGATCAAAATATCAGGACGGTAGATGAATAGCAGCGGCTTGTTGTCCACCTTCAGGTAGCTGGCGTGTTTGAAGTAATTTTCGATCCAATAGGGCAGCAGGTTGGTCAGGAGGTCGTTTTCATCCGTCACACCGGAATGCCCCTTGTTGCCGTTTTCCCACATGATGGTGAACTTCATCTTGTCGGCGAACTTCGACTTGAGCAGCGCGTCGTGGATGGCCGATCCGTATCGCGTTTTGATCGCGCCACCCTGACCATCGCGATACCAGCAGTAGATGAAAAATGATATGCCGTGCTCAACCGCCCATTTTGTTTCCCAGTCGGCAACCTCGGGATTTTCCTGTGCATAAAACCCGAGGACAGGAGTGCGCTCGGGATGATTGAGCACCTGATCCCAAAACGAAAACTTGTCCGCCTCCCATAACGGGCAATTATGTGCGCCGATGAGCAGGGGCGTCTGCACTGGAGCCGGTTCTGGAATGTAAGACGGCTTTTTCGTCTTCACTGGCTGTAGAAACTGCAGTGGCAGCGACGCAGATGCCACCGTTGTATCGGCGGCTTTGACCTGAAGTTGCACTTCACCCGCAACTGCTTCATCCGCTTCGATTGCCCAAGTGAGTTTTGTCTTTTTGCCCGCCTTGATGAGTGTAGTGACATTCGTCTCGTCTGCCTCCATTCCCGGCGGCAAGACGAGTTTGATTTTCACTTTTGCGGGGGTGTTGCCGCTGTTCTCGATGACCGCCACAACCGGTGACAGCCTCCGCGCACGGCTGACGGGTTTTTCCTGTTGAATGCTACGCACCCGGATCGCGCTCTCCTGCTCCGCGCCCGCAGCCATTGCCAGTGCGAACAGGCAGGTGAGGAGGATGAGTTTTTTCGCCATGGCTTTTCTCATCGAGGTTTTAAAACAGCCGCATCAGCTCCTCTGTGAACAGAGCGTGACCGAAATCGTCGGGATGGTTAATGCCGTTGCGGAGGTGGACGAGATAGGGCACCCCTTCGATGGCGAGGTGTTCCCAGCGCTTGGAGGCATCGGCAACAGCGACTTTTTTTTCGCCGGCTATTTTGCGGAGGGCCTCGACGTTTGGCCGCGTTTCCACCGCCTCGATGCCTGTAAAATTCATCCACATCGGCAGCACGAAATGCGGCGTGACGATGATCGATTCTCCGCCGATCGCCCGCACGCGGTCGATCGCCTCGAACCAGTTCTTCCGCAGGGTCTGCTCGGGCAGACCCATGTCGTTGACGAACTCCATGGTGACGAGATCGGGCTTGTATTTCAGCACGTCGTCTTCGAAGAGCGGCAGGCTCCTGCTGCTGTTCCAGCCGCCGCGTCCGGCGTTGATGAGTTTGATGCGGGCTTGGGGATATTTGAAGCGAAGGGCATGCGCGAAGGCCTCACAGAACCTGAGTTCCTGGCGCGAGGCGTCGCCGCCGGCGGTGACAGAATCTCCCCAAGCCACGATGGTAACGTCTTTGCCCTGCTCCAGCTTCGCTCGCGTTTTTGCGACAAGCGCTCTCTGGTCGTTCAGGACGGCTGCATCCGGTTGGGGAAATGGTTCGCCGATAGGATAGACCGCCTTTTCCGTGATTTCCTGACAGCCGTAATCCAGAAAGATGTGGCACAAGGCGAGGCTGCCGTAATCGGCGGGGGAAATCGTTGGGCAGACTTTCTGGCTGTCGCCCTGGTTGACGCTGATCTTGCCCGCCGGGCTGATGCCGATGGTGTCCACCCGCAGTGGTCGCGTGCGGTAGTCGATATAGACGGTCTGCCCGGCTTTGATGCGGCCTTCCGGGATGCGCCCCACGCGTCCCCATGTTTGATCCGCGCGCCAGTCTTTGCCCTGCTCGTAGATCAAGCCGCCTTGTCCGGGCTTTTCCTTGATGACGATCGAGCTTGGTTCGAGGCAGGGCAGCGTTGCGCCAAAGCCAACGCAATGCTGCAACGCGGTCCCTTTGTGGAAGCTTTCCGGCACTTCGTCCGTAAGCTTGGCGGCCTCGTCGGTGATTTGCATGATCGTCGGCGGCGCAATCTCCAGGGTCGTCTCAGGCACGTCCACCTCCCTTCCCAACACGTGGGCCTTGCCTGCGGTCACGGTGACCTTCATGCCGCCGGCGGGTTTGACCTCCAGTCCCGTCAGAACATCGGGATTTGTCCCGCGCGTGGCGAGGCTGGCTGCTACCGGCGCGCCACTCCCCGCCAGTTTCGCATCCATGCGCTCAGGCATCGCGGAGTGTTCTTCCGTCGCTCCCGATTTGGCCGGGGATCCTTCCACTTCGCTCATGGACACATCATCCCAGAAATACATGGCGCCCTCCAGACCTTCTCTCCAGGGGCTGTTGTGGAGTGCAATCCGGATGGTTTTCAAATTTTCCGTATTCGTCCACTCGCAGCGGAGCTCCTCCCATTCGTCATGAGTGGATGGCGACGCGTGGGCCACGGGAGTCCACTTGTTTTTACACAGCTGCAGTTGTGGAAAGCAGTCCTTGTCCTGCTGCGGGATAAAGACCCAGGCTGACAACGTGTATGTCGCACCCGGCTTCACCGGCACGTCAACGTAATGAACACTCATGCCATATTGGTTTTCCACCGTGCATTGGAGCGACTGCTTGCCGCCGTGGGCACGTTCGGTGCAGTTCGCAAACTTACCCCATTCGTGCTGCCACTCGATCGCCGGCGCGCCTTCAAACGTCTCGTTCAGTATTGTGACCGGTTCGGCTCGCGCGAGCGAAATGGCAATCAGGAAAAATGCGGATACGAGACATGGGAATCGGTTTGATTTGTCGATGATGGTCTTCATGGCTTGTTCGATGGTTGAGATGATGATCGTTCTATTTGTGTGGTTTGAACCAGAATATCCAAGGTGTGCCATCGGCAAGTGAGGTATGTTCGCCAATGGGTCTGAGGATGACGGTCTGCGGCTGCAGCGGATAGCCGCCGGGCAGATAGTCCAGAGCGAGATGCGCAACCGGAACCGTGAATGGGACTTCGCTGCTCTTGGTTTTTCCGGCAGGCTGCGCGAGATGGATGTCGCCCGAGGCATCTCGCTCTGGAAGGAGGACGCGCGTGTTTTCCCGGGGTTCGTCAAAAAACTCCGGCGCGTTCTGCGCGTCCACCCCGAGGATCCACGGACCGCGCAGGATGGCGAACTTCCCGGCATCGTCCGGGTGCGGCTGCACTCGCGTGCGCAGGACATAGCGAACCGCCAGTTTGTCACCGCTCTTCCAGCGGCGCCGGATTTCCACTCCCCCATCCGAACTGCTTCCGGTGATCGGCCGGCTGTTGAGAGAAATCTCCAGGGCCGAAGCCCAGCCCGGCTGGCGCAGGCGGAGCGTGCGCTCCTCGCCGTCCGTCGAATCTACAGTTAGTGTGGCTGTGGCATCCTGCGCGAGTGAAGAATCGGCCCGCATCACCAGCCCGTCGGTTTTGCCGAGTCCGTCAACCGGCAGATCGTAGCAAAGTCTCTCCGGGTCGCTGTGAAATGCACTGTTGAAAATTTCCGGAAACGCGCGCAGCCCGTGTAATGTGCAGCACCACCAGGCCCGGGTGCAGTCGGCGTTGTAGCCGGTGCTGTCGAATGTGTGATGACCAAAATCCCCGGTGTCGAACTGGTTGAGGAAAAACTCGTTGAACAATGTTAGTTCGGCGTTTTCGAGGTAGCGGGGGTTGCGCGTTTCCGTCCAGAGCCCAAGGTTCAGCCGCAGCCAGTCGGCCTCCGAGCATCCCTCATCGTGTGGTGATGGCAGGAGGGGTTTGAATACTTCCGGGAGCGCGCCTTGGGGGAGAAGGTTTCCAGAGGCGAGGATGCCTTCCCATTCCGCCTCTACTTTTTTCAAATACTTCTTGGCTTGCGTGGCGCGGTAAAGATCAAGAATGCCCCGCAGCGTCGAGACGAATCCGTGGCTGTGCTGGTGGGGATGGCGATGTGTGTTTTCTGCGATGTCTTTGGAGAGCGTCAGATATTTTTCATCGTGCGTGATGCGGTTCAACTCCACCAAACCCTCGATGATCTGCGTCCAGCAAATGTAACCCATCGCCACCTGCTCGCCGCTGAACTGCTTGACGGTGGCGGGATCGTTGAAGCGCGGAGCGAGACTCACAAAGCAATCTCCGAGCCGCCGGGCGCACTCCAGCACCCCGGGGGAGGGATTCAGGCGGTAGTATTCGAGCAGCCCGATGAGGAGCCGGCCATTGCCCCACATCAATGCCATGTCGCCCTTGGTGATGTCTCCGGTACTGAACGGGTCACCAAAATGGCCATCCTCTTTTTGCAGTTTCACGATTTTTTCGGCGACGCGGTCCAGTTCCGGGAATTTCTTTCCATTCAGCTGCGACACTGCCGCCAGCGCGCCGAGATAGCGTCCGGAAACGTCGCCGCTGAATTCCGTGAAGCGGCGGACATGTTCCGGGACGGCATCCGCCAGCACAAGAGCATCCGAATAGGCGGGCGGGCCGCCGTGCAGCACGCGATCGAGGGTGAGATCCATGCGACGGGTCAGTTCACCTGCCGACAAGGACGATTGTGCCAGCAGGCTCGCGATGAACAGGGCTCCAATCACTGGATTCATTCGAATTTTCCTATTCATTCTTTCATTTTCTGGCTGGGTCTGGCGGCGTTCGCACATGTGGTGTTGGAAGGTTATCCGTGGCCTTCACCGGCAGCCACACCTGAAAATTTTCCATTCCTGCCGGGAGCACGCCCGGTTGGGGCACGATATTTTCCTTCACCGATTTTGGCGGCGAATAGTAATCCGCGATTTGCTGTTTATACGCCTCCCCGACTGAGGAGTAGTCACACAGCGTGACCGTTCCACCGTTGACCAGCGGCGCGTCAAAGACCATCCAGAAACCTGCGGGTGCGGGACGGGCCTTCAAGCTTATGCAGCCTTCCTCGTCAGTCGCCAAGGCAACCGTGGAGTCCATCGTCGAATTCGCAATGGCGGAATCCCGTGCCAGAACGACAGGCCCGCACTCGATGGCCATAAACTTCTGATTCGCGTCCAGGAACCGCGTCACCCGTCCGCGCATATCGAACTGCAACTCAATCCTGTCGCCCGACGCCCAAGTGCGGTTGATTTTGAAGTAGCTGTTGGGCTCGATTCCTGTGAGGGGCGTTCCGTTCACCTTGATCGTCGTCCGTTTGCTCCAGTCGGGAATCCGCAGCGCGACAGAAAATTCCTGCGTGCGCGCTGGGTTCACACGGATATTTACCGTGCCGCTCTCGGGATAGTCTGTCTGCACGATCAACTCTCCACCGGAGGGCAGTGGACTTTTGAAAATGCCCGGGAGGTAAAGATTCACCACCGGGCCTTCGGGTGATGTCATGACGGCACATTCCGCAGCCTGCAAAAAACCGCGCGGTGCGTTTGCCACACAGCACTGCTGATGCTCCATCCAGCAATGTTTTGCCGAGACCAGATGCGGCGCTTTCAATGCCAGCCTCCGCACGCCCCACGTCCCGGCGGAATTCATCGAGCCGTACAAGCTGTTGTAGAGCGTCCGCTCCAGTTCGTTGGCGTAGGTTACATCCCCGGTCAGGCGCAACAGAGCCGCGCAGAGCCGCTCCCAATACACCGCGTCGCACACTTCCGAATAGGCGTCCGGACGCAGCGGAGCGTGATCAAATTTGTCGTCCTGGCTGACATTTCCCACGATGGTTCGCTCGTTCTGTATGATATCTGCGGCGATATTTTGCGCCGCTTGTAGGTAATCGGCGTTTTTTGTGACCCGATACAGGTCGACCAAGCCTTCCACACAATGTGTGAACTCGTAGGCCTTGGCCCATTTCTCCGGCTGAGGAAACCATCCGTGAATCGGTTCGCCATTCAACCCCTTCGTCATGACGCCCGGCAGTTGGTCGGCGATGTATTTTGCGAAGTCGAGGTAACGCTGCTCCCCGGTATCCCGATACAATTTGACCAATGGCTGGAGGATGGAGGAACTTGGAAGTCCGTTGAAGTTTCCCGTGTCGGCGATTTCCGTTTTTCCCGGGCCGACGAATGTCATCAGATAATCCATCTGCCGCTGCGCAGCGGCGAGGAATTCCGGATCGCCCAGCAAATCATGCGCTTCGAGCAGCGCCCACAGCGTGTATTTCATGCCCCAGATGTTCCAGCCGCCTTTGGTCATGTCCGTCTTGGAATATGTTCCGATGTAGCCTCTCGCATCCTGAGTCGACAGCACCTCGCGGACAGCCTTGCGGATGAACTCCTTCAGGGCCGGATCACCCGTGTATCGTTGTGCCGCGATAGCTCCCAACATCCATTTGCCCCAAAATTCCCCCTGCCAATACCCTGAGCGGTTTCCCAGCTTGTCATCCACACGCCGCTGCAACGCAGCTTCGGTTTCCGGATAAATTTCCTGTCGGGCAAAATCGGACGTGTAACGCGCCGTAATCAACGAATCCAGTTGTTGTCCGATGTGGCCGGTGATCTTTGCGCTGCCGGCGGGCAACGGCGACAATTGCTCGGCAACCGGACCTGCGTTTCCAAAAGCCGGAAAAACCGCCAGGAGA
Organism: Verrucomicrobiaceae bacterium; assembly: GCA_007280915.1. GTDB lineage: Bacteria > Verrucomicrobiota > Verrucomicrobiia > Chthoniobacterales > Terrimicrobiaceae > QYQL01. Next base: position 7,478 of record QYQL01000076.1, on the reverse strand, counting down.
CTGACTAACAGCAGGGGAGGAAGCGATGGCACCTTATGCGCACAGGAGAATGAATATTACCGTAAGAATGTTTCCGGGTGTCTTGGCTACTTGCTCAGCTGCACGGAAGCGACGGAGACTTGCACGTCGATCCTGCTGCATGGGTCCAAGCGCAGCATGGTGACGGTGCCCCGCCAGTTTTCGTTCCCAGCGACATCGATGGTGTAATCGTGCCACTCGCCATCCCCGATGAGTTTGATGGGGATGCTCGCTTCTTCCGTGCAATCAGGTTCCGTGACGGTGGTCCAGAAAAGCTGGGCTTTACCCGGATCGTTGACGGGCTGTCCATCGGCAGTTTGTATTTTCATTCGCACTGTTACCGACGAGACCTCACTGGCCGCCAGCGAAAGGGATGGTTTGGCAAAAAACGGGTCTTTCCCGGAAGTGACTCCTGTGAGCGCGCCGTCTTTGACGATACTTCCTGCGAGTTCCTGATTGAACGTCCAACCCTGGTAGTCGCCGTCCGTGTTGAATGTCCATTCCGTCGCGGCAGCAACTGCAATGGTGAGGGCTGCGGCCAAGGCGAGCAGAGTAGGGGCTGTTTTCGTGGAGATGAACAGGCAGGTTTTCATATGTTTGTGTTTAGTGGTTTTTCGTTGCAAGCGCCAGACGGGTTTTCATGTGGAAAATGACACCTCAGCTCTTCTTATCCCCTCTGCTTACCTCCTCCGTTTCATCCCGACCCGGCGGGCTTGATTCGCAAGCCATCCAACCGATCACCTCTGCGAGCGGAAGGCGTAGCTCCCCGACTGCAACTCATAAACCGCCCGTCCGTCCTCAAAGCGGAGAAATTTCACGCCGGGGGACATCGTTGCCGGGCGTCCGCTCTCGGATACGGATGCGGCGGCACGCGTCGGAACGTATGCTATGGCGGTGGAGTTCGCTGGAACGGAAACCGTCCATGTGAAATCCCTGCCCTGGCTGCGCCAGCTGCTCTTGATTGGGCCGTAAAGGGAGTCGTGCTCCGCCTCTGCCCACGCGATCTGGTCGTAGCCGTGAGGCTTCAGTTCGATCTGCTTGAATCCGGGCGAGGCCGGTTTGATGCCGCCGACACTTTCATGGAACCAGGCCGCGAAGCCGCTCTGCATCGGATGGTTCAGCGAGTGCGCCGCCATGCGCTCGCCGGGTTGGATCTCCAGCGGGACCTCAGGCCATGTCGTGAACCCATGCCCCAACGTATAGCCGAAACTCGGCCAATCCGTTTGCGACATCGCGCGGAATGCCTCCGCGTCATACCCGTTCCCGGAGAGTTGCGTGTAGAGCGGACGTCCGCCGTGGATTCCCACAAAGGCATGTCCCCCGTGCTTCGTCACGACCTCGTCTGCCAGAGATTTTGCCACGTTGGCCTGCTGCCCTTCGGGCGACAGGTCGAAACGAAGAGCCACCGCGTCCGCCGTTTGCGATCCGTAGCCGTGAAGGCCTTCATCAAAGAATTTTTTGTTGAAGGCGGTTTTTGTCTCATCCGCCAGTTGTGCGAACGTTGCGGCGTCATCCGACTTACCAAGCTTTTTGGCAAAATCCTCCATGATCCGCAGCGTGCCGTAGAAAAACGCGGTGGATGTGAGCGGCGGCGGGCATTCCATCATGCTGTTGCTCCCTGGCGGGCACCAGTCGCCGTAGGCGCGCTCGACGATGCCGTCCACCCGGAGGTCGCGGACGTATTCGATCCAGCGCTTGAGGTGCTCGTAGTGGCGGGTAAAGACATCCGTGTCGCCGTAATAATTGTAGAGATACCATGGCACCAGGACATAGGCTGCGCCCCAGTCCGGCCGTGCCTCCTGGCAGAGCCGTCGGCCGACGGCGATGTTGCACGGGATGCCTGGCGTCGCGGGATCCTTCCAATACGTCGTGCCGCCGCGCCCGAGCGTCGTCTCGATGTCGTCGACAAACTTCGTCCAGAACTGGGCCATGTCGAAATTGAAAATCGCCGTCTCGCCCACCGCATGGGCGTCACCGAGCCATCCGCACTTCTCGCGATGCGGGCAGTCCTCCGCTGTGCTGTGGAGGTTGTCCTCAATTGTCCAGAGCGAGGTGCGATAGATGCGGTTGAGCAATTCATCCGAACACTTGAACGATCCGCGGTCCGGCACGCTGCTGCGCACGAGCACCCCCTCGAGAAAATCCGCCGGCGGCTCGGATGCGAGCCCCTCGACTTCCACGTAGCGGAACCCGTGGTAGGTGAAGCGCGGCTGCCAGGTTTCCACCCCACCGCCCTTGCAAACGTAGATATCGGTCTGTTCAAAGCCGGTGTGGGCTACGCCGGTCGTTTCGTGATCGAGAGACTTGCCGTCGGGCATCAGGGTTTCGGCGTATTTGAGCGTGATTTGCGTGCCGGCGGGAGCGTCCAGTTTGATCCGCGCCCAGCCGGCGATATTTTGGCCGAGATCGAAGATCCATTTCCCGTTTTCGCCCGCAAAAACACTCTCCGGCTTCAACGTCCGGATCGCCCGGATCGGCGGGATCATCTGGGCCTGCAACTTTGCGGCAACCGGCTCGATTTTTTCCGCCTGCTGCCAATCCGCATTGGAGAATCCGGCGTCGCTCCAGCCCTTTCTCTCCAGCCGGGAATCGTAGGTCTCGCCGGCATAGACGTTGTCGAAGAGCACCGCCCCGGTCTCCGCCTTCCACGATTCGTCGGTGGCGATGACCTGCGACGAGCCGTCGGCGTAGTCCACAACGATCTTCGCGATGAGGGCGGGCTGGCCGATGGCGAGATTGGGCGAGTTGAAGGCAATATTCTGTCCGAAAAACCCGTTCCCGAGCATGACGCCGACGGCATTGGCTTCCGGCCTGAGGAGCTTGGTGATGTCGTGGGTCACGTAAAATGCCCGGGCGTCATAGGTCGTCTGGCCGGGATCGAGCACCGCGTCGCCGATGCGCTGGCCGTTGATATATAATTCCGAATACCCGAGCCCGCAGACATAGGCGCGGGCGCGCGTGATTCCGGGTTTGAGAGTGAATTCGCGCTGGAGCAGAGGCGATGGAAAAGAACTGACCATTTTCGGCTGGGGCCGGTTTTTCGTCTGGAACGAACGCTGCGCCAGCGGAGAATCGCGCGTGTCTTTCGCGAGCCGGATCCAACTGGCGTCCTGCCAATCCGCCGCATCCGGCAGGCCGATCTCCCATGTCGCGGCCGGCGACCAGGCGCTTTCCTTGCCGTCTTTGTCCCACACCTGCACCTCCCAAAAGCATTGCTGGCGCGCGGCAAGCGGTTTGCCCCCATAGCGCACATGGATGCTCTGGTCGGATTCGACTTTGCCCGAGTCCCACAAGTCGCCCTGCCCCTTCTGGAGCAGATCCGGAGAACTGGCGACAAGGATGCGATAAGCGGTCTGCCGCTGGCCGCGTTCTTTGGAATCAAGCTGCCAGTTCAGCCGAGGGGTGGGAGTGTCGATGCTGAGCGGGTTCTCGAGATACTCGCAGCGGAGGGACTGAACCTGCACGTTTCCCGCATACAATGTCGTGCCAACAGAGATCAGGAGGAGTGTGATGATTCGTAATGTCATTGTTTCGTGTTTTGTCCGCCTGGCGGAGTTTGTGAGGATGGTGGGAGACCGAGGTAGTGTTCATACCACGGCCTTTCCTGATAGTCCGCGTGTCCCGTCGGGATGCCGGGCGGAGTGAGTTGACTCGTCCAATCCGCCAGCCGGGACTTCAGTTTTTCGGCAATCTCCGGATGTTGCCCAATGAGGTTTTTTGTCTCGCCGGAATCGCTCGAAAGGTCGAAGAGGAATTCGCCTTCTTGCCCGACCGTAATATACTTCCAGTTTCCCGCGCGGACGGCCGCCTGGTTCCAGAACCTCCAGAAGAGGGCGTCGTGCGGAGGTCCGGAAAATTTGCCGTCTAGATAGGGGACGAGATTCACGCCGTCGAGTTTTGGATCGGGGGGGAGCCCCGCGACGGCGACCGCCGTGGCCGCGATGTCGAGCGTGCTGACGGGCTCCCTGTAAACCTTACCCGCCGGCAGCGTGTTTTTCCAGGATACAAGGAATGGCAGGCGGATCCCGCCGTCGGTGAGCATTCCTTTTTCGCCGACCATCGGGTCGTTCAGGGAGCCGTCCCATCCTCCATCGTCCGTGTGGACGGGGGTGTCCTCCTTTTTAATCTTGAGCGGCGCTCCATTGTCGCTGGTGTAGAAGATGAGGGTGTTGTCTGCGGTGCCGTTCTCCCGGAGCAGGTCCACAATCCGTCCAACGCCGTCGTCAATGGCCGAGAGCATGGCCAGGGCGTATCGCCGCCGTTCTGGCATCGGTCCCGGAAACCGGTCGAGATATTTTTGTGGAGCCTCGAGCGGGGTGTGGGGGGCCTTGTAGGCCAGATAGAGGAAAAATGGTTTTGTCTTGTTTCGTTCGATGAATGCCAGCGCGGCATCTGTCTGGATATCGACCCGGTAACCGCCTTTGATCACCTGCCATTGACCGGATTCTTTGAGTGGCTTGCCGTCCAGGCTGAAATTCGCCCAATAGGTGTCTTTCTCGCCCTGAAAGTATTCATCGAACCCCTGCGCCGCAGGGGAGTAGGCGAGGCGTTCGGATTCCGGGATGCGGATCTGCTTGCGGTCCTTGCCGGCCATCTCAGGCAGGTGGGTTTTGAACCATTTTTCGGAGAGGGGATTCGGGTCGAGGTGCCACTTTCCCACCATGCCGCAAACGTAGCCGGCGGGATGCAGTCGTTCGGCAACAGTGATCTCCTCCAGGGGCAGCGGACAATCCGGGATGGTATCGAAGCCGAAACGCTGCTGGTAGCGGCCGGTCATCAATCCCGCCCGCGACGGGCTGCACTGCGGCGCGGTGACGTAAGCATCAGTGCAGCGCACTCCTGCGGCGGCAAGCGCATCCAGATTGGGCGTGCGGATATCCTTTTCGACGCCCTGCACGCCGAGATCCGCATAACCTTGGTCATCGGCGAGGATGACAATGATATTGGGGTGCTCGGCCGCCTGAATAGCAGTGCAACTGGCGGCTCCCAGCAGGATGGCCCATATTTCGGATCGGATGCGTTTCACTTATTGGGTTCCTTCCACCAGGCATTGATTTTCTTGAGGAGTTCCGCTGCCCGGGCAGGTTCCTTGTCCGCAAGATCCACCTTCTCCCAGGGGTCGTTTTTCAGATCGTAAAGCTCCGCTTTTGCTCCGTTCATGTTGATTGGATCCGGTGCGATCAGCTTCCACCAGCCGTCAATGACCCATCGGGTTTCGATACCCGCCGTCGGGTTGTCCACGTCGGCGACATTATGCGGATACTGTTCGCCGAAGATGATGTGCCGAGCGGCAACGGCGGTCTCGTCCGTGAGGTTGATCCCGGGAAGGTCGGAGGGGAGTGGCAGCTTCAAAAGGGCCGCCAGCGTCGGCCAGAGGTCCAGATTGGTGGCAAGATGCTCCCGATCCATGCGGGGAGCAATTTTTCCCGGCCAGGCGACCATGATCGGCGTGCGGACCCCACCTTCGTAGGGAGTGAGTTTGGATCGCGGAGCAGGGCCACGCTTTTTGTTCGGATCAGGGATGTAGCCGTTGTCGGTTGTGAATAGGACAATGGTGTTATCAAGCTGTCCGATTTTTTCGAGGTGGGCGAGCAGGTCGCCGCAGGTTCGGTCAAACCACTCCACATTTCCCCAGTAACGCGCGACCGATTCGCTCGGCGCAACCTTCAGGTATTTCTGGAGTAGATCATCCGGCGGATTGTGGGGGTCGTGCGGTAGCATCGGAGCATACCAGACAAGCCACGGCTTTCCACCCGTCTGCTCGATAAACTGAAAGATGGGATCCAGCCCATTGCGTCCGATCTCCAAGCCCGCTCCCCCGTGGCGATCGCCTTTTCCTTCCCCCGCGGTCATCGCATGACTGAATCCGGCCGATTTGACGGGATCTCCTTCCCACCACTTGCCGGTTTGGAATGAGGAATATCCGTGCGAAGTCAGGTCGCGGATCATGTTCGGACGTTTTGAAAAGTTTCCGATGATCGTCTTGTAGTAGTGATCGTATTTCGGATTGGTGCGTCCCGCCATCGCATTCGCTCCCTTGTCAGGCAGCGCGGGATCGTTGCCGGTGACTCCATGTTGGAATGGATAGAGCCCGGTCGCGATGCTCGCAAGAGATGGACGGCACAGAGGGACCGGCGAATAGCCCCGTGTGAAAGTCAGGGAGCGTGCCGCCAGTTTGTCCAAATTCGGAGTGCTGACCTGGGGGTGGCCCATGAAACTGAAGTCCTCCCATCCCTGATCATCCGAAATGATCAGCAGGACATTGGGCGGTCTGGTTTCCGCAGCATGCAACGTGCAGAAGCTGAAAAGGCAGAGCGAAACGAGAATGCAGTATTTCATAGGAGGGATTCGAGGGTCAGTGGAAAATGACAGACGGGAAGCTGCCTTGACAAGGTTTTCACCCGCCTGCGTCCGTGATAAACTTCTGCTCTTTGAGAAAATCCGTCATCCGCCGGAATGTCGGCAGGAAGTTCGGGTTCTCGACCGGCCAGTCGCACGAATGCCCGGCCTCCGGAATCGTGATTAATTCGCAGGGGTTTCCAGCCTCGTTCATCAGGCGGTTGAATTTATTGGCCGTTTCATAGAGGGCAGCGTTGTCCTTTGTGCCGTTCGAGAGAATCGTCGGGGGCCAGCCTTTTTTGACATTCAAAATCGGTGAAAACTCCGGATGGGCCGCGAAGAACTCTTTGCCGAATCCTTCCCCCAGCACCGGATTGTGGAGGGTGAGGGCATTCGGCTTGGAGCTGACGGACAGGTCCTCGCCTGCGGCGTCCCCTCCTTCGATCACCGTGCATGCCGCGATATGGCCGCCAGCGGACCCGCCGGAAGCGACAATCCGATCGGGATCGGCGCCGAGTTCCATCGCATGGGCGCGGACGTAGCGGATGGCCGACTTTGCATCCTCAATGCATTCCATCGGTGTTGTCCCGTGGCGTGACTTCAGACGGTAATCGACGGTGATCGCAATCATCCCATGGTCGCGGAACCAAGCAGTGGAGGAGATGAGCATGTCCACGCTTCCTCCCACCCAGGATCCCCCATGAAAATCCACGATGGCTGGCAGGGGCTTGTCGCTTTTGTTGAGCGGTCGCAGAAGATACAAATACAGATCCCCCTGGGGCGTCTTCTTGTAGAGGATCTTTTCTGCCAGAGCAGTGAGGGTCTTTCCGGGGAGTTTGTAACTTTCCGCGACTCCATCCAGCGAAGTGATGACCGGAGTCTTCGGCTTGGGCTGACTCTGGGCTTCTGCTGGAAATACGGAGCAGCCCAGAAGGATTGTCGATATGCAGAGCGTTTTCATGGATTGGGTGGAAGCGAAGATTCAATAAAACACGAGGCGCCCGGGGACTATTCCCCCTCCTTCTGTGGCCAGAGCGGAGCGACATTCCGGCTGTTCCACCGCTCCCATGCTGCACGAAGTTCCTTCACCTTGTCGGGATTTTCCTTCACAAGACTCTGCT
>QYQL01000138.1 GCA_007280915.1 Verrucomicrobiaceae bacterium | reverse complement strand
GTCACAAATTTTATCTTGGGAAGAGACTGGGTCTCCCCTCAGCGCACTTTTGGAACCCTCCCCCTGTATTTATGCGGGTTGGCGGGCCTCGAAGGCCCGAAAATTACTGATTTTCTTCCCCAGTTGCGAAAGTCGGGTTAATGACAACTCCCCGCATTCCGCCAATTTTTTCGCAGGCCTGCCTGTTTTTTTCCATCCGACTTCGCTTGCCACCAAGCACAGCTCACGGATAGGATTTTCGGATGGACCGGTTGAGGGATCTCGACAAGCTTTTTGTGCACAACCGGAGGTGGGCGGAACGCCACCGTTCCGAAGATCCGGAATTTTTTACGAAGCTCGCCCACGTCCAGGTCCCGGACTTTCTGTGGATCGGATGCTCGGACAGCCGGGTTCCGGCAAATGAGATTATCGGGCTGCCTCCGGGGGAGGTTTTTGTGCACCGCAATGTTGGGAATCTGGTTTCGCTCACAGATTTCAACTGCCTCTCAGTCGTGCAGTATGCCGTCCAGGTTTTGAAGGTCGGCCACATCATTGTCACCGGCCACTACGGATGCGGCGGAGTGCAAACCGCCTTGAGCGGAGTCGATCTCGGCATCGTCAGCAACTGGCTTTCGCCGATCAATGAAATCCATGCATCCCATCGAACGCAACTGGACAGCCTGCCTAGCTCCGCGCGGGTCGACAAGGTGTGCGAATTGAGCGTGATCATGCAGGTCCGCAACCTCTGCCGGTCGGCCATGCTCAGAAATGCCTGGCGGCAGGGCCAGGGGCTTGCGGTTCACGGGCTGATCTACGGGCTTGAGGATGGAATCCTGCACGACCTGAACTCGACAGTAATCCATGATGATATGGCGGAAGCCGTCTGCGGAGAAGCGGTGGAACGGATTCTGGCGACGCCGGGGCGCGTTGTGGATTGAGCGATTTTCACCTCGCGTCCGACGGAGATTCGTGAGAAGGAAACCGGGCATGAAGCCGGGTGGTTGCCTTCTTGTTTCGCTCGCGTGTCTGCTCCTGGGGGGATGTGTCACTCCTCCATTCGCCCCCCGCCTGGACCGCTCAAAGCCCAAGGCCAAAGTGGACACCGGTCCGTTCTGGTGGGGAATCTCATCGAGTTCTTTTCAGAATGAGGACCGGGGAGTGAAACCCGGATCGCCGGATTATTTTCGCACCGACTGGGACTTGTTTGCGGATGCGAAACGCGTTCCACCGAAGGGCGACGACGGGGTCTTCAGTTGGTCGAGCTTCGACCGCGACATCGAGGCGCTGAAAAAGATCGGGGTCAACCATTACCGGTTCGGCGTCGAGTGGGCGCGCGTCGAACCCCAGCCCGGTCGCTACAACGAGGCCGCGCTCCGGAAGTATGTCGAGATGGCGCGGAAGCTGAAAGCCGCAGGCATCGAGCCGATCGTCACGCTCTGGCACTTTACATTTCCCGACTGGATGGTGGCGAAGGGCCGGAACACCAGGTGGCTGCATCCGCTCTACCGCGAGCGCTGGCCTCTCTACGTGGAGAAGGTAGCGAAGGCGATGGCCCCCTACGTGCGGACATTCGCACCCCAGAACGAGCCGAACGGGGATCTGGCACTCGGCTACATCACCGCCACCTGGCCGCCGGGCTACTTCATGAGTCTGGGCACCCATGCCGCGGCGCTCAATGAAAGCGTCTGGGGCTTCCGCGAGGCGGCGGCTATCGTGCGGAAATACCGGAAGGACGCTCTCATCCTCAGCATCGCCGCCCTGCCGTATTGGGAGCACGGGCTCTTCGACCCGACCGGCGCCTACTACAATTTCATGCAGAGGATCAACTACACCCACCTCGACCGCACGTTCGACGTCTGTGATCTCATCGGGTTCAACTATTACTACACCGAATACCCCGACTTCACCGCGCTGCTCGCCATCAAGGCCCGGCGCGGAAGAAACTACAGCCTCCTCGGCTGGATCATCCAGCCGCGCTCGCTCTACCGGCAGATCAAAAACGTCCAGAAACGCTACAACAAGCCGGTCGTCGTGACGGAAAACGGCATCGCCACCGCAAAGGATATCAAGCGTGTCCGCTACCTCTTCAACCACATTCTCGAGGTCAAGGAGGCGATGCATGACGGAGCGGACGTGCGCGGATATTTCGTATGGACGCTCGTGGACAACTACGAATGGCACCACGGCTACAAAGCCCCGTTCGGCATGGCGAAACTGGACAAGACCACCCACCAGCGCCTGCTGCGCCCGTCCGCACTCTTCTACCACGGCCTCATCGACAGCTCGAGCAACTCGAACATCATGGATGAAGTGTCGACCGCGCCGGAACTGCCCGCAGGTTTCATCGAGAGATAATTATGAATGGAGTCGTTGTCTTGCAATCAACGCCGCCCAGCTGCGTTCCTGAGGCGTCGAACCGCCGCCGGAGCGGGATCCTCCGAAACCACTCGATCCGGAGGTTCACCCCGACGACGACATCCCGATGTAGCCGATGATCAAGGAACTTATTGACCGGATTGCCGGCGAGGCCGGGAATCGGAGGCTGAATTTTCTACTGATCGGCGGACACGCGGTTTCAAAGCTGGGGCATTCGCGAATGACACTGGATGTGGATTTTCTTGTGAGATCGGGGCAGCGGCGGGAGTGGGAGTCGATGATGGGATCCTTTGGTTACACCTGCTACTCTGAAGGGAATGCGTTCGCCCAGTTCAGCGGGAAGATCGGATGGCCGAGGGTGGATTTGATGATTTTGGACGATTCCACATTCGGAAAACTCTCCGCTGAGGCACTTGGGAGCGATGCGGTGAAAACCCCATCCGCGCGTCACATGGTTGCACTGAAGCTTCACGCGGCGTGCAGCCCGGACCGCTCGAAGCCCGAGCAAGATTGGGAGGACATCCGGCAGCTTGTTATGCTCCATCATCTGGACCCCTCGGATAGAGCTTTTCGCGACATTATCCTTCGTTACGGCGGGAAGGAATCGCTGGCTCGGATTCAAGTAATATGGCAGCGTCTCATCAAGGTAGGGGGCTGAAATGAGACCAGAAGATGATTTTGAATTGCCGGTTTTTGACCGTCCGATGGATGAAACGCCATCGCCGATGACCTATGAACAGGCGGTGGCGGCGTTTGAGGAGATCATCCAGACGATGCACCTGCGGGAAAAGGAAGTCCTTCGCAGCGAAGTGATCGAGCCGTTTGTGATGTGATCGTGGCGGTGACGGGGCAACATCGTCCGTGCTTTTTCAAAAATTTACCACGCGGTCGAGTTTGAGCAGCCACCCGGCTTCCCCTTTCTGGAGCTTGTATTGAAACTGGCGCATTCCGCCGGTCGGATTGGCGTCGGTGTCGCCGTCCAGATAAACCGGAAACCGGCGGACGAACGTATTCTCGACCACCTCGAACTCGTCGCGGCCGCGGTATCCGGCGAGGTCGGATTTTTCCGGGAGCGCGATGAAAATTTCGCTGAGCGACTTTCTCCGGTTGGTTGAAAACGCGACGAGGTCACCAAAATTCGAGAACCCCGGACGGCTGATCCAGACGAGGAGCTCGGGCGCGCCGTCGCCGTCCAGGTCCTTCATTTCCGCATGGGTCACCATTCCCGCGACCGGGCGCTCGACCGGCGTGTTGTCGGACTGGAGACCGGAGGACCGGATCGTGAGAGTGTTCGAGTCCTCCACGTTCGGAGAAGTGACCTCAAGGGAAAATCCTTCGCCGACGAGCTTCTTCGCAAAAGCGGTTTCCGCGAAGGTGGCCGACAGGGGAAGCGCGAGGATTACCGCGATGAGAGGGAGGAACGGTTTCATCTGAAAAATGCTAGGACACCGTTGACGTCGGTTGAAGGCTTTTATCGACAAACCGGCGCAGGATTTCGTGTCCGGGTTGGACGAGGTCCGGGTCCGCTTCGAGGATCTCCCGCGCGACCGTTCTGGCTTCGGTCATGACGTCTCCGTCCCGCAGCAGGTCGCCCAAACGGAGCGGCGGGAACCCGGACTGGGCGGTCCCGAGGATGTCCCCGGGCCCGCGCAGCCTGAGATCCGCCTCCGCAATCTCGAAGCCGTCCGATGAATTTTCCAGGGCGGCGAGCTTAGCTTTCGTCGCATCATCAGGGGCTTCATGGAGAAGGATACAGTAGGATTTCTCCGCTCCGCGCCCGATCCGGCCGCGGAGCTGGTGGATCTGCGAGAGCCCGAACCGGCCGGCGTTTTCGATGATCATGATGCAGGCATTGGGCACATCCACCCCGACTTCAATGACCGTGGTGGCCACCAGTGCCGCGATTCGCCCCTCGCGGAATCCGCGCATCGCCGATTCCTTTTCCTCCGGGGAAAGGCGGCCGTGGACGAGCCCGACTTCCGCGGGCGCAAGCAGCTCCCTCCACTTTTCGAATTCCACCCGCGCTGACTTGGCTTCGAGCTTTTCCGACTCGTCCACCAGCGGATAAACGACATACGCCTGGCGACCCTCGTCGATTTTTTTTCTGAGAAACGCGGTGATGTCCGGGAGCTTGGAGGGTTCGCGGACAGCCGTGACAACCTGACCGCGGCCGGGCGGCTTGCCGCGGATCACCGAAACGTCCAGATCGCCGTAGAGGGTTTGTGTGATCGTGCGGGGGATCGGCGTGGCGGTCATGACGAGCACATCCGGCACGTCGGCGCGCGCGATCAGACGCGAGCGCTGGATCACGCCGAATTTGTGCTGCTCGTCGATGACGACGAGCCCGAGCTTTTCGAATTCCGCGCCTTCAAAAAGCAGAGCATGCGTGCCGATGACAAGCGAAGGGACCCGGCGGGACCCGTGCGTTCCATCGAACAGCCCGGGTGAGGCATCCGTCGGCCCGCCGGATGATTCTTCCTTTCGCGAAGCCGTGCGGAGAACCACGGGAATCCCGAGCGGATCGAGGATCCTCCGGAAATTGAGGTAATGCTGCTCGGCGAGAATCTGTGTCGGGGCCATGAGGGCGGCCTGCCAGCCGGACTCCGCCGCCTGAAGCATGGCCCGGAGCGCGACAAGCGTCTTGCCCGATCCGACATCGCCTTGCAGCAGACGGTTCATGCGGAAGGGAGCGGCAAGGTCGGCGGAAATCTCCGCCATGACCTCACGCTGAGCGGGCGTCAGTTGGAACGGCAGGGTTTTCTCAACTTCACGCCAGAGTTCGCCGGTTCCCGCGCGGACGACCCCTCCCGCCCCCCTGACCGCGGCATGCCTGGAGCAGACGACGAGCTGGATGCCGAAAAATTCTTCGCGTACGAGGCGGGAGCGCGCAGCTTCAAGCTCCTCGAAACTTCGTGGAAAATGCACATCCTTCCAGATCTCCGGCCCTTCGGAGGCTCCGGGCCAGAGGAGAGGGATAGAGGAAAGATCCGCTTCCTCCAGCGCGCGATGGACCAACTCCCGCAACGCCCTCGGGGCGATGCCATCACCCGCCGGGTGGACGGGTGTGATCCGGTCGAAGTGAATCGACCGCCCGGCCTCGTCCTCGATGATTTCGAATTCCGGGTGCTCCATGACAACCTGACTGCCGCGGATTCGAGGTTTGCCGAACAGGACGATCCGGTCGTCGTTGGAAATCATCTTCTGGATCCACGGCATGTTGAACCACCGGCAGAGGAGAGGGGATCCCAGCACGCCCGCCGACTCGTCCTCGACGCGGGCCTCGAAGATCCGGCGCGGACCGAACCGCCGGTAAGCGGTCTTCCGGACTACCCCGAAAAGACAAAACGCGCGCTCGGATGCCATGTCCGGAAAATGGTCGAACTTGATCCGGTCCTCGTATCGTCTTGGAAAATGACGGATGAGATCCCCGAGGGTCGTGATCCCGAGACGTTTCAGCGCGGTGAGCTTCGGCCGGGGGATCCAGTCCAAACCGTCGAGCGGAGTCTCAGGGGATAGACGGCTCATCCCGGCTCCGCGAAGCGCAGGAACTCGATGCGGTAGTCGGCATCGGGGCGGTGCCGGGAGGGACCGGCAACGAGGATAGCCATGCGGCCGGGCACCTGATGCTCGCGCAGCCATTCGCCCGCAAACTCGCGCCAGCGCTTCGGCGCGACATCCGGCTGCGATGCGAGGACACCGTAGGAAAAGGCCAGCCCCTGGCAGACGGCGGTGTCGCGGCACACGGCAACCGTCCAGACGCGGGGCTTGAAGCGGGAGATCATGCGTGCGGTGGTGCCCGTGTGCGTCGGGATAAAAACGGCCGCGCAGGGCACGGTCTCCAGCGCGTGTTCCACCACATCGGAAATCGCCTCCGGTGCCGTGGTCGCGCGCGCCGGACGCCGTCCGGCCGGCGCTTCCTCCGCCCATGCCGCCTCGCGATGGGATTCCGTGCAGGCGGCAATCTTCGCGAGCATGGACACGGCCTCCTCGGGATATTTGCCCATGGCCGATTCGGCGGAGAGCATGATGCAATCGGTGCCGTCCAAGATCGCGTTGGCTACATCCGTCGCCTCGGCGCGCGTGGGCAGCCTGCTCGCAGTCATGGATTCGAGCATCTGGGTGGCGGTGATGACCGGCTTGCCGACATCGTTGGCTTTGGCGATGAGGCGCTTTTGAATCACGGCGATCTCTTCGATCGGAACTTCAACCCCCAGATCCCCGCGCGCCACCATGATGCCGTCGGCCGCCTTCAGGATCTCGTCGATATGGTCCAGCGCATCGGAGCGTTCGATCTTCGCGATAATGAACGGGTGTTTGCCGAGCGCGGATGCAGCGACGCGAACGGCCTCGATGTCAGCCGCCGTCTCCACGAACGACTGGCTCACCGCGTCCACGCCGTGCTTCAGCGCGAATTCCAGACACGCCCGGTCGTGATCGGTAAACGCGCCAATGCCCAGATCGATGCCGGGAAGATTGAGTCCCTTCCGGGACCGCAGTTCGCCGCCAACAGCCACCTTGCAGTGAACATCGTTTCCCTCGGTGTGCTCGACCAAAAGCTGCACGAGACCGTCGTTGAGGAAAAGCCGGTTGCCGGGTTTCACCACCCGGGGCAGTGGATCAAAGCTCATCGAGACCCGCCGCGCGCTGCCGACAATTTCCTCGCTGGTCAGCACGAACGAATCCCCCGGCACAAGATAGACCGGCTCCGGATCGATCTTGCCGACCCGCATCTTCGGTCCGGGAAGATCGGCCATGATGGCCACCCGACGGCCGGCGGCCTTTTCCGCGGCGCGGATGCGGGCGATCCGTTCGGCGTGGTCGGTGAAATCGCCGTGCGAAAAATTGAGCCGTGCGACGTTCATCCCCGCCCGGATCAGCCGCTCGAGCATCTCCTGCGAATCCGATGCGGGACCGATCGTGGCGACGATCTTGGTTTTGTTTTGGGGAAGGTTCACAGAGTCAGAGGCCATCGCAAGGGGCATGTCCGGAGGGGTCACTGCATCCAGACTTCGCGGGAGGCGTTCATCCGCTCGTCGCGGGCTTGGATCCGGGTGGAGCGGTTGTTCAGGACTCCAGCCTGGGCGGAGTTGATCGCCTGTTGACGGGAGGCAACACCCGAGGGCGAGCATCCAGTGAAGGGGACTGCAGTCAGAACCAGGATCAGAATCGCGAGTCGTTTCATCAGGCTACGAGCCAATAGGCGATCCCAACAGGAAAAGCAGCACCAAACTTTTGAGGGATCGTTTAAGATTGTAATCCCCAGACCAGATTGCAGTCTGATTCCGTTGCGGGCAAAGCGCAAAGCGGTGAAGAAGTTTCCCCTGAAAAAATCTCCTGATGTTTCTTAAACTTCTCCCCGCACGACTGCTGTTGGCAGAGTGTTGGTGGTCTATTTCATTTTTGCCATGACGCTTTACCTCCTGCCTCCGCACTCATTGACACGATCAAATGAGACCCCTCACAGCCAAGGTTTCCCGGGCTCCGCTCGTTGGCTGTCCGGGCCATCGGTGCGTTCCATGTTCTGACGGCGTATTTCCCGCCGAAGCCGCTGACGGCATCCCGCTGACAAACTGATGAATTTATGAAAACCACAAAACGCATACAGGAGGCCGCATGATACCGGTCTGGTTGCAGGCAGGATTTTGGGGGCTGTTCTCCGGCGGGGCGCTGTTGATCGGGGCCGCGATCGGCTATCGGGTCGAGTTGTCGCATCGTCGGATCGCGGGCATCATGGCATTCGGTGCCGGCGTCCTCATTTCCGCCTTGTGCTTTGAACTCATGGAGGAGGCTTTCAAGGAGGGTGGCCTCCTCGCGACCACGATCGGATTTGCCGCCGGAGCGCTGGTTTACAGCGCCGCAAACTGGGGGCTGAGTTTCTATGGAGCGAAGCATCGCAAGCGCTCAAAAGTCCAGCACTCTTCAAGCGGGGAAGCCGCAGGCAGCGGCATGGCCATTGCCGTGGGAGCCCTGATCGATGGCATTCCGGAATCCATTGCGATCGGCTTGAGCATGCTGGCCGGAACCGGAGTCAGCCTGGTGACTGTCGCTGCCATCTTTATCTCCAACATCCCGGAAGGCCTCTCCAGCTCGGCGGGAATGAAGCGCAGCGGACGATCCGCCGCATTCATCTTCGGAATCTGGGGGACGATCGCAATTGTCTCGGGACTGGCGGCACTGGCCGGCTACAGCGTCTTCGACTGCTTCTCGCACGAAGCGCGGGCAGCCACCACCGCCATCGCGGCGGGAGCCATCCTCGCAATGATCGCGGACACGATGCTGCCCGAAGCATTCGAGGGAGAACATAATCTGACCGGGCTCATCACAGCAGCCGGATTTCTCTGCGCCTTCGCCCTCTCCATGATCGCGGGCTGAAAACAAACAAAATGGATTCGATGAAATCTTCCAAGCGCGTCCTCGATCCGATCGACCGTGTCTCCGAGGTTTTGTTCGGGCTGATCATGGTTCTCTCTTTCACCGGCTCGCTCAGCGTGGCCACGGCCGGACGCGATGATGTGCGGGTGATGCTGGTCGGCGCACTCGGATGCAATCTGGCCTGGGGGATCATTGACGGGGTGTTCTATCTCATGGGATGCCTTGCGGACAAAGGCCGTGGCCTGGCGACATTGAGGGCGGTGCGCGGCAGCAAATCCTCCCGGGAGGCAACACGTCTGATAGCGGATGCCATTCCTACGGTGGTTGCTTCTGTCCTGCGCCAGGAGGAATTCGAAACGCTGCACCAGCGTTTACAGCAACTGCCCGAACCGCCTGCGCGCGCATACCTGCGCCGGGACGACTGGCTGGGTGCCACAGGCGTTGCGGTGCTGGTGTTCTTCTCCACGATTCCGGTGGCTCTGCCGTTCCTTTTCATGCAACATGCGGGGCCTGCCCTGCGCGTCTCCAATGCCGTCGCCATTGCGATGTTGTTTTTCTGCGGCTTTGCCTTCGGACGCATGACGGGTCGACGGCCGGTCAGGATTGGAATCGCAATGGTCCTGCTGGGAGCTGTTCTGGTGGCACTCACCGTCGCGCTGGGTGGCTGATCAGTCCACTGCGCAGAAATCGAATCCGCAGGCTATTGAAGAAGTAATGATCAAGCGGACCTCCGCAGGTCCACAATCCGCATCTGCGCCTCGGTGCGGCCCTGCCATGTATTCCAGTCCAGCGTGTAGGCCACATCCCATGGAGGACGGGGAAGGTCGTCCACGGCGGCATTGAAAAAGACGGCCGGCACCCGGCGCCGACCGGCGAGAAATTCGATCTTCAGGTGTTTCTCCTTCATTGTCCGGGGAGTGGAGGCGGGGGTGACCGCGCGCGTGAAAAAAACGGGCTGCTGGTTGGCGGCGCCAAACGGTTCGATGAGGTCCTGAGCCTCGAGCAGGGACACATCGAGATCGTGAAGTTCGATTTCGGCATCGAGATGCATGCGGGGAGTCAGGAGTTCCTCGTTGGCCATCGTGCGCGCAGCCTGTTCAAAGGCCTCGCGGAATGCAGGAAACGACTCTTCATTCAAGCTGACCCCGGCCGCCATGTCGTGGCCGCCGAATTTTTCGAGATGCTGCGAGCACTGGCGCAGGAGGTCCACGAGCGGGAGCCCCTCGATGCTGCGCCCGCTGCCTTTCCCCGCGCCCGAATCATCGAACCCGACGATGAATGTCGGACGGTGATGGCGGCGCATCACCCGCGAGGCCACGACGCCAAGGACCCCGACATGCCAGTCCCTGCGCCCGGCCACGATCGTCGTGTCGCGCCCGGCCTCGTAATTTTTTTCGACCCACTCTTCAGCCTGCAGCGAAACCGAACGCTCGACCCCCTGGCGCTCGCGGTTGTGGGCGTCGAGACCGGCGGCAAGCCGGCCGGCCTCGGCGGGATCGTCGGTGAGCAAAAGCCTCAGTGCTTCCTGTGCGGGCCCGAGCCGCCCCGCAGCGTTGATCCGGGGCCCGAGGCGGAACCCGACATCGCTGCCGCGCACAGGAGAGGTGACCCCGGAAACCTGCATGAGCGCTGCGATTCCCGGCCAGCGGGTTGAAGCCATCTGCCGGAGGCCGTGCCTCACGAAGGTCCGGTTTTCCCCGATGAGCGGCACAAGGTCGGCGACGGTGGCGAGCGCGACGAGCTCGAGATATTCCTTGAGATCGAGCCCCTCAACGGGCGAGCGCTTTAGCATCGCATGGACGAGTTTGAAGGCAATCCCGGCACTGCAGAGGGAATGGAAATCCGCGCCGCATTTCGGGTTGACGAGGGCGGTGCAATCCGGACGCTCCGGCCCGGGCTCATGGTGGTCGAGGACCACGACGTCCACACCGCGCGCCCGCAGCGAAGCGATTTCCTTCACCGAAGTCGTCCCGCAGTCCACCGCCAACAGGATCTGCGGGTTGTGCATTTCGCAGCAGCGCTCCACGCCCGCCGCGCTCAGCCCGTATCCTTCCTCGACGCGATGAGGAAGGAAGCACTCCGCCGCCGCGCCGAATGCCTTCAACGCCCGCGCAAGGATGGCCAGCGACGTGATGCCATCCACATCGTAATCCCCGTAAAGAACGATCCTCTCGCGCGACTTCACCGCAGCGAGCACGCGCTCTGCGGCCAGGGACATTTCAGGGAGCAGTTCCGGCGCGGCAAGCGATCGCATTTTCGGGTTCAAATACTCCGCAGCCGACGGGATGTCCGAAAACCCCCGTCTTGCAAGCAGAGAAGCGAGAAACACCGGGACATCCAGCTCCCTGAGCAGCCGGCCGGCCACGAGGGGGTCGGCGGGAGGCGGTAAAATCCATCTGCGCTGCATGAGCGGACTTTACGCGGATTCCACGCCGTGACAATTTGGAATCCGGATGCGTTCGCTCACGATGCTGCTGCTGGTTGCTCTGACAGGATGCGCTCCGACCTGCTTCGTTGCCTTCTCGGACGGCTACGACCCCGCCACCTCGTTGAAGCACTCCCTCCCGGCGATGACGATGGCACCCGCCGAAACCCGGAAGGCATTCCTCCCGGCACCAGACATGCCCTTCGTAAAAAAATCCCGGATCGCCAGCGAGGATCCGAGAATCGTCCTGGTTTGGGAGCCAATGGACAAAGCCGACATCGTGCGGATCCAGGCGATCGCCGAGGGGTCGACTCTCATGCATCGCGGAAATTTTCCATTCCAAAACTGGAACCCCCGGGCCAACCCGGTCGACCGTGCGGCATGGCGCGGATCGCTCCGGCGGTTCCTCAAACCGCGCCCGGATGCCGTTTCATTCCGCTCGATCTCCGACGCGGATCTGTGGAAAACCGTCCTGCGCTCGCGCTCGGATGGGGCCCTGCGCATCGTGGTCGAAGAAGACAGGCTGAAGTTCGATTGATCTCCTACTTCGGAGCAATGCCGATGTAGTTCCGGACATGCCCGAGTTCCGGGCGCGAGACCTCATCGGGAGTGGATGCCGCCCAAAGCCCGCTGGAGGATCCTCCGTCGAGGTTGAGCGCGGTGGTAGGAACCCAGTCCCCCAGAACACTTGGATTCGTGAGAATGCGCGCGGCATCAGCCAATGTCACCGAGGTCATGTAGATCAAAGCCCACTGGCCGCGCCCATCGGTCGCGACCACAGTCCTGCGGGCGGAGCGCTCGGAATTCAGCCCCGCAACCGGCTGCCCGCCCTCCACGAGCATCGGACCGCACTGGATCGCCTCGCGGACATCACCCGGATTCTGAAAATGCGACGGGCGCACGATCTCGATCCGGGATCCTCTCACCGCCAGGATGCCGGAAAGAAGCTTTGCCTTCTCGAACGCATGAACCTGGCGCCCATTCGCAATCATGAGCCCGACCGGACGGAAATCGTCCTGAAAATATCCCCCGTTGACGCCCGCCACGCATCCCGCCGCAGCCAGCACTCCGGCCAGTTTCGTCGTCCCGGGCGCCGGGCTGTCTACCACATGCATCGCGTAGGATTTTGAGGAAAAAACGATGGCTGTGACCCGTGCGGTCACACCATCGCCTGAAAGCTGCGCCTCGCGCACCACGCCACCCTTCGGAAGGTTTCCCGAAACACGGGATTGATTCACCTCCCATGCGGCGGATGCGCAAAGCGAGGTGGCGAAGATTGCAGTGAACAAAAGAAATCTCACGCACCCACTCTGTCCGATGCATTTTCGCATTCAATCTGAAAACCATTTGAAGCGATAGCGCAGCGCGATGGCACCACACTATTGCTTCCGTTGGGCTCGGGCTCCTGACGGGGTCGGTTGGGCTTGTGGAAAAGCCGGATCGCACTTAGAACATTTCCCGTGGCCCTGCCTCCTGGAATATCCGTGCGACCTTACGAACCCCGCGACCGCGATGCGGTGCGGAGGCTTTGCTGTGAGACGGGCTTCCTCGGGAAACCGATCGATCCTATCTTCGAGGACCGCGACCTGTTTTCCGACTACCTGACCGCCTACTACACCGACGTCGAGCCGGAATCGTCGTTTGTCCTCGAGCAGGACGGCGTGGTGAAGGGGTATCTCCTCGGCTCCAGGCGTCCGCTCCGCCAGCAATGGCACAGCTTTTTCCACAACCTCCAGCTCTTTGCTACCGGCCTGAGACGCTACCCGCGCTACAACCGGGCGACCCGCGAGTTCATCCACTGGATCCTGAAAAATTCCTGGCGCGAGGTGCCGGCCGCCCCGCGCAAAACGGCCCATTTTCATTTCAATGTCCTGCCCGAGGCGCAGAGCTTTGCCGGAACCCACGTGATGCTCAACGCGTATTTCGACTACCTGAAATCCTGCGGCGAGAAGGCCGTCTTCGGCCAGATGGTGACATTTGAATCCCGGCGCGGCGCAAAGGTGCTCGAACGCTTCGGATTCCGCGTCATCGCAAAAAAGGAGATCACAAAATACCGCGGCAAGCACCCGGAAGCGGTCTATCTCACGACAGCGATCAAGCAGCTCGTCTGAGGCTGTCCGCACGGACAGCTACTTTCGGAATACGACGATCCGGTTGGAGTTCGTTCCGCGCTTGTTGTTGTCCACGCCCCAGCAGTTTGAGGTTTTTGTGAAGGATTGGGAGTTGATGAGGATGTGATCCGGGGTAAGACCCGCTCGGATGCCGGCTTCCGCGATTTCCAGTTCCAGACGAACGGTTCCCTTGCGCACTTCCCCGACTTCGAAAGCAATCACTCCACCGCTCTTGAGAACTCTTCCGAGCTCGCGCAGGGTGGCCTCCATACGCGACGTCCAGTCGGGAATCGACCGGATCTGCCAAAGCGAATTCTTTTCCAGTGAGATCCCGCAAAACCACATCCTCATCCAGTTGTCCTGCAGGTAGTCCACCTCGTTTAAAAATGGCGGCGATGTGACCACTAGATCCACGCTGTTTGACACGACTTGGGGAATCGAATCGGCGGAAGCCTGGAACAGCAATGGTTCGTGATCGCCATATCCGGAGGGCAGCGGATCCCGGAAAAGCGAACGGGTTTTTTTCCAGATTAGGAGCCGGGTGTTCCGGTATTCCGGGCGCTGCTTCAGCTTGGCATTGATTTTTTTCTGACGATCAATCGAAACCGCTTGGTTGGGCGGCAGGGTATAAACCGAGAAAAACCCGTTCGAGTGTCCGGTGAGCCGGTTCGCGGCAACCATCTCGATCCACTCGTCCACCTTATCCATGAGGCCCTGATCGCGGCGGCTTCGGAAGTATTCCATCCAGCCGAGGATTTCACCCAACGTGTCCGGATGGAAAAACTCCAGCAGCCCGTCCGGAGCCGTCGCTTCCGGACTGAGCACCACCGAGTCGAGGCGGCTTTTGATCTCGCCGGAGGCAGGAGGACGGAGACGCGAACTGGCAAGCCGGATCGAAAGGGGGTTCGCGTCGCTGCCCACTACCCGGCAGCCGGCAAGGCGGGCTTCGATGAGAGTCGTCCCGCGACCGAGAAAAGGATCGAAGACCACGCTGCCTGGCTTCGCGTGACGTTTCAGAAAATATTCCGGGAGCTGTGGCTTGTAGCACGCGCGGTAGGATACCTCATGGATCGAATGCCCGTCCCTTTGCTTGGCCGTCCAGAACTCGCCTTCGTGAACAGAGACGCCGGTTGCCCCGAAAAAATGCCGGGTGGTTTCGACTTTTGTTGAAGACGAAAATATCTCCTCGTCGAATCCTCCCAATCGCAGCTGCATCAAAAAGAAATACCCGGTGGGCTGCCGGTGCAAAGAATTTTCCCCTGCTTGCCACGACCGCGATGGCGTGCATGATTCCATCTGTCATGGCAAAATTGAAAATCGGAGTTCTGGGGTCCGGGAAGGGGTCGAATTTCCGCGCGATCCTCTCGGAGATCGAGGCGGGCCGGCTGGATGCCGAACCGGTGATCGTCATGGCCGATGTCGAGGGGGCGGGGATCCTGGATCTGGCCCGTGGCGCGGGGATCCCGGCGCATGTGATCCGCGAGCCGAGGTTCTGCACGAAGCTGTCTCCCGAGATTGAGACGGATGTCGTGCGGAGGCTTCGCGATGCGGGGGTCGAACTGGTCGTGCTGGCCGGCTACATGCGAATGGTGAAGCAGCCGCTGCTGGAGGCTTTCCCGCGACGGGTGATCAATATCCACCCGTCGCTCCTGCCCGCGTTCCCCGGGCTCGAGGCCTGGAGTCAGGCTTTGGCGGCGGGGGTGGAAAAATCCGGCTGCACGGTTCATTTTGTGGATGCGGGGATGGACACCGGGGAGATTATCGCGCAGGCGGAGGTGCCGGTCCTTCCCGGCGACACGCCGGCGTTGCTGCATGCGCGCATCCAGATCGAGGAGCACCGGATTTATCCCGCGGTCGTGGCCCGGTTTGCAGCGGGAGATCTTCCGTGAGCAAGTTCCGGCTGTGGGATCTGAATCCCGAACAGCAGCGCGCCGCCACCCACGAGAACGGACCCCTCCTCATCCTCGCGGGAGCGGGCACTGGAAAAACCCGGACGATTGTCGCGCGGATCACCTGGCTTGTCTCCCAGGGTGTCCCTCCCTCCGGCATCCTCGCGGTCACGTTCACGAACAAGGCCGCGCGGGAAATGAAGGGGCGCATCGCCGGGATGCTCGACTCCGAAAAGGCCTCCGAGATCACAGCGAGCACGTTCCATGCGCTCTGCGTGAGAATCCTGCGCACGGATGCCGACAAGCTCGGCTACAAAAACAACTTCAGCATCTTCGATCAGGGCGACCAACTCGGGCTCATCAAAAAGATCATCAACCGGGTTACCGCGCGCGACGAGAAACTGGATCCGGGACTCGCGCAAAGCATGATCAGCAAGGCGAAGAACAACGGCTGGGCCGCGCCCCGCGACGAGGAGACCGTCATTGGAGCGGTCTATGCCCGCTACGACCGCGAACTCCGCGCGCTCAACGCGATGGATTTTGACGACCTCCTCATCCAGGCGGTCAACCTGCTCACCGAGCACCCGGCGGTCCGCGAAAAATGGCGCTCCAGATTCCGCCACATGCTGGTGGATGAATTCCAGGACACCAACAACCTCCAGCTCCGGCTCGTGAGCCTGCTGGCTTCAAACGACCCGCCGAACGTCTGCGTTGTCGGGGACGACGACCAGAGCATCTATGGCTGGCGCGGGGCCGAGGTCTCGAACATCCTCGAATTTGAAAAGCATTTCCGGAATCCGGAGATCATCCGCCTCGAGCAGAATTACCGGAGCACGAACGCCATCCTCGGCGCGGCGAACCGCCTGATCAAAAACAACCCGCGCCGGCGCGGAAAAAACCTCTGGAGCCCGCAGGAGGGAGGCGATCCGGTCCATGTCGTCTGCGTCCCGGACGACAAAAAGGAGGCGGAGTTCGTGGTGAATGAGATCGGCGCAATCCGTGCGGGCAGCAATCTCCCGTGGGAGCACTTCGCGATCGCCTACCGGATGAACGCCCAGTCGCGCGTGCTGGAGGAAACCCTCCGCCGCCAGCGCGTCCCCTACCGGCTTGTCGGAGGCAAAAGCTTTTTCGACCGGCGCGAGGTCAAGGACATCCTCGCAACGATGACGTGCCTGCTCAACCCCTCCGATGATGTGGCTCTCTTGCGAATCATCAACACCCCTCCGCGTGGAATCGGCCCCACGACGGTGGAACTCGCGCTGGAACACAGCGCGAAGGCCCACAACAGCCTCTTTGAAACACTGACCGCGCCGGAATTCGCCGAGCAGGTCTCACGCAAGACCGCCGAGGCGATCCGCCGGTTTTCCGAAGATCTCGCGGCCACCCGCATCCACCTGCTCACCCCGGGCGCCGACGCGGCCGACCTCGTCTCCCATTTTCTCACTGAATCCGGCTACTTCGAGGATCTAAAGCGTTCCTGCAAAACCCCGGAGGAGGAACTCAACCGGGAGGGCGGAGCGAAAGAAGTTCTCCGCACGCTCGCTGAGCACCAGAAGCGCTCGAAATCCGGTCTCCAGGGATTCCTCGACGAGATGACCCTCGACCGCGAGCGCGACGAAGATAAAAAAGACGATGCGAAGGGAGTGACGCTCATCACCCTCCACGCTGCCAAGGGCCTCGAATTTCCCCACGTTTTTCTCGTCGGTGCCGAGGACGGCCTCATCCCGCACGAACGCTCGAAATCCGAGGGGACGGTCGACGAGGAGCGCCGCCTGTTTTATGTCGGCATCACCCGCGCGATGAAATCCCTCACGATCACCCACTGCGTGAACCGCACCAAATTCGGGAGCGCCATGTATTGCCGCCCGAGCCCGTTCCTCAAGGAAATCGAAGGCGAGGGGGTTCTGGTCGAAGGCTACCACGAGATCATGAACAAGCCCGTCGAAGAGGAGGACATCTCGGCGTCCTTCGCCTCGCTCCGCGAAATGCTCGCGCGGGATTGATTTGTCACAAAACTGACGCTCAAAAAAATTTCTGTTGCAACATCTGCCGGTCTGGAATATT
Source organism: Verrucomicrobiaceae bacterium (assembly GCA_007280915.1). Classification (GTDB taxonomy): domain Bacteria; phylum Verrucomicrobiota; class Verrucomicrobiia; order Chthoniobacterales; family Terrimicrobiaceae; genus QYQL01. The sequence goes on along the minus strand of QYQL01000138.1, from coordinate 2,070 downwards.
TGATCCAGATCATGATTTCTACCATCAAGCGGATTGTAGTCGTTTCGGTAGGCGCTTTCTCAATGTCGCCGGTTTTTTCACAGGAACCTGCCGCTCCCGGCGCCCAAGAGGCGAAGTATGACGAAGAGGCTGACCATGCGAAGATGGCAAACCTTGACAAAGTTCCGGGGTTCGGCGGGGTGACCTTCGGAGCGGAGTTTTCCGCCAAGGGGTTTGTATTGGAGCAGGACCGCGGCGCTTTGAAACTCTACAAAAAGACCGGGGAAAAATTGCTGGTGGGACCGGCGCTGCTGGAGGCAGTCATCTACTACGTTTTTGAGGGAAAATTTTACGGCGTCGCATTCCACACGAACGACGGGCAGGATTCGCTGGCTCTCAAGAACATTTTGGTCAACGCCTTCGGCACCGGCGAGAATTCCACGGACGAGGGCCCGAGCACGGTATGGATCGCAAAGAAAAACGGAGCCCTCTTTGATTTGAACCAGTCGACCGGCGACGGGAGTGCGTTCCTGTTCGATCTGAAAATCCACGACGCCGTCCTCGCGGGGCAATCCGCCTCGGAACAAACGGCCGCCCAGCAACTCATCCAAGGAAAACCATGAAACACACGTTCACAAGCCACCTCAAGACCCTGATGCTCGGCGGAGCCATTGCTCTGGCCGCCAACCAAACCTCGCAGGCGGCGGCGGTCCCCGCCACTGCTTCCGGCGAATCCCAAGTGGACCTGCGTGTCGCCAAGGTCCGCGAGGCCCTTGAGACGCCAAATACCCTCAAGCCCGGCCAAAGCACCGGTCAGGCCAATGCCGGCATGATGTGGTGGAGAAACGCCTGGGGCAACGGCGGCGGCTGGCACAACTGGCACAACGGCTGGCACAACGGCGGCTGGGGCAACTGGCACAACTTCTAATTGGACTCCGGTCTCCAAATTCTGGAGACGGCAAACCCGGCGGATCTCCCTCCACCGGGGGGCGCTTGTCGTGAGGAGTGGCTGAAGCTGGCGGTGCTTCAGCCCTCTCCGTTCTGCAATCTCGACTGCGACTACTGCTACCTTCCTTCCCGCTCAGAGACGCATCGCATGAGCGGGGAAACCCTCCGGTCGGTCGTTTCCGGGATCTTCGCAACCGATCTCGTGAGGGAATCCCTCACATTCGTCTGGCATGCGGGTGAACCGATGGCTGTCCCGATCGAGTGGTATCGCAGCGCTTTCGATCTCATCCAATCCGAAGCTCCGCCGGATCTTAAAATTATCCATTCGTTCCAGAGCAACGGGACCCTGATTGATGAAAAGTGGTGTGAATTCATCAAGGAAACCGGCATTTGCCTCGGGTTGAGCATTGACGGACCGGCGGCGATCCATGATGCCCACCGGAAGACCCGCCAGGGAAAAGGGACCCACGAGCGCACGATGCGCGGGGTGGAACTTTTGCGAGCGCACGGGATCGGCTTCCACGTCATCGCGGTCGTGACCGGCGACTCGCTCGACCACGCGGATGAAATCTATGACTTTTTTGCCGGCAACGGGATCGTCCGGTTCGGATTCAACATCGAGGAACAGGAAGGCATCCACACATCGAGTTCGCTCGGCATCGGGAGCAACCCGCGCGTCGAGTCATTTTTCCGCCGGATGTTCGAGCGCCAGAAGGCCTCCGGCGGAGAGGTCCGGATCCGCGAATTCGATTTTGCGCTCCAACGGATCCTCTGCAACCGCGAGGCCGCCTCGCAGGAGTTCATTTACGAGAACGAACAGGTGAGGCCGTTCGGCATCCTGAACGTGGACTGGCAGGGGAATTTCTCCACGTTTTCACCCGAAATGCTCGGCCTCCCGACGACGGAATACGGAACCTTTGCCTTCGGCTCATTCCGTGAAGGAGGTTTGGAAACAGCTCTCTCGAACCGGCAGTTTCTCGCAGTCATGAACGACACCCGGGCGGGAGTGGAAAAGTGCCGCCGTGAATGCCGGTTTTTTCATCTTTGCGGAGGAGGAGCCCCGGCAAACAAATATTTCGAGAACGGATCGTTCGATTCGACAGAAACCGCCTACTGCCGGCACGTGATCCAGCTTCCGATCTC